>NZ_JBHXJE010000027.1:0-68320 GCF_042723275.1 Streptomyces sp. NPDC058373 | reverse complement strand
CGCCGGGGTGGGTGGGCCGGGGCCTCGCCCGGCGGGGCGGGGGGGGGGTGGGCGGTGGGGCCGGGCCCGGGGGGGGCCCCCGCGGCCACGGCCCCTTTCCGCGTGGTGCGGCGCTCAGGTGCCGGGGATGCCCACGGCGTACGCCGGTACGCGCCGTCGCGCCCGGCGCGGCAGGATGGAGTCATGCAGACCGACTCCGCGCAGCCCGCCGCCGGCCCCCGCCCGCTTCTCGTCGTGGACGGTGCCAATGTCGTCGGGTCGGTGCCCGACGGGTGGTGGCGCGATCGGCGGGGCGCCGCCGAGCGGCTGCGGGACCGGCTGGTGCGGGTGGCCGCCGAGGGCGTGCCCGGGGTGGACGGGCCACTGGACGTGGTGCTGGTGGTGGAGGGGGCGGCGCGCGGGGTGGGGCCGGTCGACGGCGTACGGGTGGAGTCGGCGCCCGGGAGCGGGGACGACCACATCGTGGCGGTGGCCGCGCGAGCCGCTCCCGGGCAGGAGTGCGTGGTGGTGACCGCCGACCGGGAACTGCGCGAGCGGGTCGCGGCGCACGGGGCGCGGTCGGTGGGCCCGAGGGCGGTGCGCGGGGCGGGGTGAGCGGGGCGTACGGCGTCCCACCGGCGGTGTGCGAAGACACGCGGGCGGCAGGCGGGAGGCACGCGGACGTCCCGGCTGCCTCAGAGGCTCGCGAAGAGCCCGTCCAACGGCGCCGGTACCTGGGCGGGTTCGAGGGCCTGGACCAGGAGGTGGCCGTAGCGGATCTTGCGGCCTTTCTTGGTGCCCAGGAAGCGGCGCAGTTGGTGCCGGCGGGGGCGGTCGAGCTGGGCGGGCTGGCGGAGGAAGGTCTGCCAGGCGCGGAGGTCGCCCTCCTGCTCGACGATCTCCTCGACCCGTGCGGTGCCGAGTGCGCGGACGAGTTCGTCCTCCAGGTCCGCGGTGCAGACGAAGACGCCGTGCCCCGGGGCGCCGGCCCGGCGCAGGCCGCGGTCGTAGAAGGGCCGTTCGCGTACGTCGCAGAGGCCGGTCAGGCGCAGGCCGAGGCCGGGCGGGCCGAGGAGGGCCGCGTAGCGGCCGACGTTCATCGCCCCGGCCATCTGCACCACGCACACGCCCTCGGCTGCCAGGTCCCTGCCGCGCCGGGCGGCCAGCGCCTCGACGGCCGCGAGATCGCTCAGCCCCTCCAGCAGCACCGCCGTGCGCACCCCCAGCTCTCCGGCCAGCTCCCGCGCCCGCTCGCCGGGACCGCCGCCCGCCCAGCCGCCGACCGCCTCCCGCAACGCGCTCATCTCCGCCATGGGTGCGAGTCTTCCTCCTTCGCCGGGGCGGGGTACGGGTTTTACGCCGTCAGCGCTCCCGCAGCACGTACAGCCGGGCCCCGTCGACGGTGCCCGCCGGGTGGTAGTGCTCGGCGAGCAGGGTCCGGAGCGTGGGCAGGTGGCGCGGGGACCAGTCGCCGCCGCGCGAGTCGTCGACGAGCAGGTGCGGCGGGTCGGCGGCGGTCTCGGCGCGGAAGACGTGCCAGGTGCCGGGGACCGCGTACGGCTCGCCGGTGCGGGCCCCGGCACGGCCGCCGCTGTGGTTGGTCAGCAGACCGGCGGTCAGGTAGCGGCTGGCGGGCGGGCGTCCGGCGAGCCAGTACGTCTCCGGATGCATGCTCCAGACCAGGACGCGCTCGCCCGGCGCGGTCAGGCTCCGCACGGTGTGGGCCAGCCGCACGGCGTGGTCGGTGTCGGGGCGGGGCGCGAGCAGGCCCCACAGCACGAAGAGGGCGGCGAGGGCGGCGGTGGCCCGCAGGGCGCCGGCTCGTACGGCGGCGGGGCTCCGGTGCAGGGCGCGGGTGGCCAGCAGGGCCAGGGGCGGCACCAGTTGCAGGTAGTAGTGGCCGAAGAAGTGCAGGCCGGTGACGACGGCGAGGGCGGAGGCGCCGAGCCAGAGCCGCAGTTCGGCGGGGCCGCGTCCGGCGCGGGCCAGTGGCAGCAGCAGCGCGGCCGAGGCGGCGGCCAGCAGCAGGGCGTTGACCAGGGCGCGGGCCAGCACGTGCGGCACCGAGCCGGAGAAGGAGGCGTACGAGCCGGAACCGGTCACCGTCCAGAAGAGGAACCCCGCGGGGTCGGTGGCGAGGGCGGTGGCGAGGACCGGCAGGGCGGCGCCGAGAGCGAGCCGGGCCAGTCCCCGGCCGCCGCCGCCCGCGCGCCACCAGAGCAGCAGCACGGGCAGCAGGACGACGGCGCCGGTCTGCTTGACGAGGAAGGCGGCGGCGACGGCGGCCCCGGCCGCACCCCAGTGGCGGCGGTCGGCGCACCAGAGCGCGGCGACGGTGGCGGGGAGCAGGAAGACCGCGAAGGCGGCGGCCTGGGTGTCCTCGGGGTTGAGGCCGACGGAGAGCAGCAGGTGCAGCAGGCCCGCGGTGCGTCCGGCCGCGCTCCCCCAGCGGCGGCGGGCCAGGGAGGCGACCAGCAGTGCGGTGGCGAGCTGGGCGAGGACGGCGGCGACGCGGACCGGGGCCAGGGAGGTGTCGCCCCACAGAGTGAACGCCGCCTCGTAGAGCCAGGGCATCAGCGGCGGTTTGCGGTCGACCACGTCGAAGTAGAGCGCGCCGCCGTCGGCGAGCAGCCGGGCCTGTACCGCGAGGAACCCCTCGTCCGGGCTCCACAGCGGCAGCCGGAAGGAGGGCAGCCGGGTCGCGCAGGCGACCAGGGCGAGGCCGGGGAGCAGGCGAGGCCAGGGGGCGAGGGCACGGGTGCGGGACGCGGCCCTGCCCGGTGCGGGCCGGTGCGGGCGGGGTGGCTCGGGTGCGGTGCGCGGCGGGGGCAGCAGGGCTGGGGCGGCGGGGGGCGGGCCGGTGCGGGCCGGGCGTTGCGGGGTGAGCGTGGGGGCGGCCGGGGCGTCGGCCGCCGGGGGGTACTGGTCGCGCATGCCTGCCTTCGGGCCCGGGGGGTCGCGGGGAGCGTGCGCCCCCGTGGCGGCACCTTAGTGGCCCCGTATGTCCGGATGAGGCAGGACATACGGGGCCGGGGGCAGGACGCCGGTCAGGCGCCTCAGGCCTGGGTGCCGCGGCCGAGGCGGCTGTGGCTGCGTCCGTAGGCGAAGTAGACGACGACGCCGATGACCATCCAGACGGCGAACCGCAGCCAGGTCTCGGCGGGCAGGTTGAGCATCAGCCAGAGCGAGGCCAGCACCGAGAGGACGGGCACCCACGGCACCAGCGGCGTGCGGAAGGCGCGCGGCAGGTCCGGGCGGCTGCGGCGGAGCAGGATCACGCCGAGGGCGACCACGACGAAGGCGAAGAGCGTGCCGATGTTGACCAGTTCGGCGAGTTCGTCGATGGAGGTGAACCCGGCGAGCAGCGCGACGACCCCGCCGAGGAGGAGCGTGGAGCGGTACGGCGTGCCGAAGCGCGGGTGGACGCGGGAGAAGGCGCGGGGCAGCAGGCCGTCGCGGCTCATCGCGAAGAACACCCGGGTCTGGCCGAGCAGCAGGATCATCGAGACCGAGGTGAGGCCGACCGCGGCGCCGAAGCTGATCAGCCCCGCCCAGAAGGGGTGGCCGACCGACTTGAACGCGTCGGCGAGCGGCGCGTCCGTGGAGAGGTCGGAGTATTTCTGCATGCCGGTGACGACGATGGAGACGGCGACGTACAGCAGGGTGCAGATGAGGAGCGAGCCGAGGATGCCGCGGGGCACGTCGCGCTGCGGGTTGTGGGTCTCCTCGGCGGCGGTGGCCACGATGTCGAAGCCGATGAAGGCGAAGAAGACCACGGCGGCCGCGGTGAAGATGCCCATCACGCCGAAGTCGGCCGGGGTGAATCCGGTCATGAGCTGGATGAGCGGGGCGGTGAAGCCGCCGCCGCCCTCGACCTCCTGGCTCGGCGGCACGAACGGGTCGTAGTTGGCGCCGGTGATGAAGAAGGCGCCGACCACGATGACGATCAGCACGACCGTCACCTTCACGGCGACGACGACCCCGGTCACCCGCGAGGAGAGCTTCATCCCGGCCACCAGGACCAGGGTGAGCGCCACCACCAGCAGACAGGCGAGCAGGTCGAAGCCGAACCGCCCGTCATGGGTGCCGCTGAGCCACTGCGGCAGGTGGAGCCCGGCGGTGTCCAGCAGCGAGCGCATGTAGCCGGACCAGCCGACGGCGACCACGGCGCAGCCCAGCGCCAGCTCCAGGATGAGGTCCCAGCCGATGATCCACGCCGGGAACTCCCCGAGCGAGGCGTACGAGAAGGTGTACGCGGACCCGGCCACCGGCACCGTGGAGGCGAACTCGGCGTAGCAGAGGGCCGCGAGGGCGCAGACCAGTCCGGCGACCACGAAGGCGATGGCCACGCTCGGCCCCGCCGTCTCCTTGGCGATCTTGCCGGTGAGGACGAAAATGCCGGTGCCGATGATGACGCCGACGCCGAAGACGGTGAGGTCGAGGGCGGACAGCGACTTCTTGAGCGCCGTCCCGGGCTCCTCCGTGTCCCGGATCGACTGCTCGACGCTCTTCGTTCTGAAGAGGGTGCTCACGGGTGTACCTCCCACGCTGGTCGTCCCCGCCATGATCGGAGGGGAGTGCGCAGCGCATGCCCCGACGCGGCCCGCTTCACGCGAATGGGCCGGGCCCACCACCCGTGCGGGGTGGTGGGCCCGGCCCTTTCCGTGCCTCGGAGCGGAGGGCGCGTCAGTCGCGGGCCGGCTCGACGGCCTGGGCCGCGGCGCCGTGCTCGTACCGTCCGTCGAGCTTGGCGACGAGGCCGGTGACCTGCCGGGCGATGTCCGGGGCGGTCAGGCCGATCTCGGCCAGCACCTCCTTGCGGGTGGCGTGGTCGAGGAAGCGCGGCGGGATGCCGAAGTCGCGCAGCGGTACGTCGACACCGGCGTCGCGCAGCGCCTGGGCGACGGCCGAACCGACGCCGCCAACCCGGCTGTTGTCCTCGACGGTGACGACCACCCGGTGCTGCTCGGCCAGCGGCGCAAGCGCCTCGTCGACCGGCTTGACCCAGCGCGGGTCGACCACGGTGGTGGAGATGCCCTGCTTGTCGAGGAGGCCGGCGATCTCCAGGCACATCGGGGCGAGCGCGCCGACCGAGACCAGCAGCACGTCGGGGCGGGATGTGCCCGGCTCGCGCAGCACGTCCATGCCGCCGACGGTGCCGAGGGCGGCGACGGCGGGGCCCACGGCGCCCTTGGAGTAGCGGACGACGGTCGGGGCGTCCTCGACGGCGACGGCCTCGCGCAGCTGGGCGCGGAGCTGGTCGGCGTCGCGCGGCGCGGCGATCCTGAGGCCGGGGACGACCTGGAGGATCGACATGTCCCACATGCCGTTGTGCGAGGCGCCGTCGGTGCCGGTGACCCCGGCCCGGTCCAGGACGAAGGTGACGCCGCAGCGGTGCAGGGCCACGTCCATGAGGAGCTGGTCGAAGGCGCGGTTGAGGAAGGTCGCGTAGACGGCGAAGACCGGGTGGACGCCGCCGCTGGCCAGGCCCGCCGCGGAGACCGCGCCGTGCTGCTCGGCGATGCCGACGTCGTAGACCCGCTCGGGGAAGGCGTCGGCGAACTTCTGGAGGCCGACGGGCTGGAGCATGGCGGCGGTGATCGCCACGATGTCCTCGCGCTCCTTGCCGAGCCGGACCATCTCCTCGCCGAAGACCGAGGTCCAGTCGGCGCCGGAGGCGGAGACGGGCAGACCGGTGTCGGGGTGGATGACGCCCACCGCGTGGAAGCGGTCGGCCTCGTCCTGGACGGCCGGCTGGTAGCCGCGGCCCTTCTCGGTGAGGCAGTGCACGATGACCGGGCCGCCGAACCGCTTGGCACGGGCCAGCGCCGACTCCAGGGCCTCGATGTCGTGGCCGTCGATCGGGCCGACGTACTTCAGGCCCAGGTCCTCGAACATGCCTTGCGGGGCGATGAAGTCCTTGAGGCCCTTCTTGGCGCCGTGCAGCGTCTCGTAGAGCGGGCGGCCGACGACCGGGGTGCGCTCCAGGAAGTCCTTGCCACGGGCGAGGAAGCGCTCGTAGCCGTCGGTGGTACGCAGGGTCGCCAGGTGGTTGGCGAGGCCGCCGATGGTCGGCGCGTAGGAGCGCTCGTTGTCGTTGACCACGATGACCAGCGGGCGGTCCTTGGCGGCGGCGATGTTGTTGAGCGCCTCCCAGGCCATGCCGCCGGTGAGGGCGCCGTCGCCGATGACGGCGACGACGTGGTCGTCCTTGCCGCGCACCTGGTTGGCCTTGGCGAAGCCGTCGGCCCAGCCGAGCACCGTGGAGGCGTGGCTGTTCTCGATGACGTCGTGCTCGGACTCGGCGCGCGAGGGGTAGCCGGAGAGGCCGCCCTTGGTGCGCAGGCCGGAGAAGTCCTGGCGGCCGGTGAGCAGCTTGTGGACGTACGACTGGTGACCGGTGTCGAAGAGGACCTTGTCCTGCGGCGAGTCGAACACCCGGTGCAGGGCGATCGTGAGCTCCACGACTCCGAGGTTCGGGCCGAGGTGGCCGCCGGTCTTGGAGACGGCGTCGACGAGGAAGGTCCGGATCTCTGCGGCCAGCTCGTCAAGCTGCTCCGGGCTGAGACGGTCCAGATCGCGCGGTCCCGTGATGCGGGTCAGCAGCGGCACCCGTGCCTCCTTGCAGTAGAGCGTTTTCGAGCTTTGCCGGGTCTGTCGAGTCTAATGTTCCGCTTCCCGCGCCCCGCACCGGGCGCCCGGGATCCGCGTCACGCGGACTCGCGGCGATGCTAGTCCTGTCCGGTGCCTCAGGGGTATGCCCGGGGGCCGGACGGGTGGGCGGAGCCTCACGGGCGCATGTGGCGGGCGCACGGCGGCGCGCCCGGCCCCTTCGGGAGGGACCGGGCGCGTGGCCGTGCGGTGTGCGGCGGGCGGGGGGCGGGACCTCTGGGGGTGGTCCCGGCCCGTCCGCCGCTGGGTCAGGCGCGGCCCGCGGTCTTCTGCGTGCGGCGGGAGACCGAGTCGATGACGACGGCGGCCAGCAGGACCACACCGGTGATCATGGACTGGACGGCGTCGCTGGAGCTGCCGGACATGTACAGGCCGGTCATGATCGACTGGATGACCAGGATGCCGATCAGCGCGGACCACGGCGTGCCGCGGCCGCCGAAGAGGCTGGTGCCGCCGATCACGGCCGCCGCGATGGCCAGCATCAGGGTGTCGCCGCCGCCGAGGTTGGAGTCGGCGACGCCGGCCTGGGAGGCGATGAAGAGGCCGCCGAGGCCGCCGAGGAACCCGGAGATGGTGAAGACCGAGATCCGCACCCAGACGACGTTGATGCCGGCCCGGCGGGCCGCCTCGACGCCGCCGCCAACCGCGAAGACCTGGCGGCCGTAGGTCGTCCGGCGCAGGACGAACGCGGCGAGGACGACGACGCCGACGAAGACGGTGAGGCCGAGCGGCAGCCCGTTCTCCTGGTTGAGCATCCAGGCGGTGGCGAAGGCGAGCACGGCGACCACGCCGGAGCGCAGCAGCACCTCGCTGAGCGGCCGGTGCGGCAGCTCGACCGCGCGGCGGCGCTTGCGGTCCAGGAGCTGGCTGCCGAGGTGGGCGGCGACCGCGACCAGGGCGAGGCCGTAGGCGGCGGCGATGTCGCTGAAGTAGGTGTTGTTCAGCGAGTGGACGACGCCGCCGGAGATGTTGTTGATGCTGAGCGTGTTGCCCATGACGTACAGCTGGAGGCCGCTCCAGCCGAGGAATCCGGCGAGGGTGACCACGAAGGCCGGTACGCCGATCCGGGCGAAGAAGAAGCCGTGCAGGGCGCCGATCGCGCCCGCCGCCAGCAGGCCGAGGAGGACGGCGAGGCCCTCGTTCAGATCCTGCTTGACCGCGAGGACCGAGGTCAGCGCGGCGGTCAGGCCCGCCACCGAGCCGACCGAGAGGTCGATCTCACCGAGCAGCAGGACGAAGACGATGCCGGTGGCGATGAGGCCGGGGCCGACGATGTACTGCGCGATGTTGGTGAGGTTGGACGGGTCGAGGAACCGGCCGGTGGTGGTCTCGAAGATCGCCCAGATGACGACGAGGCCGACGAGGACCGGGATCGAGCCCAGCTCGCCGCCCTTGATGCGGCGCTTGAAGTCGGTGAGGTATCCGGCGAAGCCCTGCTCGCGGACGAGCAGCCGCGGGTCGACCGGGGTGAGCGCGTCGGCGGCGGGCGCGCCCGCGTCGACCGGCTCGGCGGGCGCGGGCACGGCGGTCTTCGTCGCGCCCTCGGCCTCGGCGGGCGCCTGCCCGGCGGCCTCGGGGCTCTGCTCCGGGCTCTTGCCCGGCTGCGTGTCGCTCACTGTGCTGCCTCCGTGGTGCGGGCCTTGCGCCGGGTCACGGCGTTCTCCGTGGCGCCGGTGATCGCGGAGATGATCTCCTCGTGGCTGGTGTCGGCCACGTCGAAGACGCCGTTGTTGCGGCCGAGCCGCAGGACGGCCACCTGGTCGGCGACGGCGAGGACGTCGGCCATGTTGTGGCTGATGAGGATGACGGCGAGGCCGCGCTCGCGCAGCCGCTCCACCAGGTCGAGGACCTGCGCGGTCTGCTCCACGCCGAGGGCGGCGGTCGGCTCGTCGAGGATGACCAGCTTCGGGTCGCCGACCAGGGCGCGGGCGATGGCCACCACCTGGCGCTGGCCGCCGGAGAGCGAGGCGATCGGGATGCGGACGCTGGGGATGCGGATGGAGAGCGAGTCCAGGAGCTCCTGGGCGCGCTTCTCCATCGCGACCTCGTCGAGGACCTTGCCGCGGGTCGCCTCGCGCCCGAGGAAGAGGTTGGCGACGACGTCGAGGTTGTCGCAGAGCGCGAGGTCCTGGTAGACGGTCGCGATGCCGAGGTGCTGGGCGTCGTGGGGGCGGGCCACGGTGACGGGCCGGCCCTCCCACTCGATGACGCCCTCGTCGATGGGGTGCACCCCGGCGATCGTCTTGACGAGGGTGGACTTGCCGGCGCCGTTGTCGCCGACGAGGGCGAGGACGGAGCCCGCGCGGACCTCCAGGTCTACCTCGGTGAGCGCCTGTACGGCACCGAAGCGCTTGGAGATTCCGCGCAGCGCCAGCACGGGCGCAGCGGACATGAGAACCATCTCCTTCGCCGCCCTGGGCCCCTCGGCGCGCCGGTCGGGCGCGGGACGGGGCAGGACGGCCGGGGGGGGGGCTGGGCCGGGCCCGGGGCCCGGCGGACAGGTCGGTCAAGGGGGCCGGGACCGCTCCGGGAGAGCGGCGGGCGGCCGGGGCGCGCGGCCCCGGGCGGGGGCCGGGCGCCCGGCGGGGGTGCGTACGACGCCCCGTGCTCCGGGCTGCGGGGCCTGGACATGGGAGCGGCGGGGCGCCGTACGGACTCGGGGCCGGAGCGGCGGCCCGAGGAGGGTGGGCCGCCGCCCCGGCGTTCCGGGGCGGCTCGCGGGCCGCGCCCCCGGGGCCGGGCGCGCCGTGCGCGGGCCGGTCCGGGGCGCGGGGCCGCCGGGGGGCTGCTACTCGATGCCGGCGTCCGCGCAGGCCTTCTTGAACTCGCCCTTGCAGATCTCGCTCACCTTGTAGAGCTCGTCCTTGATGACCGTGTCCTTGATGTTGTCCTCGGTCACCACGAAGGCGTCGACCAGGGCGGCCGGGATGCCCTTGGTCGAGGGGCTGTCGATCTTGGTGGTGGCGATGTCGTCGATGGACTTGCCCTGGAGCAGGCGGACGGCTATCTCGGCGGTCGGCTCGGCCTCGGGCTTGTAGGGCTTGTAGATGGTGAAGCTCTGGGTGCCCTTCAGGATCCGCTGGATGCCCGCGAGCTCGGCGTCCTGGCCGCCCACCGGGATGTCCTTGACCTTGGCGGACTCCAGGGCGGCGATGACGCCGCCGGCCATGCCGTCGTTGGCGGAGTAGACGGCGTCGAAGCCGTCCTTGCCCAGGGAGGTGATGGCGGCGCCCATCTTCTGGCCCGCGATCTCGGCGCTCCACTCACCGGTCTGCTCGTAGACGACCTCCTTGACCTGCTTGTCCAGGACGCTGTGGGCGCCCTTCTTGAACATCGCGGCGTTGGGGTCGGACTCCTTGCCGTTGATCATGACGACCCGGGAGTCGGCGGCCTTGTCGCCCAGGGCCTGGACGATGCCCTCGCCCTGGAGCCTGCCGATCTTCTCGTTGTCGAACGAGACGTAGGCGGCGACGTTGCCCTCGGCGAGGCGGTCGTACGCGACGACCTTCACGCCCTTCTTCTCGGCGCCGTCGACCCAGGACTTGGTGGCGCCGGAGTCGACGGCGTCCAGGATGATGACCTTGACGCCGGACGAGACCAGGTCGTCGAACTGCTGCTTCTGGGTCGAGACGTTCTCGGCCGCGTTCTTGTAGTTGATCTCGCAGTCGTCGCAGAGTTCCTTGACCTTCGCCTTGATCAGCGGGTAGTCGAAGGACTCGTAGCGGGTGGTGCGGCTCTCGGGCAGGAGCAGGCCGATCGTCTTGTCGTCCGCCTTGTCCTCCTTGCCACTGCCTGCCTCACCGCACGCGGCGAGGGAAACCGCCATGGTGAGAGCGGTGGCGGCTGTCGCGGCTCTGCGCAGCTTGGTGTTCATCTGTCCCAACCTCCCTGACATGGCCGCGCCGATGCGACCGAGGTGGCTGGAAGTCAACTCGGCCCGCACAGCGGCGTCAAGGAGTAAATCCTTAACGAGATGACAACGGTGCCATGCGTTCTCTAAATGAAGGCAGGAGTGGGCTGCGGAGCGGCCCCGTCCAGAAGGGTCGAATCGCCCATCTCGCGCAGCGCCAGGGCGAGCGCGCCCAGCACCTCGGCCCGGCCGCCGAGCGAGCCCGGCACCAGTTCGAGCTGGCGGGCGGCGCTCGGGATGGCGTACCGCCCCACCGAGGTGCGGATCGGGCCGAGGACCAGTTCGCCCGCCTCGGCCAGGTCGCCGCCGAGCACCACCCGGCTCGGGTTGAGGAGGTTGCACAGGCTCGCCACGCCGCTGCCGATGTGGCGGCCGACGTCGGCGACGACGCGGCGGCAGCCGGGGTCGCCCTCCTGGGCCAGCGCGACGACCTTCTCCATGGTCAGCCCGGTGCCGTGCGTGGGCTCCAGCAGCGGCAGCACGTACCGGGCGGCGGTGAAGGTCTCCAGGCAGCCGCGGTTGCCGCAGCGGCAGACCGGCCCGGCCTCGTCGAGGGTGATGTGGCCGATCTCGCCGGCCGTGCCGCCGGGGCCCCGGTAGATCTGCCCGTCGATGACGAGCCCGGCACCCACCCCCCCGGCCACCTTGATGTAGGCCAGGTCGCGCACGCCGCGCCCGCTCCCCCAGACCAGCTCGCCGAGAGCGCCGAGGTTGGCGTCGTTGTCGACGGCGACGGGCACGCCGAGCCGCTCGCCGAGGGCGAGCGCGGGCTGGGTGCCGGTCCAGCCGGGCAGTATCGAGGTGGAGCCGAGCATGCCGGAGGCGACGTCGATGGGCCCGGGCACCCCGAGGCCGACCCCGGCGACCTTGGCGCGGTCCACGCCGGTGGCGTCGAGGAGGCGGCCGACCAGCAGTTCGGCGCGGTCGAAGCCCTGCTCGGCGGAGGCGTCCACGTCGAGCGGCTCGGCCTCCTCGGCGAGGATCTGGTGGGCGAGGTTGCCGACGGCGACCCTGAGGTGGGTGTGGCCGAAGTCGACGCCGATGACGATGCCCGCGTCCCCGCTGAGCGAGACGCTGCGGGCGCGGCGGCCGCCGGCCGAGGTGGGGGTCACCTCGACGGTGCCGCCCTCCTTCAGTTCCCGGACGATGTTGGAGACGGTGGCCGCGGAGAGACCGGTGGTCCGGGCGATCTCCGCCTGGGTCAGCGACCCGGAGAGCCGCACGGCCCGCACCACCCGCTCCAGATTGGCCCTGTGCAGCGACGACTGCGACCCCGGTGTCTCCATCGGCCTATCCACTCCTGCCCGCTGCCGGGCGGCCCGCGGCCACCCGCCGGTCGACCAGCCCCGGCGGAGCGGTCCGCACTGTGTACAAGTTCTGAACCTCAAGCACAGCTTGCGGCGCGGTATCCGTCAAGGGCTCGACACGGACGGGGACGCGGCGGCCCCACGACGCGCCGCCAGGGGCCCGCGGAGGCGCCGGCGCGCACACGGGTACGGGCCCGCCCCCGGAGTCCGGAGGCGGGCCCGTACGGCCCGTCAGAGCGCCGCTGACGCTATTTCAGCGCCCCAGCGGTGAGCCCGGCGACGACCTGCCGCTGGAAGACGATGTACGCCCCGAGCACCGGCAGCATCGCCATCACCAGCCCGGCGAAGAGGCCGGACCAGTCGCCCTTGTACCCCTGGCTGACGGCGAGTTGGACCAGGCCCTGGGAGAGGACCTTGCGGTCCGGGTCGGTGTTGAGCACGGTCGGCAGCAGGTACTGGTTCCACTGGCCGAGGAAGTTGAAGATGCCCACGCTGATCAGTCCGGGCTTGGCCATCGGCAGCATGACCTGGAAGAAGGTCCGGCTGTGCGAGGCCCCGTCGATCAGCGCGGCCTCGGCGACCGAGGTCGGCAGGGTGCGGAAGAAGGCGGTCAGGAAGAAGACCGTGAACGGCAGCGAGTAGGCGATGTACACCAGGATCAGGCCGTGCGTGGTGTTGAGCAGCCCCAGGTTGTTCATCACGAAGAAGAGCGGGACCAGCGCCAGGATGACCGGGAAGCTCAGGCCGCCGATGAACAGGAAGTAGAGGAACCGGTTGCCGGGGAAGTCGAACCGCGCCAGCACGTAGGCGGCCATCGAGCCCAGCAGCAGGGTGCCCACCAGGGAGCCCGCCACCACGATCACGGTGGTGAGGAAGTACTCGCTCATGTGCGCCTGGGTCCAGGCACGCGACCAGTTCTCGAAGTGCAGCCTGTCCGGCAGCGACCACGGCGAGTCGAAGATCGACCTGTCGTCCTTGAAGGAGGTCATGACGGCCCACAGCAGCGGCATCGCCACCAGGAAGGCCCAGATGACCAGCACACCGTGGGAGAAGACGTTGAGCGTGCCGCCGGTCCTGGACGGGCCGCGGGGGGCCGGGGGCGGCTGGTCCGCCGCCTTGCGCTGGGCCGGGAGACCGGGGCCGCCCGGCCCGTCGGCCTTCTTCACGAGGTCGGGGTCGTCTGTCTTCATCAGAACTCCAGCCGTTCACGCCGGCCGACCCGCGACACCAGGGCCGCGAAGGCCAGGGTGACGATCAGGAGGGCGACGCCGATGGTGGTCGCGTAGGCCGCCTGGCCGCCCACGAACGCCTTCTGGTAGACGAGCAGCGGCAGGACGGTGGTGGAATCGGCCGGTCCGCCCGGGCCCACGGTCATGATGTGGACGATGGCGAAGGACTCCGCGCCGAGGGCGAGGATGCCCATGTAGATCCAGCCGGACTGCACGGTGTCCCAGAGCAGCGGCACGGTGATGCGGAAGAAGGTGGTGAAGCGCCCGGCCCCGTCGAGCAGCGCGGCCTCGTAGTAGTCCTTGGGGATGGAGGCCATCCCGGCGGAGAAGAGCACGACGAAGAAGCCGGTGGTGGACCAGACCATGACCGCCATGACGCACCAGAGGGCGAGGTTCGGGTCGCCGAGCCAGTTGCTCTGGAGTCCGTCCAGGCCCAGTATCCCGAGCGCCGAGTTGAGGGCGCCGCTGTTGGGGTTGTAGGCGAAGCGGAAGAGCAGGGCGACGATGGCGATCGACAGCACCTGCGGGAAGAAGTAGACGATCTTGTAGAAGGAGGAGCCGCGGACGCCCGCGATGGCCGCGCCCTTCCGGCGCCGCCCGCCGACGTTGATCATGAAGGCGAAGAAGAGCGCGAGCCCGAGCGTCACCACGGGCAGCAGCAGCACGAAGGTCACGCTGTGCTGGAGCGCCTTCCAGAAGGTGCCGTCGTCGAACATCCGCGCGTAGTTGTCGAACCCGACCAGCGAGAAGTCCGGGCTGAGCCCGGTCCAGTCCGTGAACGAGTAGAAGATGGACTGGACGAACGGCCAGATCACAAAGAGTGCGTAGATCGTCAGAGGGACGATCAGAAAGCCCGCGATGAAGCGGTATTTACCGTGCTGCATGTGGTGTCGACCCCGAATCCCCGGCGGGTGCCGCCGCGCTGCCGCGGTCGCGGACCCGCGCCAGGCGGGCCCGCGACCGCCTGTCTCACTGGTGCCGGTAGTGCTTGATGGAGTCGTCCTTGGCCGCGGCGTCGGCGAACTCCTGGCACTTCTTGATCGCCTCGGCGGGGGTCATCCGGCCCGCCATCATCTCGCCGATCGCGCCGGCGCCGATCTTCTGCTTCTGCAGCTCGACGTACCAGTCCTGCAGGCGCGGGTTGAGGATGTTCTCCCCGGCCTTCTCCAGGGCGGCGACGGCCGACTTGAGGGCGGAGGTCAGCTCCAGCCCCTCGGTGCCGCCGTCAAGAGCGGTCAGCGACTTCACCTTGGTGGTGAAGTTCTTCGAGGAGTTCTCGCTGAGCATGATGCGCAGCTGCTCCATGCCGCCGTCCGGGTTCTTCGCCTTCTTGGGAACGATGAACGGCTCGCCGCCCGAGGCCCACAGGGTGCCGAACGGCAGCTTGTCGGAGCTGTCCAGGCTGGAGGGGGCGGCCACCTTCATCTCGAAGTCGTCCGGCGTGGTGCCCGCCGCCTCGTTCTCCACCCAGGAGCCGTTGGGCAGGAACAGGGCCTTGCCCTGGGTCCACGCGGTCTGCGACTCGACGTGGTCGATGCCGGGGGTGCCCTTGAGGACGTACCCCTTCTTGTACAGCTCGTAGTACGCCTCGAAACCGGCCTTGACCGCCGGGTGCTTCCAGGCGCCCGGCTCCAGGTTGTCGATGGCGTCCAGGACCTCGCGGCCGCCGATCTTGCCGATGAACGGGTAGAGCGAGAAGGGAATGTAGTACGGGTACTTGCCCGCGTACGTCCAGCCGGCGATGCCCTTCTTCTTCGCCTTGGCGCAGAGCGCCAGCATGCCGTCCCAGTCCTGCGGGTACTCCGCGTCGAGCTTGTCGAGCGCGGTCTGCGAGTACCAGACGCCGTACACCGTGTAGGCGTAGTTGAGGATGTAGCAGGGGTCGCCGTCGTACTGGCCCATCTCGATGATGCCGGGCCGCAGGATGTCGCGGACCTTCTTCGACGGGTCGTCGATCGAGGGGGCGTCGAGCAGCGGGGTGAGGTCGGCCAGCTGGTCCTTGCCGACCAGGACGCCCATGTCCATCTGCTCGGCACCGGAGTTGTCGATGAGGTCGGGCGGGGTGCCGCCGTTGAAGCGCGGCTGCAGCTCCGACTGGATCTTCTGCGTGGAGCCGAACTTGACCTTCGCCTCGGGGTACGCCTTCTCGTACGCCTTGACCGCGTCCTCGGCGTACGCGACGCCGAATCCTCCGTCGAAGAGGACGAAGTCGAGCGGCGCCGAGGCGTTGACCCCCAGCGGGTTGTCCTTGCTCTTCTCGCCCTTCTCGACCTTGTTGTCGGTGCTGTCGCCACTGGCGCAGGCCGACAGGAAGCTCATCGTGGGGACGGTGATCAGCCCGATGGCCGCCGACCGCTTGATCAGACTGCGCCGGTCGATTCCTGAGGTGGATCCCATGCTCAAGTCCTCGCCCTCTCCAGGACTCAGGCGGTGAACCGGAACCTCCCCGGCACCGCAAGGTGATGTGAAGCTGGGGTCGTGCTGGATGTGCGACGGTGCTGGGTTCACGGGACGCGGAGGGGAGTGGGGGGAGACACTGTGCTCCCCGGGTCCCCCGGGACTCCCCCTGACCCGTCCGGCCCGGGGCGAAAACTCCGGGCGGACGCCGACAGGTATAGTCCACTCCTCGCGCGGGCTGCAAGATCGAACACAGTATTGACCGGCACTCTTTCCCGAGTTGAGACCTCCGGCCGGTCGTCGGCTCAACACGCCCGGGGCGTACCGGAGTCGGTGGTTCCCTGCGCCACGGTACGCGCGGAACGCGACGAGGGCCGCACCTCCGCCAAAGCGGGGGTGCGGCCCTCAGCCGCTGTGCGGCGGTCCGCGCGGGACGCGCCCCGGGTGGGGCGCGGCGCCGCTACTTGCGGATCAGGTTGCGCAGCACGTACTGCATGATGCCGCCGTTGCGGTAGTAGTCGGCCTCGCCGGGGGTGTCGATGCGGACGACCGCGTCGAACTCCACGCCGGTGTCGGTGGTGACCTTGACCGTGGACGGGGTGGTGCCGTTGTTCAGATCGCTGACGCCGCTGAAGGAGAAGGTCTCCTCACCGGTCAGACCGAGGGACGCGGCGGAGTGGCCCTCGGGGTACTGGAGCGGGAGGACACCCATGCCGATGAGGTTGGAGCGGTGGATGCGCTCGTACGACTCGGCGATGACGGCCTTGACGCCGAGGAGCGCGGTGCCCTTGGCGGCCCAGTCGCGCGACGAGCCGGAGCCGTACTCCTTGCCCGCCAGGACGACCAGCGGGATGCCCTGGTCGATGTAGTTGCGCGAAGCGTCGTAGATGAACGACACCGGCGCGTCACCGGCCTGCTGGGCCTGGGTGAAGTCGCGGGTGAAGCCGCCCTCGGTGCCCGGCGCGATCTGGTTGCGCAGGCGGATGTTGGCGAAGGTGCCGCGGATCATGACCTCGTGGTTGCCTCGG
The DNA here is from genome assembly GCF_042723275.1 of Streptomyces sp. NPDC058373. Classification (NCBI taxonomy): domain Bacteria; kingdom Bacillati; phylum Actinomycetota; class Actinomycetes; order Kitasatosporales; family Streptomycetaceae; genus Streptomyces; species Streptomyces sp. NPDC058373. The sequence continues at coordinate 51,798 of NZ_JBHXJE010000027.1, read as the reverse complement.
CGCGAGCCGTAGGAGTTGAAGTCGCGGCGCTCGACGCCGTGCTCCGTGAGGTACTTGCCCGCCGGGGTGTCGGCCTTGATGGCACCGGCCGGGGAGATGTGGTCGGTGGTGACCGAGTCGCCGAGCTTGGCCAGGACGCGGGCGCCGGCGATGTCCTCGACCGGGGCCGGGTCCATCTGCATGCCCTCGAAGTACGGGGGCTTGCGCACGTAGGTGGACTCGGTGTCCCACTCGAAGGTGTCGCCGGTCGGGATGGACAGTGCCTGCCACTGGGCGTCGCCCGCGAAGACGTCCTGGTAGGACTTGTTGAACATGTCCTCGCCGATGGCGTTGGCGACGACGTCGTTGACCTCGGCCTCGGTCGGCCAGATGTCGGAGAGGTGGACGGCGTTGCCGTCCTGGTCCACGCCGAGCGCGTCCTTGGTGATGTCCACCTTCATGGAACCCGCGAGGGCGTACGCGACGACCAGCGGCGGGGAGGCCAGGTAGTTCATCTTGACGTCGGGGTTGATCCGGCCCTCGAAGTTGCGGTTGCCCGAGAGCACCGCGGTGACGGCCAGGTCGTTGTCGTTGACGGCCTGGGAGACCTCGTCCGGCAGCGGGCCGGAGTTGCCGATGCAGGTGGTGCAGCCGTAGCCGACGAGGTTGAAGCCGACCTTGTCGAGGTACGGGGTCAGGCCCGCCTTGTCGAAGTAGTCGGTGACGACCTTCGAGCCGGGGGCGAGGGTGGTCTTGACCCACGGCTTGCGGGTCAGGCCCTTCTCCACGGCCTTCTTGGCGACGAGGGCGGCGGCGACCATCACGTACGGGTTGGACGTGTTGGTGCAGGAGGTGATGGCGGCGACGGTGACGGCGCCGTGGTCGATCTCGTAGGTCGAGCCGTCGGGGGCGGTCACGGTGACCGGCTTCGACGGGGTGCCGTTGGAGACCGCCGGGGAGTCGGAGGCCGGGAAGGACTCCTTGCCGGCCTCGTCCAGGTCCGCCTCGGAGACGTAGTTGCGCACGTCCTGGCCGAACTGGGTGGCGGCCTCGGCGAGGACGATGCGGTCCTGCGGGCGCTTGGGGCCGGCGATGGAGGGGACGACCGTGGCGAGGTCGAGCTCCAGCTTCTCGGAGAAGTCCGGCTCGGCGGCCGGGTCCAGCCACAGGCCCTGCTCCTTGGCGTACGCCTCGACCAGGGCGACCTGCTGCGCGTCGCGGCCGGTCAGGCGCAGGTACTTCAGCGTCTCGTCGTCTACGGGGAAGATCGCGGCGGTGGAACCGAACTCCGGCGACATGTTGCCGATGGTGGCGCGGTTGGCGAGCGAGGTGGCGGCGACGCCCTCGCCGTAGAACTCGACGAACTTGCCGACGACGCCGTGCTTGCGCAGCATCTCGGTGATCGTGAGGACCAGGTCGGTGGCGGTGGTGCCGGGCTTGAGCTCACCGGTCAGCTTGAAGCCGACGACGCGCGGGATGAGCATGGAGACCGGCTGGCCGAGCATGGCGGCCTCGGCCTCGATGCCGCCCACGCCCCAGCCGAGCACACCGAGGCCGTTGACCATGGTGGTGTGCGAGTCGGTGCCGACCAGCGTGTCGGGGTACGCCTGGCCACCCCGGACCATGACCGTGCGGGCCAGGTGCTCGATGTTGACCTGGTGGACGATGCCGGTGCCCGGGGGGACGACCTTGAACTCGTCGAACGCGGTCTGGCCCCAGCGCAGGAACTGGTAGCGCTCGCGGTTGCGACCGTACTCCAGCTCGACGTTCTGGGCGAACGCCTGGTCGGTGCCGAACTTGTCGGCGATGACCGAGTGGTCGATGACCAGCTCGGCGGGGGCCAGCGGGTTGATCTTCGCCGGGTCGCCGCCCAGCTCCTTCACGGCCTCACGCATGGTGGCGAGGTCGACCACACACGGCACACCGGTGAAGTCCTGCATGATCACGCGGGCGGGGGTGAACTGGATCTCCTGGCTGGGCTGGGCCTGCGAGTCCCATCCGCCGACCGCCCGGATGTGGTCGGCGGTGATGTTCGCACCGTCCTCCGTGCGGAGCAGGTTCTCCAGCAGCACCTTCAGGCTGTAAGGGAGGCGCGCGGAGCCCTCGACCTTGTCCAGCCGGAAGATCTCGTACGACTCGTCGCCCACGCGCAGCGTGCTGCGGGCGTCGAAGCTGTTCGCCGACACGACAGTCTCCTTCATCAATGTGCGCGTTCTACCGCAATTCTGCCGCCCCGCACTCGCACCAGTCAGCTAAGGTAGGGCTAAGTTAGGTAAGCCTTACCGGCGGCGGTCGCGGTCTCGCCCTGGGTAGATATCTCGATGTCGAGATAACTCTAGTACATGACCGCCTACGAGGCATGCCTCGGGGGCGCCGATTGGCGCGGCGGAGGTCCGCGCTGCCCCTGGGAGGGGCGGTCACGGGGTCCTCCGGTTCCGCCGTTCACCCGCGCCCCGTCCACTGACACGCCTGCCCGCCGACGGCTCGCCGAAGCGGACGCGGCACCGGACCGGGGCCGGGCGGGCACCCTAGGGCCACAGTTCGACCGGCAGGTGCGCAGGCTGCTGGAGGCGGGGTACCCGCAGGCCGCCGGGGTGCCGCAGGAGGAGTTCGCGGACCGGGTCGCGCCCCTGCGCGAGGTGGTCGTGGACCGGGCGGCGAAGCTGTCCGCGCCGGCGCCGGAGGAAGGCCGCGTGCCCTTCCTGCTGGTGATCTCCCGGGGGCTGGTGCCCGTCGAGGAGCCGGTGGCGCAGACCGCGCTCGCCGGGAAGAGCAAGCCGGGCATCGTCGCCCGGCACCCGCCCCCGTGTCGCCATGGCACGGCACTCTGCCACCGGCGGGTGCGTGCGGAAAGGGCCCGGCGCAGCCTCCGGACCACCGGCGGGTGCGTGCGGAAAGGGCCCGGCGCAGTCTCCGGCGCAAAGCCGACGGGCCGTCAGCCGCCCCTTCGCCAGGCCCGCGTACGCCCTCTCCCCCGGACGGTCCCCCAACAGGCCCGCATCTCATATCTGAGATAGCCTTCGGGCATGGCAGACGACTACCTGGTACGCATCGGCAAGCTCATCCGTGACGCCCGTCAGCATCGCGGCTGGACACAGGCGCAGCTCGCCGAGGCGCTCGGCACCAGCCAGAGCGCGGTCAACCGCATCGAACGCGGCAACCAAAACATCAGCCTTGAGATGATCGCCCGAATCGGTGAAGCTCTGGACAGTGAGATCGTCTCACTGGGCTACGCCGGGCCGATGCATCTGCGGGTGGTCGGCGGCCGGCGCCTGTCGGGCGCGATCGACGTCAAGACGAGCAAGAACGCCTGCGTCGCCCTGCTCTGCGCGTCGCTGCTGAACCGGGGACGCACCACCCTGCGCCGGGTCGCCCGCATCGAGGAGGTCTACCGCCTCCTGGAGGTCCTCAACTCCATCGGCGTACGCACCCGCTGGATCAACGACGGGCACGACCTGGAGATCGTCCCGCCCGCCGACCTGGACATGGCGGGCATGGACCAGACGGCGGCCCGCCGCACCCGCTCCATCATCATGTTCCTCGGCCCGCTGCTGCACCGCATGGACCGCTTCAAGCTGCCGTACGCCGGCGGCTGCGACCTCGGCACCCGCACCATCGAGCCGCACATGATCGCGCTGCGCCGGTTCGGCCTGGACATCACCGCAACCGAGGGCCTGTACCACGCGGAGGTCGAGACGCCCGAGCCCTCCGACCGGCCCATCGTCCTGACCGAGCGCGGCGACACCGTGACCGAGAACGCTCTGCTGGCCGCAGCCCGCAAGGACGGCGTCACGGTCATCCGCAACGCCTCCTCCAACTACATGGTCCAGGACCTCTGCTTCTTCCTGGAGGCGCTGGGGGTGCGCGTCGAGGGCATCGGCACCACCACCCTCACGGTGCACGGCGTCCCCGTCATCGACGTCGACGTCGACTACTCCCCCTCGGAGGACCCGGTCGAGGCGATGAGCCTGCTCGCCGCCGCCGTGGTCACCGAGTCGGAGCTGACGGTGCGCCGGGTACCGATCGAGTTCCTGGAGATCGAGCTGGCCGTCCTGGAGGAGATGGGCCTCGACCACGACCGCACCCCCGAGTACGCCGCGGACAACGGCCGCACCCGGCTGGTCGACCTCACCGTGCGCCCCTCCAAGCTGGAGGCGCCGATCGACAAGATCCACCCCATGCCGTTCCCCGGCCTGAACATCGACAACGTCCCGTTCTTCGCGGCCATCACCGCCGCCGCCTCGGGCCAGACCCTCATCCACGACTGGGTCTACGACAACCGCGCCATCTACCTCACCGACCTCAACCGCCTCGGCGGCCGCCTCCAGCTCCTCGACCCGCACCGCGTCCTGGTGGAGGGCCCGACCCGCTGGCGCGCCGCCGAGATGATGTGCCCGCCCGCCCTGCGCCCCGCCGTGGTCGTCCTCCTCGCCATGATGGCCGCCGAGGGCACCTCGGTCCTGCGCAACGTGTACGTCATCAACCGCGGTTACGAGGACCTGGCCGAACGCCTCAACTCGGTCGGCGCCCAGATCGAGACGTTCCGGGACATCTGAGCGCCTTCGGCGTCACCGCCGCCGCGCCCCTCCCGGCCCGCGTGCACGTGGGCCGGGAGGGGCTTCAGCGTTTCAGCGTCACCTTCGACGAGCTGCCGTCGTCACCCGGCGCCGCTCCCGGTCGCGGTGGAACCGGCCGGCACGGTGAGTTCCTTGCCGTCGGAGAAGGTGACCGTGACCGCCTCGGACCCGTGGTTGTGGGCGGCGTAGGTGCGGACGCCGTCCTTGGCGAAGACCGCGGACGTGGGCAGGTCGCCGGTGACCGAGGGGTCGGGGGCGCCGAGCGCGTCCAGGGTGGTGAGCCAGTGGTAGGTGTGCGCCTTCGACTCACCGTCCTCCGGGGTGTATCCGGCGTGGCCGTCGTCCCACTTCGCCTTGGCGGCGGCCGGATCGGCCAGCGACTCGAACTCCCAGAGGATGTCGCGCCATTCGACGGCGGGCCCTCCGTTCTCACGCTCCATCTCCGCGATGTTGCGCCGGATCGCGTCCTGGTGCCCGGCCAGGTGCAGGGAGCCGCCCGCGGTCACGGGCAGGACGTTGATGCCGTGGATCTCCTCCGGGTTGGCGGTCCACCAGGTGGAGTACGCCCCGCCGCTGCCCCACACCATGCCGACCGTGTCGTGGGTGAAGGAGTCGGGGAAGACCTCCTGGTCGGCGTCGAACCAGTACTGGGCGATCGCCTCGCCCTCGGTGGCGAGCAGGTAGCTGCCGAGGTCGCGCAGTTCGGTGTCGCCGGTGGCCGAGCCCCAGAGCACCAGTGCCGCGCTGAGGTTGGTGGACTCCGAGGAGGACTCCTGGTTGTTGCCGGCGGCGAATCCCTGGTGGCCGGAGGCCCAGCTGTGCCCGGCGTAGACGTCGAAGCCGCGCAGGAAGGGGAAGTCGCTGTCGCTGCGGCTGGGGTTGGCGGTGTCGCGGATCAGGGCCTTGACCATGCCGCCCCAGGCGGAGTCCTCGGCCCAGGAGGCGTCGTACTGGGCGACGATCGCGGCGGCGTACACGTAGTAGCCGTAGTGGAAGTGGTGGTCGTTGAGTTCGCTGTCGCTGCCGTAGGAGGCGGGGTAACCGGTGAGGGTCTTCCAGTCCGCGTCGTACGAGAACTCGCTCGCCCCGCCCGCGGTGAACCACTCCTCCAGACGGTCCTGGAGCAGGCCGATGAGCTTGTCGCGGGTGGCGGTCTCACCGATCTGGTCGGCGAGCGGCACCAGTTGGGCGAGCTTGCCCAGCGCCTTGCCGGTCCAGTAGGTGTCCGAGGCCCCGGAGAACGGGTCGGAGGAATCGGCGACCTCGGACAGGTAGGCGCGCAGCTGGGACGTGTCGACCGCGTCGGTCCCCGGCAGCCCGGGCAGGACCGGGGCGGCCTTCTGGCTGGTGGTGAAGGAGGCGCCCTCCCGGACCTTCATGGTGCCGCGGGGAGAGACGTAGGTGTACGGCGTGAGGTCGTCGGTGGTGTGCATCCACTGATGCCGGTAGAGGGCCTGGAGGGTGCCGCGTTCGGTGCCCTCCTTGGCCTCGGTGGTGAGCTCGTACGTGGCGCCGACCGTGCCGTCGGAGGAGCTCCACTCCACCTGCGATCCGGTGACGAAGCTGAACGCGTACGTGCGGAAGGTCGCGAGGGCGTCGGTGGAGGGCAGTACGGCGACGGAGAAGTAGTCCTTGTCGCCGAGGCCGGCGGTGATCTCGGTGCCGGAGACGTCCCAGTCGCTGCCGGTCGGCGCGAAGAGGGCGTAGTGGTGTCCGCCGACCGTGATGCCGACGACGTTGCCCTCGTCGGAGAAGACGGTCGGCGCGGCCGCGGTGGTGATCTGGGCGTCGCCGCCTGAGCCCTCGGCGTAGACGAAGGGCATGCCGTGACCGATGGTGGTCCGCAGGGTGCGGTCGCCGTCGGACCAGTAGGGGGTGACCGTCCAGTCGGACCAGTCGTCGGCCTTGGTGTCGGGCGAGTTGAGCCCGCTCAGGCCGAGGGTGAGGTCCGGCTCGTGCGCGTACTCGTACTGGCGGCCCTCGCCCACGACGGTGGGGCTGGTCGGGTAGCCGACCTCCAGTCCGCCGGAGACGGCCTGGTACGTGAGCGGGTGGCCGTACATGGGCTGGGAGTACGGATTGTCGCCGTAACGCTGGAAGGCGAGGGAGGACCACCAGTCGTTGGTGGGCACGGGCTTGCCCTCGGCGGCCTGCGTGACCTTCGGGGTGACCGGCGTGCCGGTGTCGGTCGTGGGGCCGGTCGTGCCGGCCGGCCGGGTGTCGGAGTAACTCCCGGCTCCCACGGGGACGGTGGCGGCCGCCGCCGGGGTCGCGGCCGGGCCGAGGCCCACGGCCGCCAGCGCGGCGGCCAGGACCACCGCGGCGGCCGGGCGTGATCGGGGCATTCGCATGGGGGGCACCTCTTGTCGTCGAGAGGGACGGGCTCGTCAGCGGCGGCCACAACAGCCGGGAGGGGCGGGATGGCCTGAGGTCGCGGCGGAACCGTTGCGGGGGGGGAGAGCTCGACCTGAGAGCGCTCTCAGATGCCCGGAAAAGTAAAACCTCTGAAATCGGTTGTCAATACATCGCGCACGATGAGGCACCCAGGAGGGAGAATCGGAGGTTTTGACCTGCCTCAGCTTCGCGGTCCCTTCAAGTCTTGACGGGACGAACCTGGTGCGCTCGTTGGACGGCAAGGTGGCGCGGGACCTCGACGCGTACGGCTTCCTGGAGCGGGACTGCCCGGACACGGCGCACCCGCGCCTATGGCGCAAGGGCCGAACCGGTCGTCGGCCACGGCCTGTTCGAGGTCACGAACCGGCACGCAGTCCCCCTCGGCGCGGAGGGCCGGCACCGGACCGTCCGGGGCGAGCCCTGAGGCACGGGTCGGGCGGACTCCGACGCCGGCCTCGTTCCTGGCCCTGCCGTCGGCGCCGGCCGGCCGCCTTCACCCGAAGTGGGCGGGGCACCCCCGTCGCCCCGCCCACCTCTCGTCCCCGTCACCGCGCGGTCCCCCCGTCGCCGCGCGGTGCGAGAGCAGCGTGCCGTTCCGTCTCCGCACTCGGGGCGGAGCCGGTTCAGGCGGCGTCGGCGCCAGCTGGGCGCACCGTCCATTCGCATCGGCGAAAAGGGAGTCCGGGAAAATACTCCGACGGTTCGCACGTTGCCGGGGACGGGGAATTGCCCGCGCCTTTCCGGATTCGACGGCGTGCCCTCGCTTCGAACATCCTGCCGGGTGGGGGAGGTGCGAACAAGTTAAGATCACTAAACGCATGTTTAGGCGACTCGGCCGAGGGGCACGGCGACGGACCCACCACCGCATGCGCACGCAGCCCGGCACCGGCCTGGGGCCCCTGCTCGGCAAGGAGGACGCATGGTGGAGCGGCTTGAGCTGGAGGCTTTCCTCACGCTCGCCGAAGAGCTGCACTTCGGGCGTACCGCTCAGCGGCTGCACGTCACGACCGGCCGTATCAGCCAACTCCTCAAGAGACTTGAAGGGCGTATCGGCACGCCGCTCTTCACCCGCAGCAGCCGTACGGTCGAACTCACCGAGATCGGCCGACAACTCCGCGAGGACCTGCAGAGCGGCTACGAGCAGATCGAGAGAGGGCTCGCCCGGGCGGCCGAAGCGGCCCGCGGTGGCCGCGGCTCGCTGCGGATCGGATTCATCGGGGCGCTCGCCGGTCAGGTGGTCCACCAGGCCGCGCGGAGGTTCGCGGAGGCGGAAAGCGGTGTGCCGGTCCAACTGAGGGAGGTACAGGTCGCCGAGGCCCTGGCGAGCCTGCGCGAGGAGCACGTCGACATCCTGGTGATCAGCCTGCCGCTCGCCGAGCCCGACATCACCGTCGGCCCCGTGCTGTTCTCCGAGCCGCGCATGCTCGCCGTCCCCTCCGGCCACCCGCTGGCGGCCGGAGCGAGCGTATCGATGGAGGATCTGGCGGGCGTCACCCTGCTGCGCCCCACCAACGCGGGCCCGGGCGGCTGGCCTTCGGACCGCCACCCCACCCGCACCCCCGCCGGCTCCGCCATCCTCGGCGGGCCGCGCGTGAAGACGTTCCAGGAAGCCCTGCAGCAGGCCGGGGCGGGCGCGGGCGCGGTCATCGTCGGAGCCCAGGCCCAGCACTTCTACAGCCGGCCCGACATCGTGTACGTCCCCTTCCGGGACGCCCCGCCCATCGAATGGGCCGCCACCTGGCTGAAGACCCACGACGTTCCCCGCAAACGGGCCTTCGCCCGCGTCGCCCGGGAGGTCGGGCACGAGGCTCTGCGGGGCTGACCGCGTACGGGGGAACGGGGCCCTCCCCCGCGGGGGTTCAGGGCGACAGGGGCCGGGAGGAGTGCGGCTGGCTCAGCGGGCGGATCTGGCGGGCCCGCGGCCGCGTCGTGGGGACCCGGCGAGGGGAGGCGGCAGCGCGCCGCTCCGGCGGCGGCCCCGCGGGGTGGCCGCAGCCCGCGCCCGCGTTGCGGCGGATCGCGCCCGGCACGGTGGCCGCCACGCGCAGCACGCGGCTGAGGCCGGTGAGGTGGAAGACGCGGCGGGCCGCGGGCCCGGGGGCGGCGACGCAGAGGAGGCCGCCTTCGGCGGTGGCGCGTTCCCTGGCGCGGAGCAGGAGGTGCAGGGCCCGGGGTGTCACCACACGGGCCCGTACGTGTACCACGACCACGCTCGCACCGGCCCGTTCCTGGAACGCGCGCAGCTCCTCCTCGACGGCCTCCTCGTTCTCGGGGTCGACGATGGCGTCGAGAGGCACGACGGTCACGGGGGTGCGGTCGGCGGACATGGCGGAATCCCTCATGGAACCCTCCGGGGTACGGGTGGTGTTCCTCTGGGCCGCTGCTTGACCTCACGTGCGAGTGTGCCCCGGTGCGAACCGGCCATGCGGGAAAATCCTGAGCGGTCTCACGCCCGGCGCTGCGCCCGCGTCAGCCGCGGGGCTTCCCGGCGTGGCCGCGGGCCTGTGCGTGGAGCTGCTCCAGGGCGTCGAGCATGACGGTACGGCGGTGCCAGTCGAGCCACTCCCCCGCCTGGGCCACGACGAGGTCGAGGGCCTTCCACTCCGTCTCGGTGGGGACGGGGCCGGCGGGCGGGGCGTAGAGGGTGACGACGCCTGAGCTCTCGCCGGAGGCGGAGAGCAGCGGGGCGTACCAGGCGCGGCCGATGCCCGCCGCCCGCAGGGCCTGCCGGGTCTCCTCGGTGAGCCGGGGGTCGTCGAGTCCGTCGACGAGGGCGCTCCGTCTTCCTTCGCGCATCGCGTCCGTGGCGGGGCCCCGGCCCGCGCCGTCCGGTCCGCGGGTGAGGTGGTCCAGGAGGGCGTCCGGGATGCCCTGGTGGGCTTCGAGCTGCGGGCCGATGAGCGGGTCGGCGATGTGCAGCATCCCGCGCGTGCTCCGTACACAGCGCAGGGCGGTGCCGAGCACCGCCTCGGCGAAGGCGCTGCGGGGGACCCGGCTGCGGCGCAGCCACGGTGCGAAGCCCAGCTCGGGGGCGGGCACGCGGGTGCGGCCGGGGAACCACTGCGGGCCGTCGGCGGGGCGCGGGGCGGAGAGGAAGACGGAGGCGAGGGTGCGCAGCTTGACGTTGTGCTGCTGGGAGCTGTCGCGCAGCAGGTCGAAGGCGGTCTCGGCGTCGCGCAGCCCGTACCGCTCCTGGAGGATGCCCTGGGCCTGGGCGATGAGCGGGCGGGTGCGGAGGTTGGCGCGCAGGTCGTGGAGCTCGGTGTCGCCACGGTTCGCGCTGTCCGCCGGGGCCTCGTCCGGGCCGGGGGTGCCGCCCTCGGCGGAGCTCCACTCGCCGGTGAGGACGAGGCGGGGGGTGCGCCCGGCGCCGTCGAGGACCAGGCTGATCAGCCGCCGGGCGACGGCGTCGGAGAGTTCGGCGTCGGGGCCGAGTTCGACCGCGACGTACGGTCCGGCCGAGATGGTGAGTGCCCGTTCGAGGCACGCGGCGAGCCGGGGCCACGTCTCCTCGTCCACGTGCCCCGTGAGGCGCACCGTCGTCACCTGGGCGGACGGCCACGACCGCGTGGTGCTGGACAACGTGAAGGGACTGGGGGGCACGAAGGGTCTCCTGAGCAGCGCGAAGCGACGGGCCACGCTGCTGGACCCGGCTCCAGCCTAGAGGATCACCCGGGGCGGCGTGTGCCGGGTCCGGGGCGACGGGGCAGCTCAGTACCGTTCGGGGCGGTGCCCGGCCTCCGCGGACGGCGGCGCGTCCGGTGTCAGGGGATCGGTTCCGGCCGCGGGGCCTCCTGCCCGCCGTCGTGCCGGGGCCGCCAGCTCCCCTCCTGCGGGGGGTCCCCGGTGATGTTGCCGATGAGCTGGGCGCAGAGGTCGCGGAGTTTGATGTTGCGGTTCTGCGAGGCGGTGCGCAGGAAGGCGAAGGCCTCGTCGGCGCCGCACCGCTGCTGGCCCATGATCACGCCCATCGCCTGGTCGATGACGGTGCGGGAGCGCAGGGTCGCCTGGAGGTCGGCCGCGGACTGCTGGGCGTCGGCGAGGCGGACCGCGAGGACGAGGGCGCCGGACGCCTGGGCGGCGAGCAGCCGCAGCCGCTCCTTGTCGGCGGGGGCGAAGGCGCCCGGGCTGGGGGCGTAGAGGTTGAGAGCGCCCGCCATGCCGTGCCGCTCCTTCAGCGGGAGGGAGAGCGAGGAGCGTGTGCCGCGGTCGACGGCGTACGGCGGGTAGGGCATCCAGCGCTTCTCCTCGCTCATGTCCGTGACGTACACCTCCTTGTCGTGGCGCAGCGCCTCCAGGCAGGGGCCGTCGTCGAGGGTGTACTGCATCTCGTCGAGCGGCGGCGCGCTGCTTCCGGCGCTGGCCACGGTGTACGGACGCCCGTCGCGTTCCAGGGTGATCCCGCAGCCTTCGGCGCCGGGCATACGCTGCCTCGCCTCGGCGGCGAGCTCGGCGAGAAAGGCGTCGAGGGTCTCGCTCTCCGCGAGGAGGGACTGGGCGTCGAAGGGAAAGGGCTCGTCCATGTCGTTTCCGTTCGCCTCAGAGGGCCGGGGCCGGCCGAGGCCCCTCTCTCCCACCCTCGCACGTCAGCGGCCCGGGCGGGGTCGCGGACCTGGCCGGGCCGAGCGCGGCCGGGGGCCCGGCGAGCACCGTGCTCCTCCGCGAGGGGCGGTCGGCTGACGCCTGCCCCCGTCCCGCTCAGCGAAGCGCGGAGCTGCGGCGGAACTCCCTGGGCGGCACTCCGTAGACACCGCGGAAGGCGCGGGTGAAGGTGGAGTGGTCGTTGAAGCCCCAGCGGGCCGCGATGTGGTGGACGGGGACGGCGCCGAGCGCGGGGTCGGCGAGGTCGCGGCGGGCCCGTTGCAGGCGCTGAAGGCGGATCCACGCCGCCACGGTGGTGTCGCGGGCCTCGAAGAGCCGGTGCAGGTAGCTGACGGAGATGTGGTGGGCGGCGGCGACGGCCGCCGGTGACAACTGCCGTTCGTGCAGGTTGCGCTGCACGAACGCCTCGATGCGCAGCAGCAGCGTGCGCCGGTGCGAGTCGTCCGGTACCGAGCTCTCCGCGTCCAGGTGGTGGGCGAGGACCGCTCTCAGCAGGTCGAGGGCGACGGTGCCGAGCCGGGGCAGGTCCGCCGGCCGGTAGGCGGAGGAGCCGGTGACCGTGCCGGTGAGGAACTGCGCCAGCAGGGCGCCGACGCCGGCCCGCCCGTCCAGGGTGGTCGCCAGCAGCCGCTCGACCCGGGCCCCGGGCAGGTCCAGCAGGGTCCGGGGGACGTGGGCGCGGACCAGGGTGGTGGCCCCGCCGCCGGGGGCGAGCCTCAGGTGGAAGGGGCGGGAACTGTCGTACAGCGCGAGGTCGTCCGTTCCCAGAACCGCCTCCCGGCCCGCCTGGTCGAGCGCGACCCGTCCGCGCACCGGCATGATCACGGAGCACAGCTCCGGGTCCGCCTGCCGGACGAGCTTCGGTGTGCGGACCACCTCGGACGGGGAGCAGGCCAGCTCCACCACGTTCACCGCGGCGAGGTCCAGGGTCCGGGCTGTCGCGCGGAAGCGCTCCGGGTCCTTCGCGCGCAGCCGCATGGGGTGCTCGCTGGTCGCGTAGAGCTCGTCCAGGACCGCCAGGCCCTCTCCGGGCGGCACCTCGTCGCTGCTGAACACCAGGTGCATCAGCCCCCCCCCTCCCCGCCGATGTCGTCAGGAGGAGGGTGCCGCCCCCAGTCCGCGCGGCGCAACAAGGTGCGGCCATATCGGGCCACCCTCGTGGCCTGCGGATTCGCCCGGTACGCGGCCGGGCCCGTTCTCCCTGTCGCCGCATCGGCCGTGTGCTGTGGACGGGGCATCAGGAGCGGCGACGGCGGCCGCCATCTGGGTACGCGCGGACAGTGCGGCGATGCCGGCGGCTCCGTCTACGGGGCGGCGGGCAAGAACATGCCGGACAGCTCGTACTGCACGCGGGAGCGCCCCTCAGTCACCGCCCGGCCGGGGCTCGTCCCCCGGGCCCTTGGGGGCGGAGTCCTCGTGGGCGGCGTTCGGGCGCGGGTGGGTCTTGGGCGTGTCCGGTTCCTCGCTGAGCTGCTCGTCGAGGTCGTCGAAGAGCAGGTCGGCGTGGATGCCGCCGGTGCGGTAGGCCGAGCGGGCCACCAGGTGGGAGGCGACCGGGCCGGTCAGCAGCTGGAAGAAGATGATGAGGGCGAGGGTGCCCGCGTCGATGCCGGTGCGCAGCCGCAGCGCGACCCCGACGAGGACCAGCAGTATGCCGAGGGCCTGCGGCTTGGTCGCGGCGTGGCTGCGGGAGAGGACCTCGGGGAGCTTGACCATGCCGATGGAGCCGAGCAGGCAGATGGCGGCGCCGAGGAAGACGAGGAAGGCGCCGACGGTGTCCGCGGCCTGGGCCCAGGGGGTGGGGTTCACGAGGTGGGGTCCTCCTCCACGGTTGCCTCCCGGCCGCGGGCGGCTGCCGGCCGGTCGCGTACGGCGATGAACCGGGCGATGGCCACCGAACCGGTGAAGCCGAGGAAGGCCAGCACCAGCATGATCGGGAAGTAGTAGGGGTTGCGGCTGAAGGCGGCCTGGGCGCCGAGCCCGGCGATGATCAGGGCGGCGGCGACGTCCAGGCAGATGGCGCGGTCCAGCATGGACGGGCCCAGCCACAGGCGGACCAGCAGCAGGGCTCCGGCGAGCAGGACCATCACGACGGCGGCGGTCAGCAGGACGCGGTCGATCCACTCGAAGACGGTCATGACGGGTTCCCCTGCCGGGGGTCGGCCGAGACGCGCGCGATCTCCTCGCGGCTGCCGAAGGCCCGGACGGTCAGTTCCTCGGTCCGCCAGACGGACCGGCGGGCGGTCTCCAGGGCCTCGGGGTCGTCGGCGTCCAGGACGTGGACGAAGATCGTGGCGGTGGCGCGACGCAGTTCGATCACCGACCCGCCGGGCACGTTGGAGACGGCGACGGCGGTGGCGGTGAGCATGAGTTCGGAGCGGCAGCGCAGCGGGATCGCGAGGACGGCCGCGCGGTGCGGGTAGTCCACGAAGATCTGCTTGGTGACGCGCAGCCCGGAGACGTACATGTCCCAGAGCAGGTACGCCGCCAGCCGGAGGATGCCCCAGGGGTGCAGCCTCAGTCCGAGGTCGGCCGGGGGCAGCGGGAAGGCCAGGCAGAGCAGGAAGGCGACGACCAGGCCGTTGACGACGTTGGCCCAGGAGAAGGTGCCCCAGAGCAGCAGCCAGACGACGGCCAGCCAGATGATGAGCGGCAGGTCGAGCACCCTGCGGTGCCGCCCGTGGCCGAAGGCCATGCTGTACGGGGGGAGTTCCGGGGAGCGGGACGACCAGGTGATCACGGCCTGAGCACCTCCTCGATGTACGGCGTCCGGGTCAGCAGTTCCTGCGCCGAGCGGTCGGTGTAGGCGGCGAGCGGCCCGGCCAGCACGGTGTAGGAGAGGCCGAGCAGGACGGTGGCGGCGGTCGCGGCGATCATGGTGCGCGGGGGCCGCTTGGTGGTGGTGACGGCCTTGCCGGTGATGCTGGTGGCGACGACCTGGCCGCCGCCCGGGCGTACCGGGACGCCTTGGCCGTTCTGCGGGGTGACGGCGGGGCCGCCCTCGTCCTGCTCGTCGTCGTCCGTGTCCTCCTCCTGGGACTCCATGACGGTGCCCTCGGCCGCCTGCCCGGGCGGTTCGCTGCGCCAGAACGCGAGGTTCCAGACCTTGGCGACGACGTAGAGCGTCAGGAGGCTGGTGAGGGTGGAGCCGCCGACCAGGACCCAGGCGAGGGCCGAGCCGTTCTCGACGCCGGCCCGCATCAGGGCGAGCTTGCCGATGAAGCCGGAGAAGGGCGGGATGCCCGCGATGTTCATGGCGGGGACGAAGAAGAGGACGGCGAGCAGGGGCGCGCTGCGGGCCATGCCGCCGAGCCGGGTCAGTTCGGTGGTGCCGCCCCGGCGTTCGATGAGTCCGGCGACCAGGAAGAGCGTGGTCTGCACGGTGATGTGGTGGACGACGTAGACGATGGCGCCGGCGATGCCCGCGCGGTCGGCGAGGCCGATGCCGAAGACCATGTAGCCGATGTGGCTGATCAGGGTGAAGGAGAGCAGCCGTTTCAGGTCGGTCTGGGCGACGGCGCCGAGGATGCCGATGACCATCGAGGCGAGGGCGACCACCAGGAGGAGGTTGCCGAGCCGGTTGCCGGGGAAGAGCAGCGTCTCGGTGCGGAGCATGCAGTAGACGCCGACTTTGGTGAGGAGTCCGGCGAAGGCGGCGGTGACGGGGGCGGGCGCGGTCGGGTAGGAGTCGGGCAGCCAGGCGGCGACCGGGAAGACGGCGGCCTTGATGCCGAAGACGGTCAGCAGCATCCCCTGGATGAGGGTGGTGACGCCGAGGGGGAGGTCGTCGAGCCTCTCCGCGAGCTGGGCGAAGTTGACGGTGCCGGTGGCCGCGTAGGTGATGGCGATGGCCACCAGGAAGATCATCGAGGAGAGCAGCGAGATGATCACGTAGGTCGAACCGGCCCTTATCCGGGGGCCGGTGCCGCCGAGGGTCAGCAGGACGAAACTGGAGACCAGCATGATCTCGAAGCCGACGAAGAGGTTCATGAGGTCGCCCGCCAGGAAGGTGCAGGAGATTCCGGCGACCAGGATCAGATAGGCGGGGTGGAAGACGGCGAGTGGGGTCTCGTCGTCCTTGTCGGCCATGCCCTGGCCCAGGGAGTACACCAGCACGCCGAGGGTGACCAGCGAGGAGACGGTGAGCATCAGCCCGCTGAGGCGGTCGGCGACCAGGGTGATGCCGAGCGGCGGGGCGAAGTCGCCGAGGTGGACGGAGAGCGGGCCGTCGTCGGCGGCGATCATCAGGACGACGGAGATCACCACGACGGCGGCGAGGACGGCGACACTGATGAACCGCTGGAACCGCTTGAGCCGGATGCCCGCCGCGAGGCTGAGGCCGGTGGCGAACAGCGGGAGCAGCACCGGCAGGGGGACGAGTGCGTTCACCTGAGGTCTCCTGGGGGCCGGTGGGGGTGCTCGCGGTGCGGGCGGTCCGCCCGGCCGGGACGCGGATACGGCTTGCGGGCGCTCTCGGGGCCCGGCGGGGTCGTGGGGTAGGGGGCGGGGCCCGGGTGCGGGTCGGGGGCGGGGTGGCCGTCCGGGCGGGGCCGGCGGCGGCGGACCGCCTCCGGGTGGCCGTCGGGGACCGGGTCCTCGGGCGGGTGCTGGGCGTCGGGGGGCGGGACGACGCGGCGGGGCCGGGTCGCGGTGGCGCCGCTGTCCTCGCCCGCGGCGCCCGCTCCCTCCTGACCGGGGCGGGCGTTGGTGGCGCCCCGGGGCTGGGGGCCGCCTTCGCGGGGCTGCGGTCGGCCGGTGCCGGGGGCTTCCGCGCCGGTGCGCGGGGGCTTCGCTCCCGTGTCGGGGGGCTGCGCGGCGCCGGTCCCGGGGGCCTGCGGCCCGGTGGCGGTGTCGGTGGCCTGCGGGCCGGAGGACTCGGTGGACTCCTCGCCGGTGGCGCCGGGTTCCGCCGGGGCCGCCGCGGGCTCGTCGGGCTCGGAGGTGTCGGGCGCCGAGGGCGGGCCCTGGGTGTCCGGGCCCGACGGGCCCGTGCCGGGGGTGTCGGGCCCGGACGGGCCCGGGGTGTCCGGCCCGCCGTCCTCGCCGCTCCCCCGGTTCTGCGGGTAGTCCGCGGGGTCGGCGCCGAGGATGTCGTTCCACAGGTCGCCGGAGGCGTCGCGGCCGCGTGCCTGCAGGGCGCGGTCGGCGCGGAGGCGGGCGCGCAGCTGGCGGCGCTCGTCGCGGTAGCGGCGGCGCATCTCGGGGTCCCGGTCGGCCGCTCGGTAGCGGCTGCGCAGTTCGCTGCGCTCGTCGTAGATCTCGGAGCGCAGCGCGACCCTGCG
This sequence comes from Streptomyces sp. NPDC058373, assembly GCF_042723275.1. Taxonomy (NCBI): domain Bacteria; kingdom Bacillati; phylum Actinomycetota; class Actinomycetes; order Kitasatosporales; family Streptomycetaceae; genus Streptomyces; species Streptomyces sp. NPDC058373. Next base: position 34,964 of record NZ_JBHXJE010000027.1, on the reverse strand, counting down.
GTCCTCGATGTCGTCGTGGACCTCGTCGGTGCCGGTGAGCTGGTACGAGCGGTAGGCCATCGCGAGGATGAACGCCGTGGTGGCGAGCGTGATGACGATGGCGGTCAGCGTGATGGCCTGCGGCAGCGGGTCGGTGACGGTCGCCGGGTCGACGCCCGGGTAGAGCAGCGGCGCCGGTCCGGACAGGCCGGTGACGGCGAGCAGCAGCAGGTTGATGCCGTTGGAGGTGATGACCGCGCCGAGCAGGATGCGGGTCAGCGGCCGGGTGAGCAGCAGGACGCCGCCGACCGCGATCAGCACGGTGGCGGTGACGAGCAGGGCGAGGCTGATGGTCATCGGCCGTCTCCTCCTCCGGTCGCGGGGTCGGGGGGCTCCTCGCCGCCACCGCGGGTGGCGATGGCGCCCTTGGCTCCGGCGGACCCCTCGGCCGCCGCCCGTTCGATCTGCCGGTCGACCTTGGCGCCGAGGGCCCGGACGATGTCGAGGACGACGCCGAGGACCAGGAGGTAGACGCCGAAGTCGAAGAGGACGGGTGTGGCGAGGTGGTACTCACCGAAGAGCGGCAGGTGGCCGTGGTACTCGAAGGCGTGCAGCACCGTGCCGTCGAAGAGGCCGAGCAGGGCGGTGGCCGTCATCACGAAGAGGCCGAGGCCGGTGAAGAGGCCGGGCTGGCGGGGCGCGGCCTCGGCGAGTTCGAAGCGGCCCCCGGCGAGGTAGCGGGTGATCAGGGCGACGCCCGCGACCAGGCCGCCGATGAAGCCGCCGCCCGGCAGGTTCTCCGCGCAGAAGAGCAGGTAGACCGAGAGGACCAGGATCGGATGGAAGATCAGCCGGGCCAGCACCTCGAAGACGATCGAACGGTGCTCGGGGGCCAGTGAGCGGCCCGCCGCCAGCCAGGTCCGCTCCCGGGTGCTGTCCGGCCCGGGCCCGGGCCGGCCCACGCCGCGCGAGGAGAACGACCAGATGGCCCGGTCGTACGGGATCTCCTGGCCGGCGCTGTCGGTGCGGCGGTGGAGGAAGATGAGGCTGGTGACGCCGACGGCGGCGGCGGCGAGGACCGCCGACTCGCCCATGGTGTCCCAGGACCGCAGGTCGACCAGGATGGTCGCCACCACGTTCTTCAGCCCTTGGTGGGCGACCTCGGTGACGATCGGCTCGCCGTCCGGGATCGCGGTACGCGCGGAGGCCGCGACCCAGACCGCGACCGCGACCACCAGCGAGCTGGCGAGGGCGACCGGGATGCGGGCCCAGCGGCGCCACGGGCTGAAGGACTCCTCGAAGTGCACCGGCATCCGGCGCAGCACCAGGATGAAGACGACCATCGAGACGGTCTCGACGCCGAACTGCGTGAGAGCGAGGTCGGGTGCGCCCTGGAGGACGAAGAGCAGCGCGGCCCCGTAGCCGGTGAGACCGGCCAGGACGACCCCCTTCATGCGGCGGCTGACGGTCAGGCACATCAGGCCGACGGCGCAGGTGAGGACGGCGAGGGCGCCCTGGAGCGGGGAGTCCCAGACCGCGGGGGCGTGGGCACCGGTCCACGGCTGGTCGGTGACGAGGACCGCGAGCTGTCCGGCCAGCATCACCAGCAGGGTGATGGCGAGGTAGACGGAGAGCGAGCCGCGCTGGACGAAGCCGGTGACCTGGAGCGAGACGCGTTCCAGGCCGAGGAGCACCTGCCCGTAGACGGCGTCGGCGGTCGGCCAGGCGATCCGCCGGGAGAGGGTGCGGACCTCCTTGCGTGCGAGGAAGAGCAGCACACCGGCGACCCAGGCGGCTACCGAGAGGCCGAGCGCGGTGCCGAGGCCGTGCCAGAGCGCGAGGTGGTAGGGGTCGGCCGGGACGGTGTACTGCTCGGCGTAGCCGGCGAGCAGTTCCTCGGCCGAGCCGACGGCGGGCCCGAGGATCAGTCCGCAGACGGCGAGCACGGCGGCCGGCCCGAGGAAGAGCCAGCCGACCTTCTGCACCGGGGTGTCGGCGACGCCGGGCTTGCGCGCGAAGGCACCCCAGACGAAGCGGAGGCTGTACGCGGTGGTCAGCGCGGAGCCGACGACGATGACGCCCAGCGCCCACAGGTCGGGGGTGTCGCCGACCAGCAGCGCCTCGAAGGCGGCCTCCTTGGCGGCGAAGCCGAGCATCGGCGGCAGGGCGGCCATGGAGAGGGCGGCGACCACGGCGACGCCGGCCACCCAGGGCAGGGTGCGGCCCACCCCCGAGAGGCGGCGCAGGTCGCGGGTGCCGGTGGCGTGGTCGACGATGCCGGTGACGAGGAAGAGCGGGGCCTTGAAGACGGCGTGGGCCAGGATCATGGTGACGGCGGCGAGCCCGACGTCGTAGTTCCCGTCCCCGGCGAGGACCATCAGGAAGCCGAGCTGGCTGACGGTGCCGTAGGCGAGGACCAGCTTCAGGTCGTGCAGGCGCAGCGAGCGCCAGCCGCCGAGGAGCATGGTGGCGCAACCGAGGACGAGGATGGGCGGGCGCCACAGGGAGAGGTCGCCGAAGGCCGGGGTGAGGCGGGCGACGAGGTAGACACCGGCCTTGACCATGGCGGCGGCGTGCAGGTAGGCGCTGACCGGGGTGGGGGCGGCCATGGCGTTCGGCAGCCACATGCTGAAGGGCCAGATCGCCGACTTGGAGAAGGCGCCGCAGAGGATGAGCAGGGCGGCGACCTCCAGCAGGGTGGAGGAGGGCGGCGGGGAGGCGAGGATCTCGGAGATCCGGTAGGTGCCGGTGACATGGCCGAGGATCAGGAACCCGACCAGCATGACGAGTCCGCCGAGGGTGGTGACGGTGAGCGCCTGGAGCGCGGAGCGCCGGTTCTGCTTGTACTCGCTGCCGTGTCCGATGAGCAGGAACGACAGGACGCTGGTGATCTCCCAGAAGACGTAGAGCACGATCAGGTCGTCGGCGAGGACGAGACCGAGCATGGCTCCGGCGAAGGCGAGCAGTGTCCCGGCGAAGCGGCTCAGGCCCCGGGTGCCGTCGTGGAAGTAGCGGACGCAGTAGACGAGGACCAGGGTGCCGATGCCCGCGGCGAGCAGCACCATCAGCTCGGACAGGGCGTCCAGGCGCAGGGCCAGCGAGACCTCGTAGGCGGGGATCCACTCCCAGCTCCAGTCGGTGGAGCCGCCGTCGGCGGTGGTCCCCCACTGGACGCAGGCCCACACGGTGGCCGCGAGCGGCGGGAGCGCCAGGACGAAGAACGCCCGGGTGCCCAGCCGGCGGACCAGCGGCCTGGCGCACATGGCGAGGACGAAGTGGGCGGCGACGAGCGCGATCATAGGGCGCCGGGTCGTCGGGGTCGCCTACAGGTCACAGAGGGAACGTAATGCACCCAATAGTGATATATCGCGCTCCTCCGGTTCGGGGACCGGCGCGCCGGGTGCCCCTCCCCTGCCGAGGTGCGGGAACGCCGTCCGGCCCCGCCGGGCCGGCCCGCCTGGGCGGGGGTGGCCGGGCGGTCCGGACGGGGGCGGGTGCGGTGGTACTCAGGCGTCATGGGCGAGCCGGACCGGCAGGGTTGCGGAGCTGTTGGAGAACATCGAGGGCACCGGGGTGAGGGTGGCGGGGTCGACGGCGAGGGAGAGCTTCGGGTAGCGGGCGAAGACGGCCGGGATGGCGAGGGCCGCCTCCAGGCGGGCCAGGGGCGCGCCGAGGCAGAAGTGCGGGCCGTGGCTGAAGGCGAGGTGGCGCCGCTGCTCGCGGGTGAGGTCGAAGCGGTCGGCGTCGGCGCCGTGCTGGGCCTCGTCGCGGCCGACCGCGCTGTAGGGCGCCATGACCGCCTCGCCCCTGGCTATCGGGACCCCGGCGATCTCGACGTCCTCCAGCGGGTAGCGGAAGGGGAAGTTGCCGATCGGCGCGTCCCAGCGCAGGGTCTCCTCGACCACGGCCTCCCAGACCTCCTCGCCGCCCGCCTCGGCGAGGGCGCGCTGGTCGGGGTGGGTGAGCAGGGCGCGGACGGCATTGGTGATGAGGCTGAGGGTGGTCTCCTGCCCGGCGGAGAGCATCAGCAGCAGCGTGCCGACCAGCTCCTCCTCGCTGAGCGCGTCCGGGTCGGCCTCGCGGGCGGCGATCAGCGCGCTGGTGAGGTCGGGGCCGGGCTCGGCGCGGCGGGCGGCGACGACGCGGGCGAGCAGCTCGTACTGCTCGACCTGGCTGGCCGTCACCTCCTCGGGGCCGAGGTCGGAGCGGAAGATGTTGTCCATCAGCTCCTTGAGGCGGGGCTGCTCGTGGGCGGGGACGCCGAAGAGTTCGCAGATGACCCGCATGGGGACCGGGTTGGCGTAGTGCAGGCGCAGGTCGACGGTGCCGTCGGCGTCCGCGTGCGAGGGGAGTTCGTCCAGCAGCTCGGCGACGATGGCCTCGACGCGGGGGCGCAGTTCGGCGACCCGGCGCGGGGTGAAGGTCTGCATGACCAGCTTGCGCAGTCTGCGGTGCTCCTGGCCGTCGGCGGTGACCATGTTGGTCACCTTGACCATGCCGATCAGCGGCCAGCCGTCCTCGATCTCGCCGCGGCGGATGGCGTTCCAGTTCCGCCAGTCCTTGCTCATCCGCGGGTCGGCCACCAGCTCCGCCAGCAACTCATGACCGGTGACCGCCCAGGCGAGCACGTCACCGGGGAGCCGCACGCGGACCACGGGCCCGAGCGCGCGCAGCCGGGCGGCCTCGCCGTGGTGGTCGCTGCCGTAGGGGTCGAGGGTGATCTCGGGGACGGCGGCGTCGGGGGTGGTGGTCACCGGTTCTCCTTGGGCGGTCGGGGCACGGGCGGGGGCGCGGCGGGTCAGGTGCGGCGGGCCACGCCCGGGGCGGGCGGGAAGTCGACGGGCAGCACGGTGGGGACGCGGGTCCAGGGCGAGGGCCGCCAGGTGATCTCCTCGGCGGGCACGCTCAGCCGCAGGCCGGGGAGGAGGTGCAGCACGGTCTTGACGGCGGTACGGGTGATGAGGCGGGCCGGGACCTGGGCGGGGCAGACGTGCGGGCCCGCGGAGAAGGCCAGGTGGGCGCGGTTGCCCGGTTCGGTCAGCTCGTCCTCGGGGCGGATCCGCGGATCGTCGTTGGCGGCGGCGATGCCGAGGATCAGGCAGTCGCCCTCCCGGATGCGGTGGCCGCCGAGTTCGGTGTCGCGCAGGGCGTAGCGGGCGGGCATGTTGTTCATGGGCGGGTCGCGCCAGAGCGCCTCGTCCAGGGCGTCGTCGATGCCGAGGCGGCCGCCGTGCAGCCGGGAGGCGAAGCGCGGGTCGCAGAGGAGCAGCCGCAGGGTGTGCGCGATCCACGCGGTGACGGTCTCGTTGCCCGCGGAGATCATCACGACGACCGACTGGAGGTGCTCGGCCTCGTTGCGGAGGTCCGGGTGGTCGAGGAAGGCGGTGGTGAGGTCGTCGGCGGGGCGGGCGCGCCGCTCGCGGAGGGTGTCGAGGAGGATCTCCTCGAAGTGGCGGTTGCCCGCTTGGGAGTCGTCGGCGCTGCCGAAGAGGGCGATCAGGGCGCGCAGCAGTTCGTGGCCGCCGGCGCTGTCCAGGCCGAAGAGCGAGGCGAGGGCGAGCATCGGGACGATGGTGGCGTACTCGCCCACCAGGTCGGCGCTGCCGCGGGCGGCGAACTCGGCGATCAGCTCCTCGCAGAGCGCCTCGACCTGGCGGCGGGCGCGCCGCTGGTCGATACGGGCGACGCCGTCGTCCAGGGGCGCGCGCAGCCTGCGGTGCTCGGGGCCGTCGGCGCCGACGACATTGGCCCGCCAGCCCATCATCGGCAGCAGCCCGGAGTCCGGGGAGACGGTGCCCTCGCGCAGGTCGCGCCAGTTGCGGGCGTCGCGGGAGAAGAGCTGCTCGTTGCGGGTGAGGGTGAGCATCTCGCGGTAGCCCATCACCAGCCAGGCGGCCACGCCCGGTTCCAGTTCGACGCGGGCGACGTCGCCCCACTCGGCGCGCAGCGCGCGGTAGACGTCGCGGTGGTCCGGGGCGCCGGTGGCGGCCGCGAGGGGCACGAGGCCGGTCGCGGCGTGGGCGGGGCAGCCGGGCGGCGGGGCGGCGGTCATGCGACGGGCTCCTGCGGGGCGGCGGGCCGGGCCGCCCGGTCGAGGACGTACTGGACGAGGGTGATGAGGGCGTCGAGGGAGGAGCGCGGGTCGCGGGCGTCGCAGAGGGTCACCGGGGTCTCGTCCAGCAGGTCGAGGGCGGCGCGGATCTCCTCGGCGGTGTACTTCTCGCTGTCCGGGAACTCGTTGACGGCGACGGCGAACGGCAGGCCGCGCAACTCCAGTTGCTCCAGCACGTCGAAGCTGTCCTCGATGCGGCGGGTGTCGACGAGGGCGAGGACGCCGAGGGCGCCTTCGGCGAGCCCCTCCCACAGGTCCCAGAAGCGACGCTGACCGGGGGTGCCGAACAGGTAGAGCGCGATCCGGGGGTTGAGGGTGATGCGGCCGAAGTCCATGGCGACGGTGGTGGTGCGCTTGGTGTCCAGCCCGGCCAGGTCGTCCACGCCGACGCTGGCCTCGGTCATGTGCTCCTCGGTGCGCAGCGGGGTGATCTCGCTGACGGAGCCGACCAGGGTGGTCTTGCCGACGCCGAAGGCGCCGACGACGAGGATCTTGACGGCCTGCTGGACCGTGTCGGGCAGATAGCGGTCAGCGGAGCCGGCGGAGCCCATCCAGTACCTCCTGAAGCAGTTGCGTGTCGGGCCCGGCGGCCTCGGGGATGCCGGAGCGGGCGGCCAGATGGCCGGAGTCGACCAGGTCCGAGGCGACCACCTTGACCAGGCTCACGGGGAGTTCCAGGTGGGCCGCGGCCTCGGCCAGGGAGAGCAGCCGGGCGCACATCCGCACCAGCGCCGCCTCCTCGCGGGAGGCAGTGACCGGCAGCGGGCGGCCCGGTTCGGCGGCCACCAGCAGCGTGTCGACGTTGACGGTGTTCCGGGTGGGCCGGGCGCGGCCCTTGGTGATGACGTACGAGCGCACCGCGCTGTCGGGCTGCTCCCCCGGGGCCGTCACCGGGCGGGCTCCTGGCGGGGCGGACTGCTGAGGTTGCCCGCGCCGATCTTCAGGACCTGCGCCTGCATCTGGCGGGCCACCAGCTTGGGGTCGACCACCGGTCCGGTGAGGACGGCGAGGTGGGCGCCGCCCGCGCTGCGCATGAAGAGGAAGCCGCCGTTGAACTCGACCATCTGCTGGTGGACGGCGCCGCCCTCCTCGCCGTGCTCCCGGCCCAGGCTCCGGCCGAGGGACTGGAGGCCGGAGCAGTTGGCGGCGAGCCGGTCGGCGGCGTCCCGGTCCATGCCGTCGGACTTGGCGAGCAGCAGGCCGTCGCCGCTGAAGACGATGACCTGGCGCACGCCGGGCACCGTGGCGACGTCGGCGATCATCCAGGCCCGCTGCTCGGGGTTCTCCACGTAAGTCATGGTCAGGACTGTCCTTCGGGGGGATCGGCGGAATCGTGCGCGTGGGGGTCGGTGGGCCCGGCGGGCGGGGGGTCGGGCTCGCCGCGGCCGCCCGCGAAGAAGGCGTCCATCCAGTCGCCGGCCTCCTCGGGGGTGCCGGGGGCGGGGGCGGCCGGGGTGGAGGGCGCGCCGTCCGCGGGGGCGAGGCGTTCGCCGCGCCGGGAGCGGCGCTGGGGGAGGCGGGAGCCGGGGGCGCGCGCCGGGCTCTCCTCGGCGGCGGGCGCGGGCGGTTCGGCGGCGGGGGCGGGCGTGGCGGCCGGGCGCCGGGGGGCGGGCGGTTCGGTGGCGCGGGTCCCGGCGGGCTCCAGGCTCTCCAGGACCTCCAGCGGGATCAGCACGACGGCGCGGACGCCGCCGTACGGGGAGGGGCCGAGGTCCACCTGGAAGCCGTGCCGGTGGGCGAAGCGGCCGACGACGGCGAAGCCGGTCTGCGGGATCTCGCCGACCTCGCCGACGCCCAGGAGGCGGCGGCCGGAGACGATCTCGCGGGCGTGCCCGAGCCGGTACTCGTCCAGGCCGAGGCCGCCGTCGTCGACCTCGACCACGGCGCCGCGCTGCACGGTGCGGACGGTGACCAGGACGCTGGTGCGCGGCGGGGAGTACTCGGTGGCGTTGGCGAGGAGTTCGGCGACCAGGTGGATGAGGGGCTCGACCACCGAGGCGTGCACGCCGACGTCGGGCTCGCCGGAGACGGTCACCCGGCGGTAGGCGACGATGCGGCCGGAGGCGGCGCGCACCACGTCCACCAGGGCGAGCGGCTTCTGCCACTGCTGGCCGGGCCATTCGCCGCAGAGCACCTTGAGGCTCTGGGCGTGCCGGGCCTGCTGGGTGGCGGCGTGGTCGACCTGCATGGTGGCTTCGAGCAGGTCGGGGTCGCCGGGGAAGCGTTCGGCGAGGCCGGTCACGGTGGCCTGGATGCGGTGGGCGGAGGTCTGCACGCGGCTGGCCAGCTCCACCAGGGCGAGCCGCTGCGACTCGGACTGGCCGGCGGCCTCCGCGGAGACCTCGGCCAGAATGCGGTCGACCACGTCGAGGACGTCGGGGGCCAGCTCGCTGGCGGCCGGGCCGGGCGGCGGGATGTCGGCGGTCCCGGTCGTCGCGGCGGGCAGCCGCTCCTTGAGGACGTGTTCCAGCTCGTCGCGGACGTGCCCGGCCTGGCTCTCGGCGTACGCGCGCCACCGGGCGTCTTGCCGGGCGGCCTCCTCGTCGCGGGCGGCGACCAGTTCGGTCTGCCGGACCGCCTCGCCGTGCGCGGCCCGGTGGTCGCGGCGCAGCCGCTCCAGCAGGCCGAGGACGAGCACCCCGGCGACGCCGGTGGCCAGCGCGGGCACGACCGAGCCGTACCGTGCGATCTGGACGAGGGCGGCGAGGAAGGTGGCGAGGGCGAGCGCCAGGGCCAGGGGCCACAGCAGCCGTGCCGAACGCCCCGCGCGGCCGGAGCCGGGGCCGGGGGCGTGCAAGGGGGAACGAGCCATGGGGAACCTTCGCAGGGGGCGGATCGTGTCGGCCGACGGGTGTACGGGGTCCGGAGGGTCAGCCGCGGCTCCGTGCGGCCGCGCCACAGGCGTCCATCCGCCCCGGGGGACGGCCGTACTGCGCGGACATGGGTGAACTGCCCTTCCACCAATTGATCTTGACTGATCGTAACCTCGTCGGAGAAAAGCGGAAGCAGTGCCCCCGCAGCACGTTCCGCGCACCGTCACGATCAGGCCACGCCGTGTGGGCGTCACTTGACCGGGTTCCTCCGGGAAAGGGCGGGGGCTCCGGGCAGGAATGGGCCCGCACCCGGTTCCGTGCCTCTGCGCGCACCTGCGACAACCTCCTCACCCTGCGGAGCCCGACCGGGCGCGTATCACCCCGACAGGGGGACTCAAACCCGAGGGCGGCCGGTTCTCGACGGCGGCCGGGGGCGGAGGAGGAGAGGGCTGGGCCGGACAGGCGGGAACCGGGGGCGCGGCAAGGGAGGCGACGGGGAGGTCCGGACGGGCTGGCCGGGGGCTCGCGAGGGACACGGACGGGCGGTGCCGCCCGGCGCGGGAAGACGTCAGGCGCGGGGCCCGCCCGGCGGGACGCGGTCACATCCGGCCGCCGGGAGGCCGCCGATCCCGCGAACGGTATGCACACAGGGGGCGACAGAGAGGGACAGAAGGGAATGATCAGGGCGTACACGAAGAAAGAGAGGCGTGAGGCGCGTCACACGCCACCGGCCCGAGGAGGAGTCGGACGGTGCCTGTGTCTTACGCAAAAGTCCCGGTAGGACCGGCCGTAGGCACTCCGCCCGGCTCCGATGGCCTCCACCGGGACGCGGCGGGAGACTCTCCAGGACCCATCGCGCCTTCGTACGCTGGAGCAAGCCCGTGTCCGAAGCCCGCACCGCACCGCCGCGGGCGGCGCGCCCCCGAAGAGCCGCGGCCTGGGAGCCGTACCCGCCGAACGGATGACGCCCGTGCCCGAAGTCCCCGCCACCACCTCGTGGCGCATCTCGCTGCCGCACTCCGTGGCGGCCGTGCCGATCGCACGTGCGCTGATCCGGACGGCGCTCGCGGAGATCCAGCCGTCCGCGGACACCGACACGGCCGAACTCCTCACCGCGGAGCTGGTCGCCAACGCCGTCGAGCACACCGACGGCGACGACCCCATTCAGCTCGTGGTCGACCTGCTGGAACAGCGCTGCCAGGTGGAGGTGCACGACGGCAGCCCCGCCACCCCGCCGACTCTGACCAGCGAGCTGCCGCCCGAGCCGCCCGACGTGTGGGCGGAGGGCGGCCGGGGGCTGCTGCTGATCCGCACGCTCAGCCTGTCGTGCGGGCACCGCCCCACCGAGACCGGCAAGGCGATCTGGTTCACCCTGCCGACGGCGGACCGTCCGGACGGGTTCCGGCCGGCGCCTCGCTGAGCTCGCGCGCGGCGAGCGTCGAGTGGCGCCGCCCGTACAGCGTGTAGACGAGCAGGCCGACGGCGAGGAAGGCCGCGAACTGGAGCCAGGTCAGCGGTCCGGTGCCGTAGATCAGGTAGGCACAGAAGGCGATGCCCGCGACCGGCGTGAGCGGGAAGAGCGGCGCCCGGAAGCTGCGGCGCAGGTCGGGGCGGGTGCGGCGGAGGACCATCACGGCGACGTTGACGACGGCCATGGCGGCGAGGGTGCCGATGGTGGTGAGGTTGATGACCACGTCCAGCGGAACCACGGCGGCCGGGACGGCGAAGACGGCGGTCACGATCCAGGTGTTGACGACGGGCGTCGAGGTCTTCGGCGAGACACGCTCGAAAACGCGCGGGATCAGTCCGTCGCGGGACATCGACATCAGGATGCGGGTCTGGCCGTACATCACGGCCAGCACCACCGAAGCGATCGCCACCACCGCGCCGAAGGCGATGACGCCGCCGCCGATGGTGGAGCCGGTGACCTGGTTGACGACGAGCGACAGCGCGGCCGGCTGGTCGGCCACGTCGTCGGCGGAGAGCGCACCGATGGCGGCGACCGCGACCAGGCAGTACAGGACGGTGACGACGCCGATGCAGATCAGCACAGCCGCCGGGATGTTCTTGCGGGGATTCTTGACCTCCTCGCCGGCGGTGGTGATGGCGTCGAAGCCGATGTAGGAGAAGAAGGCGAGCGAGGCGCCGGAGGTGACACCCGCGACTCCGGCCGGGGCGAAGTCGGCGAGGTTGTCCTGCTGGAAGGCGCTGAAGGCGATGACGCAGAAGAGCAGCAGGATGCCGATCTTCAGCACGGCCATCACGGCGGTGGCGCGGGCGCTCTCGCGCACCCCTCGCACCAGCAGCACGGCGGCCAGCAGCATCACGACGACGGCCGGGAGGTTGACGACGCCGCCCTCGCCGGGCGGGTGGGAGAGCGCCTCGGGCAGCCGGACGCCGATCAGGCTGTGCAGCAGCTCGTTGAGGTACTGGCCCCAGCCGACTGCCACCGCCGAGATGGAGACGCCGTACTCCAGCAGCAGGCACCAGCCGGTGAGGAAGGCGGCGCGCTCGCCGAGGCTGGCGTAGGCGAAGGAGTACGAGCTGCCGGAGACCGGCATGGCGCCGCCCAGCTCCGCGAAGGAGAAGGCGGTCAGGACGCAGGTCACGGCGGCCAGCACGAAGGAGACCACGACGGCGGGCCCGGCCTCGGCGACCGTGTCGGAGAGGCCGACGAAGATGCCGGTACCGACGACGGCGCCGATGCCGAAGCAGACCAGTTGGAACAGGCCCATGGTCCGCTTGAGGCCGTGGCCCTCCAGGTCGGCGCCGGACTCGGCGACGAGCAGTTCCGGCGGCTTGACGCGCGCTCCGCTGGGACGCGCTCCGGTGGGACGCATGGGGTGGTGCTCGCTTTCGGTGGTGCGTGGGGGGCACGGCCCGTGGGTGGCCCGGTCGGCCTGCCGTCAGCATCGGCAGCACACGGGCCTCGGCGGGTGCGGCGCGCGCCGCCTCGCCGGTACGTCCCACGGATGCCCGTCCTCAGGGTCGGACGGGGGCCGCGAACGCAACGGGTGGGGGCCCGGACGGTCGGTCCGGGCCCCCACCAGTTGCACGACCAGCCTAACGGATGATTATGCGCATATTCACCAGCAAGCGTATGACTATTCACTCACCGCGGTACCGGCCGCCGTGCCCGCCAAGGTGGCGACGAGGACGGCCTTGATGGTGTGGAGCCGGTTCTCGGCCTGGTCGAAGACGGCGGAGTGGGACGACTCGAAGACCTCGTCGGTCACCTCCAGCGAAGTCAGGCCGTGGCTCTCGTGGATCTGCCGGCCCACCTCGGTCCCGAGGTCGTGGAAGGCGGGCAGGCAGTGCAGGAAGACGACGTCGGGGTTGCCGGTGGCCGCCAGGACCTCCTTGGTGACCGCGTACGGCGCGAGGGCGGTGATCCGCTCGCTCCAGACGCTCTTGGGCTCGCCCATGGAGACCCAGACGTCGGTGGCGACGAAGTCGGCGCCGCCCACCCCGACGTGCACCTCCTCGGTCAGCGTGATCCGCGCGCCGCTGCCCGCGGCGAGGCGGCGGGCCTCGTCGACGATGTGCTCGGCGGGCCAGTAGGCGCGCGGGGCGACGATCCGGATGTCCATGCCGAGGAGCGCGCCGGTGACCAGGTAGGAGTTGCCCATGTTGAACCGGGCGTCGCCGAGGTAGGCGAAGACGACCCGCTCCAGCGGCTTGCCGGTGCGCTCGGTGACGGTGAGGACGTCGGCGAGCATCTGGGTGGGGTGCCAGTCGTCGGTCAGCCCGTTGAAGACCGGCACGCCCGCGTGGGCGGCCAGCTCCTCGACGGTGGCCTGGCTGTCGCCCCGGTACTCGATGCCGTCGAACATCCGGCCCAGCACCCGCGCGGTGTCCTTGGCCGACTCCTTGTGACCCATCTGCGAGCCCGACGGGTCGAGGTAGGTGGTGGAAGCACCCTGGTCGGCCGCGGCCACCTCGAAGGCGCACCGGGTCCGGGTGGAGGTCTTCTCGAAGATCAGCGCGATGTTCCGCCCACGGAGCCGCTGCACCTCGGCCCCGGCCTTCTTGGCGGCCTTGAGCTCGGCCGCCAGCGCGACGAGTGAGCGGAACTCCTCGGCGGTGAAGTCCAGCTCTCGGAGGAAGCTGCGGCCGGTGAGGTCTGTCGCCATGGGGCGCTCCTGGGGTGCGAATACGATGACCATGGAACTCTATACGACAGCACACATGAATATACGACGGAGCGCCCGGCCCCCTCCGGCCCGCCACCCGTCGCGCCCCGCCCCCTGGCCACACCACCGCGACCCGGCAGGGCGCTCCCGGACGCCGGGGCCCGTCGCGGCGGCGACTCACGGGCCGACGGCGTCCCGTTCGACCGGGCAGCTCATGCAGCGGGGCCCGCCCCGGCCGCGCCCCAGCTCACTCCCGCGGATCTCGATGACCTCGACCCCTTCGTCGCGGAGGTAGGCGTTGGTGGTGGCGTTCCGCTCGTAGGCGACGACCACGCCGGGTTCGACCGCGAGGACGTTGCAGCCGTCGTCCCACTGCTCGCGCTCGGCCGCGTGCACGTCCTGGGTGGCGGTCAGCACCCGGATCGAACCGAGCCCCAGCGCCGCCGCGATCGCCCGGTGCATGTGCTCCGGCGGGTGGTCGGTGACCTTGAGGTCGTGCTGCGTGACACCCGGCTCGATGGTGTACGAGCGGAGCATGCCGAGTCCGGCGTACTGGGTGAAGACGTCCGGGGCGACCATCGTCATCACCGTGTCCAGGTGCATGAAGGCCCGGCGCTTCGGCAGGTCCAGAGCGACGATGGTGCGGGCCGAACCGGCCGCGAAGAGCCGTCTGGCCAGCATCTCCACCGCCTGCGGGGCGGTCCGCTCGCTCATCCCGATCAGCACGGCGCCGTTGCCGAGGACCAGCACGTCGCCGCCCTCGATCGTGGAGGGGTAGCACTCCTGTCCCTCGGACCAGGTGTGGAAGGGGCGGGCCTGCTCCGTGGCGAAGAGGGGGTGGTGGCGGTAGATCGCCTCGAAGTGGACGGTCTCGCGCTGCCGGGCGGGCCAGCGCATGGCGTTGACCGAGACGCCGTCGTAGACCCAGGCGGAGGTGTCCCGGGTGAAGAGGTGGTTGGGGAGGGGATGGAGCAGGAAGTCGTCCGGCTCCATCACGTGGAAGCGGACCGAGAGCGGCTCCGGATGCCGGGTCAGGTACTCGCGCTTGGTCATGCCGCCGACCAGGCCGGAGGCCAGCTCGGCGGAGTCCATGGCCGCGAAGGCGGCCCGCAGGTGGCGGGTGGCGAGCGGGCCGAACTCCCGCTCGTCGAAGACCCGCCCGAGGATCAGCTCCCTCGCCTCGGGCAGGTCTAGGCTCTCCCGCAGCAGGTCGCCGAAGAGGTGGACGTGCACGCCCCGGCCCCGCAGCACCTCGGCGAAACCGTCGTGCTCCTGCTGGGCGCGGCGCACCCAGAGCACGTCGTCGAAGAGGAGCGCGTCCTTGTTGGTAGGCGTCAGCCGCTTCAGCTCCAGCCCCGGCCGGTGAACGATGACGCGGCGCAGCCGCCCCACCTCGGAGTCGACATGGAATCCCATGCCTCTCATCCTCACCGGTCGCGGGGCGATTCACTCGGCGAAGGGGGGTGAGTGCCGGGTGGGTCCCGGGCGCCACCCGGCACTCACCCGGCTGACAGGGCTCCTCGGTCAAGGGGTGCCCCTGGTCGCAGCCCCGGCCGGGGCGGACCATGGGCGGGCGACCCGTCCGCCGCCCCGGAGTGACCTGGCAGCCGTGCTGGAGCCGGCGTCGTGTCTGGCCGCGCCGCGCGAAGGCGTCCGTACCGCGAGTGCCACGCCGAGGACACCCGGGCAGCGCGTCCGGACCACGCCCCCGTGCCGTGCGGCCTCCCGACCTCGGCACGGGCCCAGGCCAGCTCCCGCACGAGGTCGCGGACGAGCGCCTCGCCCCTGCGTGCCCGGGCCGGGTCGTAGGCCTCCACGTGGACGGGCTCATAGAGGCTCATAGAGGTCCGCCATGACGCCAGGCTGACGAGAGGCGCCGCGCCCGGCGCGGCGCCGGGAGTCACCGGTTCGCCGATCCGCCGGTTCGCCGGCCGTGCGCCCCGTAGGCGCGCCGGACGGAATCCCGGACGAGCGGGCACCAGAGTGGACGGGCCCCGAGACGATCACGGGACCCGTCCGCCCCCCTCCTCACAACCGCGGGTCCACCGGCTCCGACTCCAGCGCGAGGACGCCGAACACCGCCTCGTGCACCCGCCAGAGCGGCTCGCCGTCGGCCAGCCGGTCCAGGGCCTCCAGGCCGAGGGCGTACTCCCGCTGGGCCAGGGAGCGTTTGTGGCCGAGGAAGCGGCCGCGCAGGCGGGCCAGGTTCTCAGGGCGGGTGTACTCGGGGCCGTAGACGATGCGCAGGTACTCCCGGCCCCGGCACTTGAGGCCGGGCTGGACGAGGCGGCCGTCCTTCCCCTTGACCAGGGCGTCGACGGGCTTGACGACCATTCCCTCACCGCCCGCGCCGGTCAGCTCCAGCCACCAGTCGGTGCCGGCCCGGGCCGACTCCGGGTCGCCCGTCTCCACGAAGAGCCGCCGGGTGGGGGCGAGCAGGCCCGTCGGGTCGGCCTCGACCAGGCGGTCGATCAGGGCGAGCTGCCGGTCGTGCGGGAGGCCGGCGAGGCTGCGGCCGCTCACCGCGAGGAGCTGGAAGGGGGCCAGCCGGGCCCCTTCCACGCCCTCGGTCGGCCAGCAGTACCGCTGGTACGCCTCGGTGAACGCCGTCGCGTCCGCCGCCCGCTCCCGCTGCCGCTCCAGCAGGGCACCGGTGTCGACGCCGCGCCCGGCCGCCGCCCCCAGCGCCGCGAGGGCGTCCGGGAAGGCGGCCCGGGCGGCCGCGCCGACGGCCGCGTACTGGGAGCGGAGCAGGCCGGTGGCCTTGAGGGACCAGGGCATCAGTTCGGCGTCGAGGAGGAGCCAGTCGGTCTCCAGCTCCTCCCAGAGTCCGGCCGCGCCGACCGCCTCCCGGACCCGGGCGAGCACGGTCTCGGTGGCCTCCGGCGCGTCGAAGAACGGGCGTCCGGTACGGGTGTGGAGGGCGCCCGTGACGCCTTCGCCGGCCACCCCGAACCGCTCGCGGGCGGTGCGGGCGTCGCGGCAGACCAGGGCGACGGCCCGCGAGCCCATGTGCTTCTCCTCGCAGACCACCCGTCCGACCCCGGCCGCGGCGTACTCGGCGAACGCCTCCTCGGGGTGCTCCAGGTACCCCTCGCGCCGGGAGGTGGCCGTGGGGGCCATGGTCGGCGGCAGGTACGGCATCAGGCTCGGGTCGACGGCGAACCGTGACATCACCTCCAGCGCCGCCGCGGCGTTCTCCTCCCGCACCGCCACCCGGCCCTGGTGGCGGGTCTCGACGGCGCGCCGCCCGGTGACGTCGGCGAGGTCCAGCGGCCGGCCCTCGTGTCCGCCGGGCGCCTCGGAGGCCAGCGGCCGCACCGGCTCGTACCAGACCCGCTCGGCCGGCACGTCGACCAGTTCGCGCTCGGGCCAGCGCAGCGCGGTGAGCTTGCCGCCGAAGACGGCGCCGGTGTCGAGGCAGACCGTGTTGTTGACCCAGGTGGCGGTGGGTACGGGGGTGTGGCCGTAGACCACGGCGGCACGGCCCCGGTACTCCTCGGCCCACGGGTAGCGCACGGGCAGGCCGAACGCGTCGGTCTCGCCCGTGGTGTCGCCGTACAGGGCGTGCGCGCGGACCCGGCCCGAGGTGCGGCCGTGGTACTGCTCGGGCAGGCCCGCGTGGCAGACCACCAGCGCCCCGCCGTCCAGGACGTAGTGGCTGACCAGGGACTCCACGAACTCCCGCACCCGGGCGCGGAACCCGGGGTCGCGCTCCTCCGCCCGCTCCAGCTGCTCGATGGTCTCGGCCAGGCCGTGGGTGGCGCGCACGGTGCGGCCGTTCAGCAGGCGGCCGAGCTTGTTCTCGTGGTTGCCCGGGACGCAGAGGGCGTCGCCGGAGGCGACCATGGACATCACGCGGCGCAGTACGCCCGGGGTGTCCGGGCCCCGGTCCACGAGGTCGCCGACGAAGACCGCGGTGCGGCCCTCGGGGTGGTGGCCGTCGACGTAACCGAGCTTGCCGAGCAGCATGTCGAGCTCCGACCGGCAGCCGTGCACGTCGCCGATGATGTCGAAGGGGCCCGTGAGGTGGCGCAGGTCGTTGTACCGGCGCTCGCGGACCACGACGGCCCGGTTCACCTCGTCCTGGCTGCGCAGCACGTGGACCTTGCGGAACCCTTCACGCTCCAGCCCCTTGAGGGAGCGGCGCAGTTCGCGCCGGTGGCGCGCGATGACGCGGCGGGGCACACCCGCGCGGTCGGGGCGGGCGGCGTTCCGCTCGGCGCAGACCTCCTCGGGCAGGTCGAGGACGACGGCGATCGGCAGCACGTCGTGGCGCCGGGCGAGGTCGACCAGCCGGCGGCGGCTCTCCCGCTGGACGCTGGTGGCGTCGACGACGGTGAGCCGCCCGGCGGCCAGCCGCTTGCCCGCGATGTGGTGAAGCACGTCGAAGGCGTCGGCGCTGGCGCTCTGGTCGTTCTCGTCGTCGGCCACCAGGCCCCGGCAGAAGTCGGAGGAGAGCACCTCGGTCGGCTTGAAGTGGCGGGCGGCGAACGTGGACTTGCCGGACCCGGTGGCGCCGATCAGCACCACCAGGGACAGGTCGGTGACGGCCAGCTCGCGCGGTACGGAGGCGGCGGGCACGGCGTCGGAATCGGTACGGGTCATGCGTCCCGGTCCTCCTTCGGCGTCGGAGCGGCGGGCTGGGCGGGTGGTCCGGCGGGCTGAACGGCGGACTGTTCGGTCGGCCGGGCGGCGGATGGTTCGGCCGATGCGGAAGGTGCCCGCGCGGGGGCTTCCGCGCGGGTGAAGACGGCCAGTTGGGTCGGCGGCCCGACCTCCGGGTCGTCGGGGCCCACCGGCAGGTGGGCGACGGCGTAGCCGTGGCGGCTCGCGACGCTCTCCGCCCAGGCACGGAACTCCGCCCGGGTCCACTCGAAGCGGTGATCGCTGTGGCGGACGTGCCCGGCGGGCAGCGACTCCCAGCGCACGTTGTACTCGGCGTTGGGCGTGGTGACCACGACGGTGGCCGGGCGGGCCGAGCCGAAGACGGCGTGCGCCAGCGCGGGCAGCCGGGGCGGATCGACGTGCTCGACCACCTCGCTGAGCACCGCCGCGTCATACCCGGCGAGCCGCTTGTCGGTGTAGGTCAGCGAACCCTGGACGAGCCGGACCCGGCTCGCCTGCCGCTCCCCCATCGTCTCCAGCCGCAGCCGCCGGGCTGCCACAGTCAGGGCCCGCACCGAGACGTCCAGCCCCACGATCTCCGTGTACCGGGCATCCTTCAGCAGGGCCTGCACCAACTGGCCCTGGCCGCAGCCGAGGTCAAGGACCCGGCAGGCGCCCGCCCGGGCGAGCACGTCGATGATCGCGGTGCGTCGCTGCTCGGCGAGCGGCACCGGACGCTCCTGGTCCTCGGCGGTCTCCTCCACGGCGTTGTCCAGCGCCTCGGGCGGGGTGTCGTCGGTCTCGGCCAGCCGGGCGAGCTCCAGCCGCTCCCGGGCCTGGCGCGTCAGCGACCAGCGGCGCGCGAGGTAGCGGCTGGTGATCAGCGCCTGCTCGGGGTGGGCGGGCAGCCAGCCCTCACCGGCGCGCAGCAGCTTGTCGACCTCGTCGGCGGCCACCCAGTAGTGCTTGGCCCCGTCGAGGACGGGGAGCAGCACGTAGAGGTGGCGCAGGGCCTGGGCGACGGTCAGCTCCCCTTCGAGGGCGAGCCGGACGTACCGCGAGTCGCCCCACTGCGGGAACTCCTCGTCGAGCGGGACGGGCGTGGCCTCGACCCGCCAGCCGAGCGGCGCGAAGAGCCGCTCCACCAGCGCCGCCCCGCCCCGCGCCGGAAGTGCGGGCACCTCCACCCGCAGCGGCCGCGGTTCGTCGGGCAGCTCCGGGCGGGCCGTGCAGACGCCGCGCAGGGCGCTGCGGAAGACGGCGCCGAGCGCCACCGCCAGCAGCGAGGAGGCGGCGTACGGACGGTCGTTCACGTACTGACCGAGCGCCGAGTCCGGGGCACCGCCGCGGCCCTTGCCCTTGCCGGAGCGGACCAGGGCGACCGCGTCCACCTCCAGCAGCAGGGCCGCCGTGCACCGCTCCACGGACGCCTCCGGGTAGAAGACGTGCGCGGTGCCGTGCGAGGTGGTGAACGCCTGCGCCTTCGCCGGGTGCTTGTGCAGCAGGAATCCGAGGTCGGATGCGGGACGTCCAGGGCGGCCTTGGGTGGTCAGAGTGAGGAACACCTGGCCGAGTATGACCAGGCGCACGGGGGCGGGCCAGGGGTTTTCCGGCGCACAGGACGCCTCGCCGCCGCCCGGCGCGGAGCTCCGTGCCCGGGTCAGGTCACCGGGTACCCGTCGCGCAGGCAGAGCGGGCGGCCGGTGCGCAGGGCGTCGCGGACCGGGCGGAGCCGCCGGGCGCGGTGCGGGCCGAGCCGACGGGTCCACTCCTCGACGGAGAGCAGCAGCCAGTCGTCGTGCTCCTCGGAGAGCCGGATGGCGTCCAGCCGCCCCGGCTCCAGCACGGGGGCGCGGAAGAAGTGCTGGACGGCGGGCTCGCTGTCCTCGAAGGTCACCCAGTCGTACCCGAGCAGCCGGGGCGGCCCCACCAGTTCGTAGCCGATCTCCTCGCGGGCCTCCCGGACGGCGGTCGTCCACGGGTCGTCGTGGGCGTCCCTGACTCCGCCGACGAACTGCCAGCTGTCCTCGTAGGTCGCGTGGACCAGGAGCAGCCGGTACTCCGCGTCGTGCAGGACCAGGGCCGAACAGGCGGTGTTGCGGGGCAGGGAGGCGAGCCAGTCGGCGCGGGAGAGGCGGGTGGGGGAAGCGGCCAGGGTGGTGTCGGTCATGGCTCCCAGCCTGGACCGTGCGGCGGGCCGGGCACCGGGTGTTCGCCGTACGACCACTCGAAGGTGCGCATCCGCTCCCCCCGGGGCCGGTGGGGCGTCCCGGCCGGGCGGACGGTGAAGGCAAGATGGGACCATGGATCTTCGCGTTTTCACCGAACCCCAGCAGGGCGCCACCTACGACACGCTGCTCCGCGTCGCACAGGCGTCCGAGTCGCTGGGCTACTCCGCCTTCTTCCGCTCCGACCACTACCTGCACATGGGCTCCGTCTCCGGCCTGCCCGGGCCGACGGACGCCTGGATCACCCTCGCCGGTCTCGCCCGTGAGACCAGGACGATCCGGCTCGGCACCCTCATGACGGCCGGGACCTTCCGGTTGCCCGGGGTCCTCGCCATCGAGGTGGCCCAGGTCGACGCCATGTCCGGCGGACGCGTGGAGCTCGGTCTCGGCTCCGGCTGGTACGCGGAGGAGCACTCCGCCTACGGCATCCCCTTCCCCAAGGAGAAGTTCGGGCGGCTGGAGGAGCAACTGGCCATCGTCACCGGGCTGTGGAAGACGCCGGTCGGGGACCGGTTCGACTTCGACGGGAAGTTCTACCAGCTCAAGGAGTCTCCGGCGCTGCCCAAGCCCGCCCAGGAGCGGGTGCCGGTGCTCATCGGCGGACACGGCGCCAAGCGGACCCCGGCGCTGGCGGCGGAGTACGCCGACGAGTTCAACATCCCGTTCGCCTCGGTGGAGGACACCGCGGCGCAGTTCGGCCGGGTGCGGGCCGCCGCCGAGGAGCGGGGCCGCCCCGCCGACAGCCTGGTGTACTCCAACGCGCTCATCGCCTGTGTCGGCCGGACCGACGCGGAGGTGAAGCGGCGCGCCGACGTGATCGGGCGTGACGTGGACGAGCTGAAGGCCAACGGGCTGGCCGGCTCCCCGGCGGAGGTGGTGGAGCGGATCGCGGCCTTCCAGGCGGTCGGCTCGCAGCGCATGTACCTCCAGATGCTCGACCTCGACGACCTGGACCAGCTCGAACTGATCTCCGCCGAGGTCATGCCGCAGCTCTCCTGACCCTCGGTCCCCGCTCCCGGTCCGCGTCCGCGCCCCCGCGGCCGGGAGCCCGGTGGGGGCGCCGGTCCGGCCACGTACCCGCACGGCGCCGCTCACCGCAGCTCGGCGGCGGGGCCGCGCCCGGGCCGGCCGGAGCTCTCCCCGAGCGCCCGGAGCATGTCGAGGACCCGGTCCCGGGCCTCGTCCGCCGCGTCGATCGCCTCGACCGAGGCCCAGTACAGCGCCTCCTGGTACACCCCGCAGGCGAGGCCGACCAGGGCGATCCCCACCTCGCCGAGGAGTTCGGCGAGGGCGAGCAGGGTGGCCTCCAGGTCCGGGGCGCGGGTCAGCCGGGCCGCCCTCGGGTCGCCCCGGCAGGGCACCGGCAGCTCCGTCGCCTCGGCGGCGCGGCCGCCGGGGCTGCTCAACGCGACGGCGGCCTCTCGCAGTTCACGCGGGCCCTCCTCGGCGAGCAGCGCGCCGACGGCGCGGGTCAGCGCCTGCGCCTCCCACACCTCCGCCGTGATGGTCTCCAAGCTGCGGCCGCGCAGCAGGGCCTGCCGGTTCATGGTGATCAGTCGCAACGCGTCCATACCGTCCCCCCGTTCACTCGCCGCGCGCCGGAGCCCTCCACGCCCGGCGCCGCCGCGACGCGCCCGGCGAGCGGGCGTGAAGGAGCGGCACCGGGCGCCCGGCGAACACCCCGGGCGCATCAGTCCACTACCCAGAGTGATGCACTCCGCGCCGAAACGCCAGAGGAAATCGGAAATCTGTGGACACAGGATCGATTGTGGACAACTGGATCACTCCGGAGAGTGAGATGGCGCGGATGGGGGCGGAGGGGCCGCTCGGGTACCGGGCGCCGGCAGGGCGCCCCCGCAAGGCCGTTCGGCGCCACCCCGGCCGCACCACCGCGCCGGGCCCGGTGGTGCGGCCGGGCCGTTCAGCGGTCGAGCGGGTACGGCCCGGCGGGGAAGCGCCGCTCGTTGCGTTCGATCTTCGCGGCCAGCGCCTCCAGCGCGTCGACCCCCAGCACCTCGCAGAGCTGAAGGGTGTAGGCGAGCACGTCCGCGACCTCGTCCCGGACCCGGAAGGCGCTCTCCGGGTCGTCCATGACGGCCGCCGCCTGTTCCGGCGTCAGCCACTGGAAGATCTCCAGCAGTTCGGAGGCCTCGACGCTGAGCGCCGCAGCGAGGTTCTTCGGCGTGTGGTACTGCCCCCAGTCCCGCGCGGCGGCGAACCGGGCGAGCCGCTTCTGGAGCACCTCCGCGGTGAGCCCGCCGCCCTCGATCCCCGCCCCGGCGGCCCCGCCCGCCTCCCGCTCCGCGCGTCCCGCTTCGTCCACTGCCCCGCTCCTCATCCGGTTCCGTCCCCGTCCGGCGTCAGGTCTACCACCGTCGCCCCCTCCCCCGCCGCCCCACCCACCTGGCCCGCGTCGCGGACCGTGCCGATCAGCCGGATGTGACCGTGCGACACCGCGCGCCCGGCCAGCTCGACCAGCCCCCGCACCTGCCGGGTGCCGAGGTCGCGGTCGAAGCCGTCGGCGAGGACGGTCAGGCACTGGTAGGCGCCGGGCACCTCGGCGGCCGGGTCGACATCCAGCACACCCGGCCCGGTGAGGAGGACCAGGGCGAGCGCCAGGTGGCGCAGCTCCCCGTCGCCGAGCCGGGCCAGCGGGGTGCGCGGTCCCGCGCCCCGGTCGAGCAGGGCCTCCACCGTGCCGCCGGGGCGCAGTTCGGCGAGGACGTCGCGGACGGGCCGGAGAGCGGCCTCGCGGACGGCGGAGACGAGCAGGCCGTGGCGGACCGCGCATTCGTTGCGGGTGCGCAGCAGCACGTCCGCGAGGTTGTCGCAGTGGGGCAGCAGGCGGCCGGTGGCCACCGGCACGGGGGCGCGCATCACGGCGGGCCGGGGGTCGCAGGCGAAGACCGAGCGCAGGGCGACGACGGCCTGTTCGGCGGCGGCCAGCACCTGCCGTTCCCCCGCGGTCCGCCCGGCGACCCGCAGCGGCAACAGGGCGGTGGCTAGCTGGTCGTCGGGGAGCGGCCCCCGGGTCACCGGCACCGCCCCCGCCGTGTGCCAGGCGGCCTGCACGGTGCGCCGCCCGGGGTCGCGCAGGGCCGTCTCCAGCAGGGTGACGCCCTGCCAGGTGAGGCGTTCGCCGACGATGCGCAGGGCGGGCTCGGCCTGCACGGCGAGGTCGAGGCGGACCGGGCCGACGGGCCCGTCGACGGTGCAGCCGATGCGGAAGCCGCGCCGCCGCTGGGCGTCGGGCCGGGCGCCCTCCGGGACGCAGGCGGCCGGGTCGGCGAAGACCGTCTCCAGACAGGCGCCGGAGCCCAGCGCGGCGAGGGCGGCGTAGGCGTTCAGGACGGTGGTCCTGCCGCTGCCGCTGGGTCCGGCGAGGAGGGTGAGGGGGCCGAGGGGGACCCGGGTGCCGCGCAGGCCCGCGTAGGCGGACAGGCGGAGTTCGGTGACGGCGGGCCGGTGTTCCGCCGGGGCGGGCGGTGCGTCGGGGGTCTCGGCGGCGGCCGGGCCGGGCGGCGGGTCGACGGGGTGGCGGCGCGGTTCGGGGACGGTCTCGCCGGGGCGCCGGGCGGGGGCGGTGCGCAGGGGGAGGGCGGTGTGCCGGGGACGGCGGCTGCCGGGGGTGAGCTGCGGGGGGACGGTCATGGAGCGGACCGTAGACAACGGTGTCGGAGGTGAACCGTTTTCCCCCCGAACCCTTCCTACGATCGGGGGAAGCGGCCGGCCCGCCGGAACCCCGCGGTCACGACGGTGCCCCGGCCCACTGCGAGGCCGGGGCACCGGTCGGGCTCAGTTCTGCGGGGTGACGCTCTCCACCAGCCCCTGGACCTCCATGCCGGGAGGGGCGAGCAGGAAGACGTTCCGATCGACGCGGTGCATGCCGCTGCCGAGGCCGAAGACGACTCCGCTGCTGAAGTCCAGGACGCGCTTGGCGACGTCGGTCTCGGCACCGCTCAGGTCGAGGAGGACCGGGACCCGGGTCATCAGCGTCTCGGCGACGTCGCGGGCGTCGGAGAAGACGTTGACCCGCATGACCACGAACCGGCGCCTGGGTTCGGTCCTGGCTTCCGGGGTGGCGCGGTGGCCCGGCCAGGACGGCCAGGCGTCGCGGCCCCGCAGGGGAACGACCTGGGCGAGGCCCTCCCACTGCTCATCGGTGACGTCGTGGCCGTTCACTGCCCCCACCCCGTCCGGGCTCGCTCGGTTGTCTGCATTCCGTAATTCTGACGCGCTTCACCCGATCGGCCCAACTGCGACACGGTCCGCCTGGCCCGGCAGTGGTGTCGGCGCCGTCCTGCGGATACGCGTACCCCTTGCCGGACCGGTGAACCAGGGACTGTGCGTACCGGCGCGGCGGGACGCCTCGCCCGGGGGCGCTCAGGGGCCGACGCGGGATCAGCTCTCCGCTCCAAGGGCCGCTCCACCGTGACCAGGGACGAGCTGGCGGAGGCACTCGGCCGCCGACCGGGTCGGCGGCCGGACCGGGCGTGACCGCGCCGCCCCGGTCCGGCGGCCGACGTGCTCAGCCCTCCCAGCTCCACTCGGCGACCTCCGGCAGGTCGCTGCCGTGCTCGCGGATCCACCGGTGGTGGCGGAAGCGGGCGTCGGCCATCTCCTGGCGCAGCCCGACCGCCCGCACCCCGAGGCCGGGGACCCGGTCGATGACGTCCATGACCAGCCGGTACCGGTCGAGGTCGTTGCGGACCACCATGTCGAACGGCGTGGTGGTGGTCCCCTCCTCCTGGTAGCCGCGGACGTGCAGGTGGTCGTGGCCGTGGCGGCGGTAGGTCAGCCGGTGGATCAGCCACGGATAGCCGTGGTACGCGAAGACGACCGGCTTGTCGCGGGTGAAGAGCGCGTCGTACTCGGCGTCCGGCATGCCGTGCGGATGGTCTCCCTGGGGCAGCAGCCGCGCCACGTCCACCACGTTGACCACGCGGAAGCTCAGCTCCGGCAGGTGGTGGCGGAGCAGGCTGGCTGCGGCCAGCACCTCCTGGGTCGGCACGTCCCCGGCGCAGCCGAGGACCACGTCCGGTTCGCGGACGCCGTCCTCCGTCCCGGCCCACGCCCAGGTCCCGGCACCGCGCGCGCAGTGGGCGCGGGCCTGTTCCAGGGTCAGCCAGTCGAAGGTGGGCTGCTTGCCCGCGATGATGACGTTGACGTAGTCGCGGCTGCTCAGCACGTGGTCGGCGGCGGCGAGCAGGGTGTTGGCGTCCGGCGGCAGGTAGACGCGGACGGCCTCGGGACTCTTGTTGAGGATGTGGTCGACGAAACCGGGGTCCTGGTGGGAGAAGCCGTTGTGGTCCTGGCGCCAGACGTGCGAGGTCAGCAGGTAGTTGAGGGAGGCGATCGGCCGCCGCCAGTCGAGCCTTCGGGAGGCGCGCAGCCACTTGATGTGCTGGTTGACCATGGAGTCGACGATGTGCGCGAACGCCTCGTAGCAGGAGAACATGCCATGTCGGCCGGTGAGCAGGTACCCCTCCAGCCAGCCCTGGCAGAGGTGCTCGGCGAGGACCTCCATGACGCGGCCGTCCCGCGCAAGGTGCTCGTCGGTGGGGAGCTGCTTCTCCTCCCACGCCTTGCCGGTGGCGCCGTAGACGGCGTCGAGGCGGTTGGAGGCGGTCTCGTCGGGTCCGACCAGGCGGAAGTCGCGGTGGTCGGCAGTGGCCGCCATGACCGCCTCAAGCAGGCCGCCGAGGACTTGGGTGGGCTGGCTGGTGCTCCGGCCGGGCGCCGCCACCTCCACGGCGTGGTCGGCCAGGTCGGGCAGCGGCAGGTCGCGGGTGAGGCGGCCGCCGTTGGCGTACGGGGTGGCGCCGAGCCGGGCGTCGCCCTCGGGGACGTACCGCAGGACCTCGGGGCGGGGGCGACCGTCCTCGTCGAAGAGCTCCTCCGGGCGGTAGGAGCGCATCCACTCCTCCAGCTGGCGCCGGTGGTCGGCGTTCTCGCGGACGCCGGGCAGCGGGACCTGGTGAGAGCGCCAGGTGTTCTCGACGGGCAGGCCGTCGACCTCGCGCGGCCCGGTCCAGCCCTTGGGGGTGCGCAGCACGATCACCGGCCAGGAGGGACGCTCGGTGGCGCCCTGCTCGCGGGCGCGCTCCTGGATGACGGCGATCCGGTCCAGCGCGGTGTCCATGGCGACGGCCAGGTCGCGGTGGACGGCCTCGGGTTCGTCGCCCTCGACGTACAGCGGGTCGTGGCCGTAGCCGCGGAGCAGGGCGTCGAGTTCGTCCTCGGGGAGCCGGGCGAGGAGCGTCGGGTTGGCGATCTTGTACCCGTTGAGGTGGAGGACGGGCAGGACGGCGCCGTCGTGGACGGGGTCGAGGAACTTGTTGGAGTGCCAGGAGGCGGCCAGCGGGCTCGTCTCGGCCTCGCCGTCGCCGACGACGCAGGCGACGAGGAGTTCCGGGTGGTCGAAGGCGGCGCCGTAGGCGTGGGAGAGGGCGTAACCGAGTTCGCCGCCCTCGTGGATGGAGCCGGGGACGTCGGGGGCGACGTGGCTGGGAATGCCGCCGGGGAAGGAGAACTGCTTGAAGAGGCGGGCCATGCCGGTGGCGTCGCGGGGGGTGTCCCGGTAGATCTCGCTCCAGCTGCCCTCCAGCCAGGAGTTGGCGACGACGGCGGGACCGCCGTGGCCGGGGCCCCAGACGGCGAGGGCGGTGAGGCGGCGGTCCTTGATCACCCGGTTGAGGTGGGTGTGGACGAGGTTGAGTCCCGGCGAGGTGCCCCAGTGCCCGAGCAGCCTCGGCTTGATGTCCTCGGGGGTGAGCGGGCGGGTGAGCAGGGGGTTGTCCATCAGGTAGATCTGCCCGACGGCCAGGTAGTTGGCGGCGCGCCAGTGGGCGTCCAGGGCGGCGATCTCCTGGGCGGACGGTCCGGCGTGCCGCTCGACGCCACCGGTGCGGTCGGATGCCTCGCTCATACGGGTTCTCCTGGGGGAACGGGGACGCGGCCCCCGCCGGCCTCGGGGCCAGACGGGAGCCGCGCGGACGTCACTCAGCCCACGCTGACGGCGGGCGGCGGGCAGGGGCGCGCCCCGCTCAGCAGTGGCTGCGGGGTGCCGGGCAGGCCGGCCGCGCCCTGCGGCAGGTCGACGCGCCGGGTGCACCAGACGACCTTTCCGCTCTCCGTGTGACAACTGCCCCAGCTCTCGCAGAGCACACCGATCCGCGCGAGTCCGCCGCCGCGCGGCAGGCGCCGGGGCATAGCGGTGCAGGTGTCGGCGACCGAGACGGTCAGCCGCCGACCGCTGAGCCGGAGTTCGACGGTGCAGGGGGCGCCGTCACCGACGTGCCGGACGACGTTGCCGAGGAGTTCGGCCAGGGCCTTCCCCATCGGGCCGGCCTGGCGCTCCAGGCCCCAGTGGCCCAGGTAGGCGGCGGCGATGCGCCGGACCTGGTCGATCCGGTCGGCGGCGATCCGCAGGTCGAGTCGGTAGAGCCGCTCGGCACGCGCCGTGTCGAAGGTGACCGTCCCGGCCGGGGCGGCCGACTCCACCGGACGCTCGGCGCGCGTGACGCGGACGGCGTGACCGCCGCGCCCCTCCCCCGGCTGGGGGGCGCCGACCAGCGGAACGGCGCGCGGCGGCGCGGCCTCGGGCGCGGTCCGTCCGGCGGGCGGGCCGGTGCGCGGGCGTTCGGGCGCCACGGGCGGGGCGAGGGCCTCCGGGGCGGCGAGGGTGCCGGGGCACGGGGCCGGTACCGGGGGCGCGGCCCCGGCGACGGTGGGGATCACGGCCTCGGCGGCCGTGGGCTCGGTGCTGTCGAAGGACAGGGACATGGTCGCGGCTCCTGTACGAGGCTCACGCGCCCCCCGTCGAACCGCACCCCCGACCACGCGGCGTGAGCTGTTGCCTCTTCTGGGTCACCCACAGGGTCACCCGGCTTGCGGGCCCCCGCAACCGGAGCGGAGGGACGCCCGGCGGGCTCACTCGTTCCGCGTGTCCCGTAGCAGGGCGAGCACCGGGAAGACGAACCAGCACAGCACGAACCACACCGCCATGCCGCCGACCAGCCAGAACGCGGCGCCGTTGCTCAGGGTGACCCGCAGGACCAGCAGCAGGGCCGCGCACATCGTGCACAGCAGCAGGATCAGCCCCAGCACGGTGAGCCGGGAGGCCCACACCACCGTCTGCGGTTTGAGGCGGCGGCCGGTGAGGAGCCGGTGGTAGGAGACGGGCCCGATGAGCGCGGCCGCGGTGGCCGCCGCGAGGACGACGGTGATGACATAGATGACGCGGTCGGTGTGCCCCAGGTCCTCGAAGCGGGGCTGGAAGGCGACCGCCAGCAGGAAGGCGAAGAGCACCTGGACACCGGTCTGGGCGACCCTCAGCTCCTGGAGCAGTTCGGACCACTGGCGGTCCGCGCGTTCCTCGCGGGTCTCGGTGCGCCCCGTCCCCAGGGCCCTGGGCCCCGGTCCGCCTGCTTCCCTCGTCACCGGTCTCCTCTCCGCGGGGGGTACGGGCGTCCGAGTCCCGTACGCCTGACCACCGTATGCCCGCTCGGCGCCGGGTCAGCGGTACGACAGCGCCGGGCGTCGGCGGCGCGGCGTGAGGGCGCGGGCGCGAGCGGGGAGCAGCCCCCGGGGAGCATCTCCCAGGGGGCTGTCGGTCCTGCGGCCCGGCCGTCGGGCGGCCCGTCCGGCGCCGGTCAGGCGTCGGTGCGGATGATCACGTCCAGGGTGCGGGGGCCGTGGACGCCCTCGACCCGCTCCAGCTCGATGTCGGAGGTGGCCGACGGACCGCTGACGAGCGTGGTGGGCCGGTGCGGGGTGAGCCGGGCCAGCGCCTCGGGGACGCCGACCGCGACCGAGGAGAGGTCGACCACGCAGACGTGCAGGTCGGGGACGAGGGAGAGGGCGCGGCGGCCCTGGTCCGACTCGCCGTCGAGGAAGATCGTGCCGGTCTCGGCGCAGCTGACCCGGGAGGCGGTGACCACACCGTCCAGCGCGTCCAGGCTCGGCGCGGGGATGTCGGCGCGGTCCTCCTGCACGGTCCCGTCGAACTCCGCCAGCCAGCCGCGGTCGAGCCCCGCCGGGACCCCGATGCGCCGGGCGCCACGGGCCGCGAGGACGCGGGCCACGGTGGCGGCGGTCTCCCCGGCGGCGCAAAGGTGGACCTCGGCCTTGTAGTCGACGAGCCGGTCGACGAAGAGGTCGAGCCGTTCGGCGTCGGGCAGGGTGCGGCCGGTGCGGTAGGCCCTCGGGACGGCGGCCTCCGGCTTCGGGGCCAGGGTCAGGGCGTCCCGGACGCGGCCGAGGACGGTCTCTCGCGCGTTCACCGCTGCTCCTCGCTGTCGCCGGTGGCGGGGGTGGTTCCGTCGGCCTGCCGGGCGCGCCGCTCGGCGCCCTCGCGGGCGGCGGCGCCGAGGGTGTCGCGGCCCTCGTCGGAGGCGAGCCAGTCGCGGAAGGTCTGTTTCGGCGGGGCGGCGAGGTCGCGGCTCTCGCTCCAGCCGTCGAAGGGCGGCGGCAGGTGCGCGATCTTCTTGTCCCGCCCGGCGACGACGCGGCCGAGCCCGGCCGCCTTCTGCGCGGTGGTGTACAGCCCCGGCCGCGCCATCACGGCGGCCGCCGCCCTCATCGCGGTCCGCTCGACGGTACGCCCGGACTGCTCGGTGTTCTGGTGGCGCAGCTCCACCAGGAGCGAGGGGATGTCGATCTTCACCGGGCAGGCGTCGAAGCAGGCGCCGCAGAGGCTGGAGGCGTACGGCAGCGAGCTGTTCGGGTCGTCCTTGGCGGCGTGCATGCCGGCGAGCTGCGGGGTGAGGACGGCGCCGATCGGCCCGGGGTAGGTCGAGCCGTAGGCGTGCCCGCCGGCCCGCTCGTAGACCGGGCAGACGTTGAGGCAGGCGGAGCAGCGGATGCAGTTGAGCGCCTCGCGGCCGACGGAGTCGGCGAGGGCGGCGGTGCGGCCGTTGTCGAGCAGCACGAGGTGGAACTCCTGCGGCCCGTCGCCCGGGGTCACACCGGTCCACAGCGAGGTGTACGGGTTCATCCGCTCCCCGGTCGAGGAGCGCGGCAGCAGCTGGAAGAAGACCTCCAGGTCCTCGTAGCGCGGCAGGACCTTCTCGATGCCCATGACGGTGATGAGGGTGTCGGGCAGGGTCAGGCACATGCGGCCGTTGCCCTCGGACTCGACCACCGAGAGGGTGCCGGTCTCGGCGATGCCGAAGTTGGCGCCGGAGATCGCGACCTTGGTGGTCATGAACTTCTCGCGCAGGTACGCGCGGGCGGCGGCGGCGAGTTCGGCGGGGACCGCGTTCAGCTCCGGGTCGACGCCGGGGATCTCCTTGAGGAAGATCTCGCGGATCTCCTCGCGGTTGCGGTGGATCGCCGGGACCAGGATGTGCGAGGGCTTGTCATGGGCGAGCTGCACGATCAGCTCGGCCAGGTCGGTCTCGTGGGCGGTGACGCCCTGGCTCTCCAGGTGCTCGTTGAGGCCGATCTCCTGGGTGGCCATCGACTTGACCTTGATGACCTCGTCGCTGCCGGTGGCGGCGACCAGGCGGGTCACGATGGCGTTGGCCTCGTCGGCGTCCCGGGCCCAGTGGACCGTGCCGCCCGCGTCGGTGACCTTCCGCTCCAGCTGTTCGAGCAGCTCGGGGAGGCGGTTCATGGTGTCGGTCTTGATGGCGGAGCCCGCGTCCCGCAGGGCCTCCCAGTCGGGCAGCTCGGCGGTGACGTTCAGCCGCTTGCCCCGGATGGTGTGAGTGGCCTTGCGGAGGTTCTGGCGGAGCTGGCCGTTGCGGAGTTCGTGGTGGGCGGCCTTCGGGAACTTCTCGTCGCCGCGCAGGTTGCCCGAACCGTACGGGGAGCGCGGTGGCGCGGCGGGCATGCCGAGGAAGGTGCTGCTCATCGTGCGGCCTCCGTCAGGACGTGGGGCGCGGTGCGGGTGCTCGCGAGGATCTGCGCGAGGTGGAGCGTACGGGTGCCGGACCGGATCCGGGAGAGGCCGCCGCCGATGTGCATCAGGCAGGAGGAGTCCCCGGCCGTGCAGACGTCGGCGCCGGTGCCGGTGACGTGGGCGAGCTTGTCCTCGAGCATCGCCGAGGAGGTGTCGGCGTTCTTGATCGCGAAGGTGCCGCCGAAGCCGCAGCAGGCGTCCGCCTCCGGCAGCTCCACCAGGTCGATGGCGTCGACGGCGCGCAGCAGCTTCAGCGGCTTGTCGCCGACCCGGAGCATCCGCAGGGAGTGGCAGGTGGGGTGGTAGGTCACCCGGTGCGGGAAGTAGGCGCCGACGTCGGTGACGCCCAGGACGTCGACCAGCAGCTCGGAGAGTTCGTACGTCTTCGCCTTCACCGTCGCGACGCCGGAGCGCAGCGCCGCGTCGCCGTACCGCTCGGCGATGATCTCGTGCTGGTGGCGGACCGAACCGGCGCAGGAGCCCGAGGGCATCACCACGGTCTCGATGGAGGCGTCCCCGAACTGCTCGGCGAAGTTGCGGACCAGGGGGACCGGTTCGCGCTGGTAGCCGGTGTTGACGTGCATCTGGCCGCAGCAGGTCTGGCCCGGCGGAAAGACCACCTCGTGCCCCAGGCGCGCCAGCAGGACGGCGGTCGACTTCACCGCCTCGGGATAGAGCGTGTCTCCCAGGCACGTGGCGAAGAGTCCGATACGCATGGGCCGACCTCCACGATCGATTTATGGTCCTACCATATTAGCGTCTGGCCGTACTTTCCTGAAGAGGCGCGGAGTAGTTTGGTCCGACCTTATTGACATGGGATATCTCTGGTGCGGTACTGAGTTCGAATCGCCAGCCACACGCGTCACAGCGGCTCCAGAGGCGGGACCTCGGACCCCGGGCGCGGAACTCGATGAGGAGCACTCTCGTGGCCCCAGCACCATTGGCCGCTCTCGCCGCCGTGTACACACCGGATTCGACTGCCGTCGGGGGCAGCCTGGCGGGAACGGCACTCCTGGGGCTCGTCCCCCTCGCCACCTTCTTCCTGCTGCTCATGTGGGCCAAGCGGTCCGCCCTGCAGTCGGCGACCGGCGCGCTCGCCGTCGCTCTGCTGGTGGGCGTCGTGGGGATGGGCATGCCGGTGCAGCTCGGTCTCCTCTCCGCGAGCCAGGGCCTGGTCTTCGGACTCTTCCCCGTGATGCTCATCGTGGTCGCGGCGATCTGGTTCTACGAACTGACCGTCGTCAGCAACCGCTTCGAGGACCTGCGGCGCTCCTTCAGCGCCGTCGGCCGGGGCGACCTGCGCGTCCAGGCGATGCTGATCGCCTTCTGCTTCGGCGGACTCCTGGAGGCGCTCGCCGGGTTCGGCGCGCCCGTCGCCATCACCGCCGCCATGCTGATGGCGCTCGGGCTGCCGCCGCTGCGGGCCGCCGTCACCGTGCTGGTCGCCAACACCGCTCCCGTCGCCTTCGGCGCGATGGCGATCCCGATCACCACCGCGGGCAACCTCACCGGCATCCCGCCGGAGGAGATCGCCGCGGTCGTCGGCCGCCAGAGCCCCGTGCTCGCCCTCTTCGTACCGCTTCTCCTGCTCTTCCTGGTCGACGGTGCGCGCGGACTGCGCCAGCTCTGGCCCATCGCGCTGGTCACCGGTGCCGTCTTCGCCGTCGCCCAGTTCTGGTGCTCCGCGCACTTCGCCTACGAGCTGACCGACGTGGTCGCCGCCCTCGCCGGGTTCGCCGCCGCCGTGCTCATGCTGCGGTTCTGGCAGCCGACGACGCCCGAGGACCAGCGCTCCAAGGTCGAGGCCGAGCCGCTGACCGTGCGCCGCGTCAACCTCGCCGTGCTGCCGTACGTGCTGGTCATCGCCGTCTTCGCGCTGGCAAAGCTGAACCTCGGCGGGCTGGACATGCCGAAGGTCCTCGGCGTGTGGAACATCGAGCTCCCCTGGCCCGGGCTCTACGGGTCCTTGCTCGCGCCCGACGGGTCGCCCGCGGGCAGCGCCGTCTACAAGCTCGACGTGCTCGGCAACCCCGGGACGCTGCTCATCCTCTCGGGCCTCCTGGTCACGCTCGTCTACCGGCTGACGCGGGACGAGCGGTTCCCGATGACCGGCCGGATGGCGGTGGGCGCCGCCGGGCACACCCTCGCCAACATGAAGGTGTCGATCGCCACGGTCGCGACCGTGCTGTCCATCAGCTACGTGATGAACCAGTCCGGGCAGACCGTCGCCGTCGGGACCTGGTTGGCCGCCGCCGGCGGGGTGTTCGCGCTGCTGTCGCCGAGCCTTGGATGGCTGGGGACCGCTGTCACCGGGTCGGACACCTCGGCCAACGCGTTGTTCGCGACGCTCCAGCAGACGGCTGGGCAGAAGGCGGGGATCGACCCGACCTTGCTGGTCGCGGCCAACACCTCCGGCGGGGTGGTCGGAAAGCTGGTCAGCCCGCAGAATCTGACGATCGCCGCCACGGCTGTCGAGCAGCCGGGGAGTGAGCGGGTGCTGCTTCGCAAGGTGGCGGGGTACAGCTTGGCCATGCTGGTCGTGCTGTGCGGGCTGGTGTACCTCCAGTCGCTGCCCGTGCTGGCCTGGATGTTGCCCTAGGTGGGCCGCGGCTCAGGAACCGCGTGGGCGGTGCTGGGCTGTGGGTGGCGCCGGCGCTCTCCCGCCATGGTGGCGGGGGGCGCCGGCGCATGTTCTCGTGCGACGAGGGCGTGGTGACCGTTCCTCCTCAGCGGACGCCGCGGGTGTGAACCCCGGGGCGGGAGCCGGCCGTTACCGTCGTGGCCCGTTGAACGAGCGAAGGGAAAGGGCGGCTCGGGGGCCGGGTTCTCCACGGGACGGGTGAGGTTCTCACGACGGCTTTCTGGGGCGCCCGAGCGGGAGACGGCCGGCCAGAGAGGTGGCGGTCCGCGCGAGGGGCGTCGACATGATCCCGGCGACGCTGGTGCGGCCGGCGAGGTAGGCGTCGAGATGGCGCCATGCCGCGGGCACGCGGGTCAGTGCGGTGTGGACGAGACCGGGGTTGCGGGTGAAGAGGCTCATGACCGTGCTGCTGGCACGCATCTCGACCCCGAGGAGGTCGTCGATCTGCCGGCCGTACCGGTCGACGGCCGCCCCGGCCTCCTCGTCGGTGGAGGTGGCGAGGCGGGCGGCGGCGCGACCAGCCAGGTCTCCGGAGCGCAAGGCGTAGGAGATGCCTTCTCGCGACCAGTGATCGACGAGGGCCGCGGCGTCACCTGCGACCAGTACGCGGCCCCGGGCGAGGGGGGAGTCGGGATGGCGGCACCGGGTCAGGTGACCGGTGTCGTGCAGGGGCCGGGGACCGAGAAGCCCCTGGCGTGCGAGGAAGTCCTCCTTGTAGGCGCGCAGGGCGGCAGGGTTGCCCCGGGCGGCCACCACTCCGGCGGTACAGACGTCGCCCTTGGGGAAGACCCAGCCGAAGGAACCCGGCAGCGGTCCCCACTCCATCAGGGCGCGGCCGCGCCAGCGGTCGGCCGTCCGTTCTCCGACCGGGATCTCGGCCTCCAGAGCGAGATCGACCTGCGCGCACCGCACTCCCACGTGCCGGGAGACTCTGCCGGCGCTGCCGTCGGCGCCGACCACGGCGCGGGCGCGGAGGACGTCGCCGCGGTTGGTTCTCACGGTGACGGTCCCGCCCCGCTGTTCCAGCGTGGTCAGCGCGGTGCTGTCGCGGACCTCCGCCCCCGCCGCCGCGGCGGCCTCGGTCAGGGCCGCGTCGAGTTCGCTGCGGTAGACCATGGCACACGTCGGGGAACCGCAGTCGAGGGTGCGTTCCCTGCGGCCGTTGAGGGCGAAGGTGAACTGGCGGGCGGTGTCGTGGATGTTCAGGGTCAGGCCGGGCGGGAGTGCGGCGAGGGACGCCCCGATGAGGCCGCCGCCGCAGGTCTTGTAACGGGGGATGGCGGCGCGCTCCAGCAGCAGGGTGTCGCAGCCGTTCTCGGCGGCGACGCGGGCGGCGGTGGCACCGGCCGGTCCGGCGCCGACGACGATCACGTCCCGGACACCGGGTGCGCGGGCGTGGGCGGAAGGAGGGAGCATGCGGTGGTCCCCTAGCTGTATTGACCACGAGCATTGTTAACGCCGACGGGTCTTGATCATGGCGAAGACCTCCGGTGTGGTGGAGGTGTCGAGTCTTCACCGCACGGAGGTCTTCGTGTCCCACCGTA
>NZ_JBHXJE010000026.1:0-89055 GCF_042723275.1 Streptomyces sp. NPDC058373 | reverse complement strand
GGGCATAAGCCCCTTTGGGAATTCCTGGCGGAATTCCTCGCCCCGGAAATTCGCCTGGCGGCGAATTCTCTGTGGGTTTATGCCGGGCCGCTGACGCGGCCCTTGGTTTGGCGTGTGAATTTGCCTGGCGGCAAATTCCGGGTTGTGTGGGGGGGGGTTCTGTATTTTGCCTGGCGGCAAAATTCTTGTTTTTTATTTTTGTTGGGCCGCTGGCGCGGCCTTTTCTTGGGTTTTGGTTTTTGGTGTTGTGGATTGTCGGAGCGCTGGTGCGCTCCGGTTTGTTGACTGACTGTTAGGTATGAAGTGGTGTCATGCCGGTTGGTGTGACTGGGAGTTGAGGTGCGGGGTGTCGCGGGCCTGGTGGCCCGCTGGGGGGGCTTGGTTGGTGCCCGTGGTTGGGCGGTGTCATGTGCGCCCGAGGGGTAGGTGTGGGTTGTTGGCGCTTGGCGGCGCTGGTTGGGCTTGCGATGGATCGGGATATCGAAGGTGGCCTGTCTTTTCCTGAGTTGGGGACTGTGCGGGCCGGTCGTTGTTTAGTTGCGGGATGTCGTGTGCTGAGGTGACCGCTGGTGTGTCTTGCCTCCGGGCGGTAACGGGGGCAGCGCATGGGCGTGGTGTCGGCAGCCGTGTCTGCCGCTGTCGCGGCTGGGGGACTCGGGAGAACTGGGCGGCTACGGAGGGCCTGTGTCCGATGCTCTCCCGCACGGGGAACAGGCCGAGGCGTCGCCAGCCGTATGTGGGGGGAGGCGTGCGGAGCTCGTCTCGGCGTTGCAGGCTCAGGGCGGTACGGGCAGCGGGCGTTGAGCCTGTTGCTGGATGCGGCCCATGTCCTGAGCCGTCATGCGGAGTTCTGGGCGCCTCATGAGGTGGCGCAGTCGTGTCTGCACGGTGCGCTGGTCAGTGTTCTCAGCATCGCGGGTGCGGACTTCCCTGGCTGCGTAGCGCCGCCAGGACGGTCACCGACGCGGCTGATGCCTGGCGGCAGCAGGGCGGGGTGGGTGCTGGGGATCTTGATGTCCTCGTGGGTGCGGTCGAGGAGCTGCATGCCGAGCAGGGTGACCGCGGCGGATTCTATACATGGCAGATCGGGCACCTGGTGGCTGAGCAGACACTGTGAGCGGGCGTCGGCTGGGACTACTGCCCGGAGGGTGACCGTCTCTGGGGCAGTTGCTGGCCCGGAGCCAGAGAGGGTATGCGCCTGGGTGGAGGAGTGCTGTCGCTGGTGCAGCAGCCTTCCAGAGAGCTCTCCCGCTTCAGGCGCCTAGTTCGTCTGCATCCCTGGAGGCCTACAGTCGAGGACTTTGGCCCGGACAGTGGCATTGCACTGGGCCGCCAGCACGTGCTGGCGCTGCTCGATCAGCTGCCTGGTGTGGCCTGGGGTACATCGTGGCCGGTGGCGGTCGTCCCAGAGGTCGCAGTCGAAGAAGCCGACCAGGAAGATCCCTGCGGTTCGCGGACGGCGCAGGTAGCGGGCCACCAACTGGTCGGCCAGAGCGGTGTCCAGGCCTGGGTTCCAGCATCCCTTGCATTCGATGATCACGGTGAAGGGCTCGGGGTCTTCGGCATCTGTCGCTGCCTGGATGTGGATGTCGGTACGCCCTCCTCCCGCGCCCGGGCGGTTGACCTGGACCTCCCGGTTGATGACGACGCGCCGCGTGCTGAGGTGGATCTTGAGCAGGCCCATGACGAGGTCACTGAAATCTTCCTCCCACATGGGCCACATGGGGCTGCCCGCGGCGTGCCCTCTGCGGTTCCACAGCAAGATGCAGCGGTGGTTTCCTTGTTCACCATCATCCGAAGCAGGGCATCGTGGGCATCCTCAACCGACGGGCGAGAATGAGATGGTGCGATACGCCTGGAGACGGTCCCTGCTGCCGGTAGCCGCCGACAGCACGCAGATCCGCGAGCGTTTCGAAGGCAGGCCGCACCCAACCCGCCTGCCCCACCTGGACGACATGCGGCACACGCCCGCCATCGTGGTCCTGGGGGAGCGAGGATGCGGCAAGTCCTTCGCGCTGGCCCAGGAACACACCCGAATCCTCGAAGCCGGGCTGCCTGTCGCGTTCCTGGACCTCGGCAAGGACGTCTTCGACCTGGCATCCGCCGGCGCGCGACTGCACCAACACCTGCACAACGGCCTGGAGAAGGGCGAGCGGTTCGTCCTGCTCGACGGCCTGGACGAGGGACTGAGCGACATCCCCGGCCTGGACAAGGCACTCCTGCACCAGCTGCAGGAGCTGAGCGAGAAAGAGCGCCGCGGCCTGAGGCTGCGGATCACTTGCCGCACCACCCGGTGGCCCGCCGTGCTGGAGGAGAGCCTGTGCAGCCTGTGGCCGTCAGCCGGCCAGGTCGCGGTGGCGACACTCGCTCCGCTGACCCGCGCAGACCTGCAGACGGCAACCGAGCAACACGGCCTTGACCCCACCGACTTCGTCACAGAGGTAGGCAGCCGGAATCTGGAGGCCCTGACCCAGCAGCCGGTCACTCTGGTCCCCCTGATCGAGGCTCACGCGCACGGCGTCGCCCTGCCGGCCACCGTCGCAGATGCGTACGCGCAGGCCTGCCGCACGCTGTGCACGGAGACCCGGGAGGAAGACTTCACCCGCCGCCAGGGCCGTCCCCCGGTGGACCATCTCCTCGCCATCGCCCGCTGGGCCGCAGCCGCCATGCAGTTCAGCCGCTGCGCGGCGCTGGTCGACGGACCCCCGGCGGGGGAAGGCGAACTGGACCTGGACGCCCTGGCCGGTGCCGGCGTCCCGGGCCTCGCCCCCCAACAGCAGTGCCGCCGTCGCGAACTGCTGTACCTGACAGAGTCCGGACTGCTGACCCCGGTGGGTCGGCGCCGCTGGGTCTTCGCCCACCGCAGCTTCCAGGAGTATCTGGCAGCCGAATTCCTCAGCACCAGCCGGATCAGCCCCACGGTGCTCAAGGAACTGCTGTGGACGGGCAGCGGGCGGGCCCGCCACATCGTGCCGACGCACGAGGAGATAGCAGCCCGGCTCGCGGTCGCCGACCCCCAGCTCTTCGAAGACCTGCTGGCGCACGATCTGCCGGTTCTGCTCCTCGCCGACCTGCAGGCCCTTACGGCCCGGCACCGCGCCCAGGTGACCCAGGCCCTCCTCGAAGGCGCGCCGGAAACAGACTTCGGCCGCATCCCGTGGAACGGGCTCAACCGCGTCGACCACCCCGGCCTCGCCGCACAGCTGCAGCCCTTCCTGTCACTCGACGCCGACCCGGGCCAACAGCATCTGGCACTGCAGATCGTCGCCGCCTGCCGGCCCGCAGGTCTGGCACCAGCCCTCCTCACCGTCGCCGAGGACCAAGCCCAACCCGTACCCGTCCGATCACTGGCCCTGCGCGCCTTGGACCAGGTGGACGACACGACAGCCGACCGTCTCGTGCTGCTGGCCGGCGATCCGGCGCCCCGCATCGCCGGGGAGGCCCTTGCCCGCCTGTGGCCGCACCGCCTGTCGACCACCGAGTACCTGGACCTGCTTCCGGACCCCCGCCCCCAGACCGCCCGCAGCCTCTTCGAAGCAACGGCACCACTGCTGATTCCCGAGCAGGTGGCGAACCTGCTCGACTGGTCCACGCGCACCCTCGCGGCCCAAGGACCCAAATCAGCCTTGGCCGCTCATCTGATGATCCAGGCCATCACCCACCTGGCTCAAGCAGACCGCCCCACCGAGCCCACTCGAGGAGCAAGCAGGCCAAGCGCTGGCGGCGCTGATGGCTCACCGCAAACTCACACACAGAACCGCATACAGGAGGCCTTCGCAGAACTCGCCCCCGCCCTCGGTGCCGCCCCCGCCCTGCGCCGCTACCTGCTGCACCACAGCACTCCCCAGAACATCCTGCGGTTCACCCGCTCCACACCGCAGCAGTGCCTCTTCCCCGACACCGATCTTCTGCACTGGCTCACCCGCTGGCCGGACCTGTCCGACCAGGCCCGCCACACAATTCGCTCGCTCATCGGCAGCCGCCCCCGCCCCGACGACCCCCAACTGAGGGAAACCGCCGAACGCGTCCGCCAGACGGACCCGGCACTGAGACAGGCCACGGACTGGTGGGACGCCCCCGACCCCCCATGGCTGATACGCCGGCGCGCCCACGAACGCTATGAACGCCGCCGCCTCACCTTCAACGAGAACCAGTTCACCGCCGCGCTGGAGGCGGTGTGCAGCGCCGAACCGCACACAGTGCGCCAGGCATGGACCACCGCGATCGAACACTTGTACCGAACTGCGGACGGTACCCGCGCCACAGCACAATCCACCCTCGACGCAGTCATGGCGGCTCCATCGCACCCGCCGACGGGAAGCGACCTGTACCAGGCCCTGGTCGCAGCTGCACGCCATGTCCTGGTGACAGCCCCCGTGGTGACAGCCCAGGACATCCCTGCCTGGAGAACGGGATACCACCAGATACCCGAACTCGGCGCCCTGGGCTTCCTCCTCACAGCCACGCAGGACACCACGGTTGCGCAGACAGACGCCGCCCGCTGGGCGGGCTGGGCCCTGGCCCTGGCCGCGCTGCTGGACCCCGGCGAGGACTCCGCACTCCGGTACACCCTGTTGCAGCACTGCGCAGACCGGGCGGGGCCGGCGTTCGTGACGGCTGTCGAGGACCGCCTGTACCACACGCCCCACCGTCTCGGTGAACTCACCGAAACCCTGGCATCAGCATCGCTGCACGACGCCACGGACGCCATGTACCTCTGGGCCAGCACGCCGGGACACCCCTCTGAACCGCAGGGCGACGTACTGGACGTCCTGGCCCGGCGCGGCCATCTCCAGGCCCGGTCGCACCTGGCAGCTGTCGTCTCGGCCGGACCGCAGGCAGGCCCCGAACGCAGGAGACGATGGATCACAGCAGTACTGATCCTCATGTCCTGCGACGGCCTGACCGACATCTTCAAACCCTGCCCGGCCATGTCACCTCCTTCCTCTATGAAGAGACCTTCGGCAAACAGGACCGGATTCACTGGCTGATTCATCTGCGCACCCTCAACGACTACGCGAAGGTCACGGAACTGAGCCGCACGGACGCCGGCTACCAGGATCTCTTCGCCAAGCAGCGGGTGCC
Source organism: Streptomyces sp. NPDC058373 (assembly GCF_042723275.1). Classification (NCBI taxonomy): domain Bacteria; kingdom Bacillati; phylum Actinomycetota; class Actinomycetes; order Kitasatosporales; family Streptomycetaceae; genus Streptomyces; species Streptomyces sp. NPDC058373. The sequence continues at coordinate 83,970 of NZ_JBHXJE010000026.1, read as the reverse complement.
CGACTACAAGGGCGGCGGTGCCTGGGGCGCGTTGTTCGTGCCGGGCAGCATCAACGACACCGTCCTGGTGCCCTACGTGCACGACGCCGACTGACCGCTTTCCCGGTAGGAGGGTCCAGAACGGAGAGGCGAGTCATGTCCGTCGGTATCGAGGCCATCAACGTCTACGCCGGACGAGCTTCCCTGAGCGTGCGTCAACTCTTCGAAGCCCGCGGCCTGGATCTGCAGCGGTTCGAGAATCTGCTGATGAACCGCAAGTCGGTGAACTTCCCGTGCGAGGACCCCGTCACCAACGGGGTGAACGCCGCGAAGCCGCTCGTCGACGCGTTGGCCCCGGACGAGCGGGAGCGCATCGAACTGGTCGTGGTCGGTACCGAATCGGGCCTCGACTTCGGGAAGCCCCTCAGCACCTACCTCCAGGACTGCCTCGGCCTGGATCGGCGCTGCCGCTCCTTCGAGGTCAAGCACGCCTGCTACGGCGGCACGGCCGCGCTCCAGACGGCGGCGGCCCTGATCGCCACCAGCCCGCTCCCGGGGGCGAAGGCCCTGGTCGTCGCGACCGACGCGGCCAGCGTGGCCGCACGCGGCACCTACTGGGAACCCTCCCAGGGCGCCGGTGCGGTGGCGATGCTGGTCGGCCATGATCCCGCGATCCTGGAACTCGACACGGGCGCCAACGGATTCCACAGCTACGAGGTCATGGACACCCTGCGTCCGCGCGCGGATCTGGAGACCGGTGACTCCGACCTCTCCCTGCTCTCGTATATGCACTGCCTGGAGATGAGCTTCCAGGCGTACCGGGACCGGGTGGCCGGGGCCGACATCGTCGACTCGTTCCAGCACCTGGTGCTGCACACCCCGTTCGCCGGCATGGTCAAGGGCGCCCACCGCGGTCTGCTGCGCAAGCAGCGACGCGCCGCCCCCGACGCCATCGCCAAGGACTTCGAGGAGCGGGTCGCGCCCTCTCTGGCGTACTGCTCCGAGATCGGCAACATCTACGGCGCGGCCCTGTATCTGGCGCTGTGTTCCCTCGTCGACCACATCGAGATTCCGCGCCCGGAACGGATCGGCATGTTCTCCTACGGCTCGGGCTGCGCCTCCGAGTTCTACAGCGGAGTGATCACCCCGGTCACGAAGCAGCGGCTGGCCGAGCGGCGCACTGCCGCCGCGATCGCCGAGCGACACCCGCTGACGATGGACGAGTACGAGCTGCTGAGCGATCTGGGCCTGCACCGCATGGCCGGGATCCAGGACCACCAGTACGACGTGGCACCGTACGCACAGCTCTACGCGCGGCAGTTCGAGGGGCGTGGCCTGCTCGTCCTGGACCGGGTCGAGAACTTCCACCGCCGCTACCGCTGGAGCTGACATGACCGGATTCGACGACCGCGGCGCGGTACTGGTCAGCGAGGAGCGCCATGTGCTGCGGGTGACCCTCAACCGGCCCGAGCAGCACAACGGCATCACCGGCGAACTGCTCGCCGCGGTGCACGAGGCCCTGGACCGCGCCGAACGCAGCCCCGACTGCCGCCTGGTGGTCCTGGAAGGCGCCGGTGGGGTCTTCAGTACCGGTATGGACTTCGCCGAGGCGTCCCGTGACGGTGGCGGACCCGACGAAGTCGCCGCTCAGGGGGGCGAGTTGTTCTACGGGCTGCTCAAACGGTTCACCACCTGTCCTCGGGTGATCGTGTCCGTCGTCGACGGGCGCGCGGTGGGCGGCGGCGTCGGTCTCGCGGCGGCCGGCGACTTCGTCCTCGCCACCGAACGCAGCTCCTTCAGCCTGCCGGAGGCGCTGTGGGGCCTGCTGCCCGCCTGCGTCCTGCCGTTCCTGATCCGCAGGGTCGGCTTCCAGCCCGCGTACGCCATGACCCTGAGCACCCTGCCGGTGTCGGCCGCCGAGGCGGCCCGGGTCCGGCTCGTCGACGAGCTGACGGACGAGCCACAGCGCGCGGTGCGGCGGCTCGGCAACCGGGTCGCGAAGCTGGACGTCTCGGTGATCCGGGACATGAAGGACTACTTCCGGCGGCTGTGGATCCTCAACGAGGACACCGAGCGCACCGCCGTAGCGGAGTTCAGCCGGATGATGTCCTCGCCCCTGGTGCGCGGACGCATCGGCGACTTCGCCGCCCATCAGCGCTTCCCCTGGGAGAGTCCGCAGCACGCGGGCGGCGGGGAGCGGCAGGCATGAGGACCGTCTGGCTCTTCCCCGGGCAGGGTGCGCAGACCCGGGGCATGGGTGCCGAGCTGTTCGGCCTCTTCCCGGACCTGGTGCGGCAGGCCGACGAGATCCTCGGCTACTCGCTGCGTGAGCTGTGCGAGCAGGACACCGGAGGACGCCTGCGGGACACCCGCTACGCCCAGCCCGCGCTGTTCGCCGTCAACGCGCTCGGCGGGCTGGCGAGGGAACGGCGGGGCGAGCCGCGGCCCGACGCGCTGGCCGGTCACAGCCTCGGCGAGTACAACGCGCTGTTCGCGGCCGGGTGCTTCGACTTCGCGACCGGGATACGGCTGGTCCGCGAGCGCGGGACGCTGATGGGCCGCGCCAACGGCGGCGGGATGACCGCGGTGCTCGGCGCCGACGCCGACGCCCTGGAGGCGCTCCTGGAGCGCGAGGGCATCACGGAACTCGACATCGCGAACCACAACTCGGCCGTGCAGCTTGTGCTGTCCGGGCCCGTCGACGCGTTACGCAAGGCCGACGAGGCGGTCCGCCGCGCGGGCTCCGGTCGCTGCGTGCCGTTGAAGGTCAGCGCCGCCTTCCACTCCCGCTACATGGCGCAGGCTGCGGGCGAATTCGCCGCCTTCCTGGGGGAGGTCGACCTCCAAGCCCCCCAGGTGCCCGTCGTCGCCAACGTCACGGCCCGGCCGTACAACACGGACCCCCGTGAGCTGCGGGCCACGCTGGCCGAGCAGATACGGCGGCCGGTGCGCTGGTGGGAGAGCATGAGCCTGCTGCTGGCCCAGGGGGCGCGGGAGGCGGTGGAAGTCGGTCCGGGACGCACTCTGACGGGTTTGTGGGAAGCCGCGCGCAAGCAGCCCGCCCCGGTTCCGGAGTCCGTACCGCCTGTGGCCAGGACCCCGCGGTCCGCGCGGCTGCCCTCAGATCCGCAGGCGGCACCGGTCACGCACCCCGCGGTGTCGGCCGGCCGGCTGGGCTGCGCGGAGTTCCGCCGGGACTACCGGCTGCGGCAGGCGTACCTCGCGGGCTCCATGTTCAAGGGCATCGCTTCCGCCGAGCTGGTGATCCGGATGGCGCGGGCCGGGCTGATGGGCTTCTTCGGCTCCGGCGGGCTGCGGCTGGAGGAGATCGACAAGGCGCTGGACACCATCCGCGGCGAGCTCGGCCCGTCGGCCCCGTTCGGCGTCAACCTGCTGTCGACTCCGGACGATCCGGCGCGCGAGGCGGAGCTCGTCCGCCGCTGTCTGGACCGGGACGTACGCCATGTGGAAGCCGCGGCCTTCACTCAGGTGACCAGGGCCGTGGTGCACTTCCGGTTCAGCGGGGCGCGGATCGCCGAGGACGGCACCCCGGTCGCCCACCGGCATGTCGTGGCCAAGGTGTCCCGTCCCGAGGTGGCCGCGGCATTCGCCGCCCCGCCGCCGCGGGCGCTGCTGGACGAGCTGGTCGCGGCCGGCGAGCTGACCCCGCGGGAGGCCGCCGCCGCCCGGCTGCTGCCGGTGTCCGGCGACCTCTGCGTGGAGGCCGACTCGGGAGGCCACACGGACGCGGGCAACCCTTACGCGTTGATCCCCGCGATGGTGCAGCTGCGGGACGAAGCGATGCGCGCGCACGGGTACGCCAAGCGCATCCGGGTCGGGGCCGCCGGGGGCCTCGGCAGCCCTGCGGCCGTCGCCGCGGCCTTCGTCCTGGGAGCGGACTTCGTCGTCACCGGCTCGGTCAACCAGTGCTCGCCCGAGGCCGGCACCTCGGACGCGGTGAAGGACCTGCTGGCGGGAGTGGACGTGCAGGACACGGCGTACGCGCCCGCCGGGGACATGTTCGAGCTGGGTGCGCGGGTGCAGGTGGTCCGCAAGGGCACGCTCTTCGCGGCCCGTGCCAACAAGCTGTACCAGGTGTACCGGCAGTACGGAGCGCTGGAGGAGATCGACGCCGAGACCCGTACGACCATCGAGCGGCGGTACTTCCGCCGGAGCTTCGACGAGGTGTGGGCGGAGACCCGGGCCCGTCTCGCGGCCGAGCGTCCGCAGGAGCTGGCGCGGGCGGAGGCCAGTCCCAAGCACCGTATGGCGCTGGTGTTCCGCTGGTACTTCGTCCATGCGAACCGGATGGCGCTGGCCGGTTCTCCGGACGAACGGGTCAACTACCAGATCCACTGCGGTCCCGCGCTCGGCGCGTTCAACCGGTGGGCCGCCGGGACCGAACTGGCCGACTGGCGCAACCGGCACGTCGAGGTGATCGCGGACCGGCTGATGCGAGGGGCCGCCGAGGTGCTCGGCACGGCCCTGCCGCGCTGGTCGGCGGCGGGCTGAGCCGCGCCCCGTCGCCCGCTTCCGTTCCCGCCCGTCTCCCGCGCAGAACGACTCTGGAGGAAACCGTCGTGACGTCGTCAAGCACATCTCTGCACCGCCTGTTCGAACAGACGGTGCGCAAGGGTCCCGACCGGGTCGCCGTGACCGCCCCGGACGGCCGCCTCAGCTATGCCGAGCTGAACGCCCGGGCGGACGCGCTGGCCGCCCGGCTGAGGACGCTCGGCGTCGGGCCGGAGGTGCCCGTCGTCCTGTTCGCGGACCGGTCCACCGAACTGCTGGTCGGCCTGCTGGGCATCCTGAAGGCCGGCGGCGGCTATGTTCCCGTCGACCCGGACTACCCGGCGGAACGAATCGAGTTGCTGCTGCGCGAGAGCGGCGCCCGAGTGGTGGTCACGGCCGCCAAGGCGGCGGACCGGCTGCCGGCCGTGGACTGCCCGGTGGTGGTGGCCGGGGCACCGGGCACCGCCGGGGCCGACGCGGAGGCACCGGCCGTGTCCGCGGGCAGTGACCTCGCCTACGTCATCCACACCTCGGGCTCGTCGGGGACGCCCAAGGGAGTAGCCGTCGAACACCGCAATGTGGTGCGGCTGTTCGAGCAGACCGCGGGCCCGTACGGTTTCGGCCCCGACGATGTGTGGACACTCTTCCACTCGGTGAGCTTCGACTTCTCCGTGTGGGAGATCTGGGGTGCGCTGCTGCACGGCGGGCGGCTCGTCGTCGTCCCCGCCGAGGTGGCGCGTTCGCCCCGGGAGTTCCGGGGCCTGCTGGCGAGCGAGGGCGTGACCGTCCTCAGCCAGACCCCGTCGGCGTTCCGCCAGTTGGCGGCCGTCGACGAGGAGGCCGACGGCGGGCTCGGCGGCCTGCGGCTGGTGGTGTTCGGCGGCGAGCGGCTGGACCCTGCGCTGCTGAAGCCGTGGTTCGCACGTCACGGCGAACGGGGCCCGCGCCTGGTCAACATGTACGGCATCACCGAGACCACCGTGCATGTCACGCACCGCACCCTCACCGCGGCGGACGCGGACACGGACGTCAGCCCCATCGGCGTACCGCTGGGTGATCTCACCGTCCGTCTGCTGGACGCCTCGGGCGCCGAGGTGCCCGACGGGCAGCCCGGTGAGATCCACGTCTCGGGTCCCGGCGTGGCCCGCGGCTACCTCAACCGTCCGGAGCTGACCGCGGAGCGCTTCCTGGAGGTGGACGGCGAGCGGGTCTACCGGACCGGCGACCTCGCCCTCCGCTCCCCGGAGGGGGAGCTGGTGTACCTGGGACGCCTCGACGCCCAGCTGAAGGTGCGCGGCTTCCGCGTCGAGCCGGGCGAGGTCGAGGCCGCCCTGACCGCCCACCCGGATGTGGCGCGGGCCGTCGTCGTGGCCCGGGACCACGGCGAGGGTGATGTGCGGCTCGAGGCCTACCTGCTGGCGGCGGGCACGGCACCGGAGGTCGGTCCCGCCGAGGCCGCCGCGCTCGCGGCCGAGGTCGCCGCGCTGGCCCGCCGGGCTCTGCCGACACATCTGCGTCCGTCCGCCTACCGGCTGGTGCCGCACATCCCGCTGACCCCCGAGGGCAAGACGGACCGGGCCGCGGTGGCCGGTCTGGCCCTGCCCCAGGACGGGGCGGCCGGCGCCGCCGGCTCGGAGCTGACCGGGTCCGAGCAGGTCGTGCTGGGGATCACCGAGCAGGTGCTGGGGCGCGAGGTGCCCGGTCCCGACTCCGACCTGTTCGACATCGGCGCCACGTCGCTGGCGTTCGTCCGCATCCTGCACGCCGTCAACCAGCACTTCGGCATCACCGTGAACGTCACGGATCTGGGAGGCGTCGCGAGCGTGCGACGCCTCGGCAGTTGTGTCGACTCCGCCACATCTCAGAGCATTGGAGCCTGATTCACATGACCACCGAGCAGATCACGTCGGGCGCGGACCGCACGTTCGCGCTGAGCCCCGAGGAACTGGCGCAGTTCCGCGCGCAGGGCTTCTTCGGCCCGTTCAAAGTGTACGAGATCGAGGAGATGAAGCGGGCCTGGCGGAGCGAGCGGCTCGCGCTGATGGACCGCTCCATGGCGGTCTACGGGGACGAGGCGGCCGAGTCCGGCAACACCAACATCTCCAACTACGACCGCCATCTCGACTCCACGTTCCTGGCCGACCACATCTGCCGGCCGGAGATCGTCGACCGGGTGCGCAGCGTGCTCGGACCGGACGTGCTGAGCTGGCGCACCGAGTTCTTCCCCAAGTACCCGGGGGACGAGGGCACGGACTGGCACCAGGCCGACACCTTCGCCAACGCCTCCGGGCAGCCGCAGATCCTCTGGCCGGGCGAGGCCGTGGAGTTCGGCGGCACGATCACGGTGTGGACGGCCTTCACCGAGGCGAACGAGGACACCGGCTGCCTCCAGTTCATCCCGGGCACGCACCAGTCGATGTTCTACGACGAGACCAAGCGGATGCACTACGACCCGGACCGGATCAACCGGCAGGAGAAGGGCGACGTCAAGCGCGGCTTCTTCGGCTACGACTACCGGGAGCTGCAGATCGACCCGGACTGGACGCCGGACGAGTCGAAGGCGGTCTCGATGGTCATGCGCCCGGGCGAGGCCATCATGTTCTGGTCGACGCTGATGCACGCCTCGCATCCGCACAGCGGGGCCAGCGACGAGATGCGACTGGGCTTCGCCTCGCGGTACGTGCCCACCTCGGTGCAGGTCTACCCCGGCACCGAGGAGATCGAGGAGTACGGCGGCCGGGTGAGCCTGGAGCAGTACGGTGCCGTGCTGGTCGCCGGCGAGAACACCTACACCCACAACAGGATCGCCACCCACACGACCCGCGGACACGCCTTCACCACCCGGTGACGGGTCTCTGACGTGGCGTCACCTCAGGTGTGCGGCACACGGACAACGGCACGGACAGGTTCCGGAACGGGGGCGGGTATGGCACCGGCAGGGGAGTTCACCGAGGCGGCTGCCTCGTTCGCGCGGGCGGTCGTGAGCGTCGGGCCGCTGCTGGAGGCGCTGGGCAGCCGGCCTCCCCTGCCCGTCCGTACTCCGCGGCGGGCGCTGGAGCCGGCTGTCGCCCTCACGCGGCGGCTGAAGGTGACCGGACTGGCCTTCGTACCGGAGGACGGGACGGCGCCCGCCCCCGCGGCCGGTGCCGCGGCCGACACCGAGGTGTTCGTCCAGATCGTGGCCGACCGGCTGCGCCCGGCCCTGGCCGCGCTGGCCTCGGCCGCGTCGGGACCGGAGGAGGGTGCGCGGGCCGTGGAGGCCGCGGCCACCGCGGCCAGGGACACCGGGGTCGCCCGGTGGCGCGCGGAGACGGACGCCCTCGCCGCCGACGGTGCCCTGCTGCGCACCTACGCGGCGGGCGACCGGTCCGCGCCCACGGTGGTGCTGGTCTCGGCGTGCGGAATGCCCGCCGAGATCTGCGAGCCATGGATGCGGTTCCTGTCGCGGGACCACCATGTGGTGACCTGGGAGAGCCGGGGACTGTTCGGCGCGTCCGGCGGGCCGGACGACTTCGACCGGCTGGGGCACTCGGTCCGTGACCAGGCCGCCGACCTGGTCACGGTCATGGACTACCACGGCGTGGAGAGCGCGCACGTGATGGGCCTGTGCGGAGGCGCGGTTCTCGCGCTGCGGGCGGCGGCCGACCATCCGGGCCGGGTCGGCTCGCTGAGCCTGTGGCACGGCGACTACGAGCTGGGCCGGGAGGCCCCGAAGACCGACCACCAGCTGAATCTGCAGGCGCTGATGGGCATGGCGGCCGAGGACCGGCTGAGCGCCGCGTCGATCAACTCGGCGCTGTGCCAGTCCGCGCCGGCCACCACCCCGCCCGGGCTGGCCCACCTGGTCCTGCTGCCGTACGCGGACGCCGAACTCTTCTACCGCTACTGCGTGCTCAACGGCGCCATCATGACCGCCGATGTCTTCGCGCTGCTCGACGCGGTGAAGCAGCCGACGCTGGTGGTCACCAGCGAGGACGACCACACGGCGCACCCGGAGGGCTCCCGGGTGGTGGCCGCCCGGCTCAGCGACGCGAGGCTGCGTGTCGAGCCACACGGCGACCATCTGTCCCTGTTCGGCGCGGGCGCGCGGCTGGAAGGGCTGGCGGCGGACTTCCTGGCCCGGCACACCGTGCGGAGCTGACCCCGCCCGGGCGCACTTCCGGGCCCGGAAAGAGAACCGGGAAAAGCCGTACGCCACCCGCTGCGCAACGTTGAGCAGCCTTCCGCACGCCCCTTGTTTACGGTTCACGCAGAGTGGCTCACCACTAGGCAGCGAGCGAACTCATGGATTTCCGCGGGAATCCATGAGGGGGAGGAAACTCGTGGTCAGGAGTTCCGCTTCCAGTCAACGGCAGCCTTCCGGCACCGTGTCGGAAGAGGTCGATCGAATACTCGCGGAAATCCTCTCCGACGATTCCGTTCCACGGGCGGGAGTTCCGCTGCGCGCACTCGGAATGACCTCCCTGATGACCACCCGGCTCTGGTTCGAGCTGCGCCGGGAATTCGGCGTGGACATTCCCGTGCGGCGGCTGGGGGACTGCCAGGACACCGCGGAGCTGGTGTCCTGGATCACCCGGGAACTCGACGGGGTGCCGACCCGGACCGGGACAGGACCGGCCGCCGCCCCGGTGGCACCCGACGACGACGGTGAACCGTTTCCCCTCACCGATCTCCAACAGTCCTACGTCATCGGCAAGGAGCCCCTGCTCGGTGACGACGCCGTGGGCTGTCACCTCTACCGCGAGTTCGAAGTCGCGGATCTGGACGCCGCGCGGATGCGCGCCGCCTGGGACCGGGTCGTCGCCCACCACGCGATGCTGCGGGCCGAGATCTCGACGGACGGCAGCCAGCGCATCCGTCCCACCCCGCCGGAACACCTGACGACCGTCCACGACCTCACCGACGCCGCTCCCGAGGACGTCGCCGCGCACCTCGCCGAGGTGCGCGGCCGGATGTCCCACCACAGCCACCCGCTCGACGGGGGGCCGCTGTTCGGCGTGGAGCTCACCCGGCTGCCCGGCGGAGCGGGCAGGGTGCACCTCGGTCTGGACGCCCTGCTGACCGACGGTCACGGCCTGGAGCTGCTGCTCGACCACTGGTGGCGGTGGTACGAGGATTTGGAGCACGCCGTTACGGCGCCCCGGACCACCGTGCGGGAGTGTCTGCGCCTGCTGCGCGAGGAGGAGGGCACGGACGCCCACCGCGCGTCCCTCGACTACTGGGCCGAGCTGCTCGCCGATCTGCCCGGCGGGCCCGACCTCGCCTCCCTGCACGGCGCCCCGCGGCGGGACCCGGGCCCCGCCGATGGGGGCGCGAACGGCGGCTGTCTGCCCCGCCGCTCCCTCAACGGCCGGCTGAGCAGCCGTACGTGGCGGGCGGTGCGGGACACCGCCGAGGAGTGGGGGGTCTCCCCCACCGCGCTCGTCCTCACGCTCTTCGCCGAGGCGTTCGCCCGCCAGGGAGCCGACCGGCCCTTCGCCCTGGTTCTGACGACCAATCAGCGCGCGCGGCTGCCCCGCGAGGCGGAGGACCTCGTCGGCCCGTTCACCTCGACCGCCGTCCTGCCGGTGCCGGACACCCTCGGCGAGAGCCTCCGGGACGCCGCGGCGGCCCTGCACAGCCGACTGTGGGAAGGGCTCGGACACACGGGCGTCTCCGGCATCGCCGCGCTGCGGGAGCTGCGCTCCCGGCACCGGGGCGCGCCCCTGCCCGCCCTGCCCGTCGTCTTCACCAGCCTGCTGGATGCCGTCCCCGCCGGCCGCCGCACCGACGGCCTGGCCGCCCGCACCTCCTACGCCACCAGCCAGACCACCGGGGTGGCCCTCGACCACCAGATGTGGGAGCAGGACGGCGAACTGCGCTTCCGGTGGGACGCCGTCGAGTCCCGCTTCCCGGTCGGGGCGCTCGACACGCTGTTCGCGGTGTTCACCAACTCGCTGCACGCGCTGGGCTGCGGCGAGCCCGAGCTGCGAGCGCTGAACGAACTGCAGCAGGCGTACGCCGTACCGCGCGCCGTCAGCGGCCCCGCCCCCTGGGACGGCTGCCAGGTCTACCACGCCTTCCACCTCGACGAGGTCGACGTGGAACGGCTGGAAACGGCGTGGCTGCGCCTGGTGTCCGCGTACGACGTCCTGCGCACCGTCGTCACCACGGACGGACGGCTGTCAGTACGGCCCGAGGCCCCCGAGCACTGGTACGTCCCCGTCGTGGACCTGTCCGCCTGCGCCAACCCCGACGCCTTCCTGGACGCTCTGCCCGAGGCCCTGGTCAGCCGGGCGTTCCCGCTGGGCCGCGGCCCTCAGTCCGATCTGCGTGTCACCACCCGCGAGGGCGGCCCGGCCACGGTGCACTGCGTCATCGACCTGACCATCGTCGACGGCCGCAGCATCCACTTCCTCTACCGGGAGCTGTTCCGTCTGTACGCCGACCCGGAGGCGGCCCCCCGGGCAGCGGCGCCGTACTCCGCGTGGACCAAGGAGCAGCGCCGGCTCGCGCGGTCGGCGCAGGCGCCGCGGTGGACCGCCCACTGGCGCGACCGGATCGCCGCGCTGCCGCCAGGACCGGACACCGGTCGCCGCGGCGAGAACCCGCGCCGCACCCGGCTGGAGACCCGGCTGCCCGACTGGCCCGCCCTGCGCGCGGTCGCGGAGGCCGCCGGCGTACGTCCGGACGACCTCCTGCTGGCCGCCTTCGGCGAGGCCCTCGCCCTGCACTGCGCGCCGCCCTTCGCGCTGCCCGTGGTGCGCTGGACGGACGCCACCAGCCGCTACCGGCCCGGTGAGTTCACCAGGCTGAGCTGGGTCACCCGGGACGTGTCCGAGCTGACGCTGCTCGAACGTGCCGCGGCCTACCGGCTCATCATCGACGCCGATGTCGCCGCCGACGCGGTGAGCGGGCTGACCCCACTGCGCCGCCGGGTGCTGAAGGAGCGCCGCTCCGGGGCGTTCGACCTGCCGGTCGTGTACACGGGGCTGCTGGCGCTCGGCGACCAGCCGCTGCCGACCGGGGTCCGCTCCGGCCGCTGGCTGACCTGCACACCCGATGTCTCCGCCGACTGTGTGTGCATCGAGGAGGGCGACGAGCTGCGCGTGCACTGGGACGTGGTGGCCGAGCACTTCCCCGAGGGGCTGCCGCAGCGGCTGTTCCAGGACTTCCAGGACCTGCTGACCGCGCGGACGGACACCTCCGCAGCCCGCCTGTCGGCCGGCCCGTCGGGGCCCGTGGAGCGCCACACGATCCTGTACGAGTGGAACGACACCTCGCGTGAGTTCCCCGACCCGGGGCCCGTGCACCTGCTGTTCGAACGGCAGGTGCGGCTGCGCCCGGACGCCGTGGCCGTGCGGTGGGCGGGCGGTTCACTGACCTACCGCGAGCTGAACCGCAGGGCCAACCGCATCGCCCGGCGGCTGCTGGCCCTCGGAGCCGGCCCCGAGACGGGCGTCGGCATCGCGCTGCGGCGCGGCCCCGACATGGTCGCCGCGGTCTTCGGCGTCCTCAAGGCGGGCGGCTTCTACGTGCCGCTGGAGCCGTCGCTGCCCCCGGCGCGGGCGCACACCGTCATCCAGGAGGCCGGACTCGGGCTGCTCGTCACCGGCGCCGGACGCGACTGGGCGGTGCCGACCGGAGTGACGTGTGTGGACCCGGACGACACCGCCGACACCACCGAAGACCCGGACGCCGATCCGGAGACCGCCGCCACCTCGGCCAACACCGCCTACGTCATCTTCACTTCGGGCAGCACGGGGAAGCCGAAGGGCGTGGCCGTCGCCCACCGGCCGGTGCTCAACCTGCTCAACTGGTGCCGCCGGACGCACGGGTTCGGCCCCGGCGACCTCGGACTGTGCGTGACGTCCCTCGGCTTCGACCTCTCCGTCTTCGACCTGCTGGGGCTGCTGGGTCTGGGCGCGGCCGTGTACCTCGCCGACGAGACGCAGCAGAAGGACCCCGAGCTGCTGCTCGACGTGCTCCTCACGGAGCCGGTCACCTTCTGGAACTCCGCGCCGACGACGCTCAACCAGCTCGCCCCGCTGCTGCCGGGCCGCGCCGGGGAGACGGGCGGGGACCGGCTGCGGCTGGTGTACCTGAGCGGCGACTACACGCCGCTGCCGCTGCCGGACGAGATCCGGGGCTTCTTTCCGAACGCCCGCATGGTCAGCCTGGGCGGCGCCACCGAGGCCACCGTGTGGTCCAACTGGTTCCCGATCGGGAAGATCGATCCGAGCTGGCGGAGCATCCCCTACGGCAGACCCATCGACAACGCCCGCTACCACGTCCTCGACGAGGCCATGGAGCCGTGCCCGGTCGGGGTGGAGGGCGATCTGTACATCGGCGGGGAGTGCCTCAGCCTGGGCTACTTCGGGCAGCCCGAGCTGACCGCCGAGCGTTTCGTCCGGGACCCCTTCAGCGACGATCCCGCTGCCCGGCTCTACCGGACCGGAGACCGGGCCTGCTACTACCCCGACGGCAACCTGAACTTCCTGGGCCGCGCCGACGACCAGGTGAAGATCCGGGGCTTCCGGGTCGAGTTGGGCGAGATCGAGTTCCGGCTGCGGGAACACGCCGAGGTGAAGGACGCCGTCGTCCTGGCGCAGCCCGACCCGTCCGGCACCCGCAGGCTCGTCGCGTACGTCGTGCCCGGCGGCGCCGTCCCCGGCGTGGGGGCGCTGCGGCGGCACACCGCGGAGGCGCTGCCGGACTACATGGTGCCGAACGTGGTGGCGTTCGTCGACGGCTTCCCGTCCACGGCCAACGGCAAACTGGACCGCAAGGCCCTGCCCTGGCCGGTCGCTCCGGGCGACCGGCTCCGCCTGCTGCCCGGAGCGGACGGGGCGCCGCGGGCGTCGGCGGCGGACGCGCCGGCACCGGCCGACGGGGACGGTGCGCCCGCCGAGTTCGCCGACCTCGTCACCCTCGTCGACCTCGTCGAACGGATCGCGGCGATCTTCGCCGAGCATCTCGGCACGGCCTCGGTCGACCCGGAGGAGGACCTCTGGGACCAGGGCGCGACCTCCTTCACCATGGTGCAGGTCTCCGCCGCGCTCCAGCGGCTGTACGGCAAACGGGTCCCCGTCTCGGTCCTGCTCGACGAGCCCACGGTGACGGGCGTGGCCCGCAGGGTGGCCGCGGAAATCGGCCCCGCGTCCACGCCGAGGCAACAGCCCACAGACGCGCCGGCACAGGAGGCCGTACCTGCCGCCGAGGCGGCACAGGCGCCCGTGCCCGCCGCCGCCCCGACACCGGCCTCCACACCCGAGGCCGAAGCGGTGCGGTCACTCACTCCGACCGGGGCACAAGCGTCCGTCGCGGTGACCGTCAGCGAGCAGCACGAGGTCGCGCGGGAGAGCGGCGCGGGGGCGGCCGGGACGGCCGACCGGGAGCGCCCGGGGACGATCGACCGGGAGCGTCCGGGGACCGTGGACTTCTTCTCGCAGGAGGAGCGCGACGCCTTCAAGGACGCCGCCTGGAACCTGCGGCGCTCCCGCGCCGGCGAGCGGGTCGTCCCCCTCGCCCGCGCCGCCGTCGCCGCGGAGCACTACCGCTGGCGGGCCAGCCGCCAGGACTTCGCCGACGGGCCGCTGCCGCACGCCTCGTTCTGCAGGCTGCTCGGGCTGCTGGCCGAGACCGAGGTGGACGGTCGGGCCCGGCGGCTGTACCCGTCGGCGGGCTCGACCTACGCCGTCCAGGTCTACGTGCGCGTCCGGCCCGACGGCGTGGAGGGCCTCGCCCCCGGCCTCTACTACCACCACCCGGTCGACCACGCGCTGCACCTCGTCGCCCCGGACTCCGCGGCGGGCCGGGGCCGTGCGGCGCACTTCGTCCACAACCGGCCCGTCTACGACCGCGCGGGCTTCGAGATCCTGCTCTTCGGACAGCGCGACGGCATCGCCCCTCTGTACGAGGACGACAGCGACCGCTATCTCGCCCTGGAGGCGGGCCATCTGAGCCAGCTCCTGATGCTGGGCCAGGCCGCCTGCGGCGTGGGGCTCACTCCGGTCGGGGGCATGGCCACCGAGCGGCTCGCCGCGCACCTCGCGCTGAACGACGGCCACGTCTTCCTCCAGGGCCTCCTCGGCGGCCCCGCTCTCCATCCGGAGCGCGCCGAGTCCACCGGTGAGCGTCCGTTCCTCGCGGTCCCCGCCGAGGACCCGGCGCGGGCCGCTTCCCCGGAGCCCGTGGGCAGCGCCGAGATCGCCGTGACCGGGATCGCCGGGCACTACCCGGGCGCGGACGGTCTCGACGCGTACTGGCGGCTGCTGAACACCGGCGGACGGGCCCTCGGCCCGGTGCCCGAGGCGCGGCACGGCCAGGTCGTCGCCCGCCGCGCGGACGGCGCGGATGTGCTCGGCGGATTCCTTCCCGACGTCGACCGGTTCGACAGCCTGCTCTTCCACGTGTCGCCGCACGAGGCCCGTCTGCTGGACCCCCAGTCGCGGCTGCTGCTGCACACGGTCTGGGAATGCCTGGAGGCCGCAGGTCACACCGCCGGTTCGCTGACCGGCGCGGCGGGCCGCGTCGGGGTGTTCCTGGGCGCGATGTGGCAGGACCACCAGCACACAGGGGCCGACGCCTGGCGCGGCGGCGAGGACGCGCTCGTCTCGGCGACCGCCTCGGACGCGGCCAACCGGATCTCGCACTTCTTCGGCTTCGACGGGCCGAGCGTCGCCGTGGACACCTCGTGCGCCTCCTCGCTGACCGCGCTGCATCTGGCGGTGGAGTCCCTGCGCCGGGGCGAGTGCGGTGCCGCCGTCGTCGCCTCGGCCAGTCTGCTGACGCACCCCTACCACCTCGAACTGCTCTCGGACTTCGACCTGCTGGCGCCGGCCGGCAACGACGGCGCCTTCGACGGTGACCGCGCCGGCTGGATCCCCGGCGAGGGTGTCGGTGCGGTGCTGCTGCGTCCGCGAGCGGCTGCCGAGGAGGACGGGGACGTCGTACACGCCGTCGTCGAGGCCACCCGCAGCGGCCACATGGGCGGGGCGGGACGCTTCGGCACCCCGGACGCCACCGCGCTCGCCGGCTCGGTCGCGGCGCTGCTCGCCTCGGCCGGGCGCGATCCGGCCGACGTCGGCTACGTGGAGTGCGCCTCGGCCGGCGCGGTGCTCGCCGACGCCGCGGAGACGGAGGCTCTGGACGCCGTCTTCGCGTCGGCCGACCGGCCGGGACCGCTGCCGATCGGGACGGTCAAGCCGAACATCGGACACCTCGAGGCCGCCTCCGGCCTCTCCCAGCTCACCAAGGTGCTGCTGCAGATGAGGCACCGCCGACTCGCCCCGACCATGCTCGCCGGCAACCGCAGCACCCTGGTCGGCTGGGAGGCGTCGGCGCTGTGCCCGGTGACGCACGGCCGCGAGTGGGCGGCGGCCGGCGGGACCGGCCCGGTGCGCGCCATGGTCAACGCGATGGGCGCCACAGGCTCGTACGCCCATGTACTGCTGCGGTCCGCCCACGGCGCCGGGGACGCGCCCCGGGGCGGCACGGTGCCGGCCGCGGTGGCCGAACCGGAACCGTACGACCCGGGCCCGTACACCGTGCCGCTGTCCGCCGCGACGAAGCCGCAGTTGACGGCCGTGGCGGCGCGGCTGCGCGACCATCTCGTCGCGGCGCTGCGGGCCGGCACCACGCCCTCCCTGCGGGACATCTCCTTCACCCTCCAGTCCGGCCGGGTCCCGCTGGCCGAGCGCGTCGCGCTGGTGTGCTCGGACGTGCCGGAGCTGGTCGCGCGGCTCGACGCGTTCTGCCGGGGCGAGGCCCCGGCTGTTCCCCTCCGCTCCGCGGCCGCCGCCTGGACCGCGGGCGAGGACGTGGACTGGTCCCGGCACCGGCCGGCCGGGCGGGCTCGCCGAGTCGCCCTGCCCGCTTACCCGTTCGCCGCCGACCGGCACCGGATCGCCGCGCCGGAACCCGCCCCCGCACCGGCGCCCGCGGCTGCGGTCGGCCGCGACACCGGGTTGGAGCTCGACCGGGCCCTCGCCTATTTGACCGAGCTGTACGCCGAGGTGTCGGGAATCCCGGTGGAGCGGATCGGCGCACGAACGCCGCTGGAGCACTACGGGCTCACCTCGTACCTGGTCGCCCGGCTCAACGCCCGACTGGAGGACGACCTGGGCCCCGGGCTGTCCCGCACCGTCTTCTTCGAGCACCGTGATCTCGCGGGTGTGGCGGGCGAGTTGACCCGGCTGCCGGGAGCGCCCTGGAGCGGCCCGAGCGGCGAGGTCGCCACGGCCGGACTCCCCGCCACGGCCGGGCTCCCGGTCCGGACCGGCGCAGAGCCGTCACCGCAGGCCGGCGACGGGCGGATCGCCGTCATCGGCATCGCCGGACGCTACCCGGACGCCCCCGACCTGGACACCTTCTGGCGGAACCTGCTCGCGGGCCGGGACTCGATCAGGGAGTTCCCCGAGGAACGGCGGCAGCCCGGCTGGCCCTCCGAACTGATGTGGGGTTCGTTCCTCGACGACGTCGACCGGTTCGACCCGCTGTTCTTCGGTATCACACCCCGGGACGCTGCTCTGATGGACCCGCAGGAACGGCTCTTCCTTGAAGTGGCGTGGGAGACGCTGGAGGACGCCGGCTATCCGCGACGGCGGCTCCGTGAGGTCCACGGTTCCCGCGCCGGGGTCTTCGTCGGCGCGATGTACAACGAGTACCCCCTGTTCGGGCTGCCCGCCACGACGGGCCGGCCGGACGGTCCCGCCACGGGCTCCGCACTCGCCGGCGTCGCCAACCGCGTCTCGTACTTCCTCGACCTCAACGGCCCCAGCATGACCGTCGACACGATGTGCTCGGCGTCCCTGACCGCCGTGCACCTGGCGGTGCAGAGCCTGCGCCGGGGCGAGTGCGAGCTCGCGCTCGCCGGTGGCGTCAACCTGTCCCTGCACCCCAACAAATTCGTGCAGCAACGGCAGCTGGGCATGGACTCGAGCGACCACCGGTGCCGCAGCTTCGGCGCGGGCGGCGACGGATTCGTACCCGGCGAAGGGGTCGGGGCGGTCCTGCTCAAACCGCTGGAGGCGGCGCTGGCCGACGGCGACCGCATCCACGCGGTGCTGCGCGGCACGGCCGTCAACCACGGCGGGCGCACCCACGGCTACATGGTTCCCAACCCGGTCGCGCAGGGCGAGCTGATCGCCGGGGCGTTGCGGGACGCGGGGGTGGACCCGGGCACGATCGGGTGTCTGGAGGCCCACGGCACCGGCACGGAACTGGGCGACCCCATCGAGATCAACGGCCTCGGCCGGGCCTTCGCCGACGCGGGCCTCACCCCCGGCAGCTGCGCCCTCGGCTCGGTGAAGTCGAACATCGGGCACCTGGAGGGCGCCGCGGGCATCGCCGGACTGACCAAGGTGATCCTCCAGCTGCGCCACGACACGCTCGTCCCCTCCCTGCACGCCGACCGTCTCAACCCGCACATCGACTGGAGCGGCACCCCCTTCCGGTTGCAGCGCGAGGCCGCCGCGTGGCCGGGCCGCACCGGCTCCGGAACGCCCCGGCGGGCGGGCGTCAGTTCGTTCGGCGCCGGGGGCAGCAACGCGCACGTGGTCGTGGAGGCGTACGCCCCCGAGGCGGCCGTCGGGTCCGGTCCGGCGCCGCAGGGGCCGGAACTGGTGGTGCTCTCCGCCACCGACGAGGAACGGCTGCGGAACTCGGCCACCCGCCTGGCCGGCTTCCTGCGCGACGAGGCCGCGGCGGGCCGGCCGGTCGTCCTCCGGGACGTGGCCCGCACCCTGCTGGTCGGCCGGGAGGCACTGCGCGAGCGGCTCGCCGTGGTCACCGGTGATCCGGCCGAACTGGCCGGTCTGCTGGAGCGGTTCGGCCTCGGTGGCTCCGCCGCCGAGGCGCGGCTGCTCCACCACCGGACTCCTTCACCCGGCACCTACGACCCGAAGACTCTCCCGCTGGACCGCGGCCGTCACGACGAGCTCGCCCGGCACTGGGCCCGCGGCGGCGAGATCCGCCTCGACAGCGGCGACCCGGACGCCCGCCGGCCGCTGATCGGTCTGCCGGGCTACCCGTTCGCCCGCATGCGCTGCTGGGCCCCCGAGGGGGCCGCCCGCCCGGCGATCCCCACCGGACCGGCCACGACCGCCGACCCCGGGACAGTTCGTCTGTACGGACGTGAGTGGGCCGTCGCGGACGGCGCGGAGGCCTGGGACGTGCCCGGAAAGGGGGTCGTGCTCTGCGCCCACCGGGACGGCAGCCGTGACCTGGCCGAGGCATGGGCACGGCGGCACGGCCGGGAACGGGTCGTCCTGCTGGGCGAGGCCGAACTGGCGGACGAACGCTCGGCCGAGGCCGCCGTGGCCGCGCTTCTCGACCGGCACGGCCCGGTCGTCGGCTGGCTCGACCTGTGCGCAGTGGCCCCGTCCGCCGACCGGGACGCCTGGGCGCCGCGGCTCGCCGCGCTCCGCCCGCTGCTGAGCGCGCAGCCCGCACAGCGGCCCGCCACGGGACTGCGGGTCCTCCAGGTCGTGCCCGGGCTGTACTCCGCCGACGGCGACGGACCGGAGCCCGCCGGGGCGCGGCTGGCCGGGGTGGTGCGGATGCTCGGCGCCGAGCATCCCTGGGTGCACGCCACCGTCCTCGACCCGGGCCCGGCCGGGGGCCTCGACGCGACGGCCGCGGAGATCGACGCCGAATGGCAGATCGCCGACAGCTCGGGCGAGGTCCGGCGCCGGTCCGGGACACGGCTGCGTCCCCGGCTCGTCGCCCTGCCCGGCCCGTCCCCCGCGACGCGGCCCGAGCCCCTGGATCCCGGGCGGGCCCATGTCGTCACCGGTGGCACCCGAGGTCTCGGCGCACTGACGGCCCGTCACCTGGTGTCCCGGGGTGCCCGGCGGATCGCGCTGCTGTGCCGGCGGCCGCTGCCGCCGCGGCACGAGTGGAACCGCCCCGACCTGGCCCCCGAGACCGCCGAGGCCGTGGCGAACATCCGCGCCCTGGAGGGGCTCGGCGCGCTGGTGCTGGTGCACGCCGGTCCGCTCGACGCGGACGACGCGGCGCCGGCCGCGTTCCTGGACTCCGTACGGGACCGGCTCGGCCCGATCGGTGGCGTGGTGCACTGCGCCGGCCTCGGCAGCCGGGGCGGCCCGGCGCTGCTGCGGAAGACGACGGACCAGATCCGCGCCGTCCTGGAACCCAAGGCGAACGGGCTGGACGCCCTGCTCGCCCTGTGCGCGGGGGACCGGCTCGACTACTTCGTGGCCTTCTCGTCCATCTCCTCCGCCGTCCCAGCGCTGGGCGTGGGCGTGGCCGACTACGCGGCCGCCAATGCCTACCTCGACGCGTCACTCGGGCGGCTCGCCGAGGCGGGGCACGGGACGTTCCGGGTCGTGAACTGGCCGGTGTGGCGGGAGTCCGGGGCCGGCGCCGGTCACACGGACGCGCCCGCGCGCCTCGGTCTCGGATCGCTGTCCGACACGGAGGGTCTGGCGGTGCTGGACCGTGTGCTCGCCGAGCCGCTGGGCAACGTCCTCGTGTGTCCCGTGGTGCCCGAGCGGGCCGACGGCTTCGACCCCCAGGCACTGCTGAGGGCCAACCGGCTGCAGCCGTCCGCCGGGGCTGTGGCCGCCCCGGCGCCGGTCGCCGCGGTGCCGGCCACTTCGGTCCCCGCCCCCGGTCCGACGCGGCCGCTGTCCTGGCTGGTGCGGATCTTCTCCCACAGCCTCGGCATCCCCGAGGACCAGCTCGACCCGACCGCCGGGTTCGGCGACCTGGGGGTGGAGTCCGTCCTGCTGGCCGAGTTGGTGGAGCGGATCGAGGCACACCTCGGCCAGAACGTCGAGCCGAGCCTGCTGCTCGACCACCCGACACTCACCGCGCTCAGCGCCCACGTCGCCGCCCGGTGGCCCGGGCCGGCCGGGGGCGGGGCCGAGGAGCAGCGCGGGGACGGGGCCGAGAGGCAGGCCCGGGAATGGGCCGAAAAGCCGGCCGGGGACGAGACCGGGAGCCCCGCCGAAGACAGGCCCGAGACGCACGCCGAACCCCGGGCCGAGGAACCGCCCGCCGAACCCCGGCCCCGGGAACCGGCAGGCGTGTCGGCCGGTTCCTCGGTGCGGTACGGAGTTCCGGGCGGCAACCGGCAGGACCAGCGGATCGCCGTCATCGGCACGGGATGCCGGCTGCCCGGCGCTCCCGACCCGGCGGCGCTGTGGCAGGTCCTGCTGGAGGGCCGCAGCACGGTCCGGGAAGTGCCGCCGTCGCGCTGGGACGTCTCCCGGCTCTACGCCCCGCTGCGCGCGGAGGGCCGCAGCGTGAGCAAGTGGGGCGGCTTCGTCGACGACGTGGAGGGCTTCGACCCGGACTTCTTCGGGATGTCGGAGGAGGAGGCGATCTGCCTCGACCCGGCGATCAGGATGATGATGGAGACCTCCGCGGCCTGTCTGCGGGACGCGGGCTACCGGGACCCCGAGCTGGCGGGCCGTGACGTCGGGGTGTTCGTCGGCGCGCGGATGTCCGCGTACCGGCTCCGGCTGGGACCGCGCACGGCGGCGTCCGGACTGGGCGGCGACCAGAACTTCATCGCGGCCAGGCTCGCCCAGCAGTACGACTTCCGCGGCCCCAACATGGTGGTGGACAGCGCCTGTTCGTCCGCCCTCGTCGCCGTACAGCTGGCGTGCCGCAGCCTGCTCGCCGGCGAGTCGGAGCTCGCGCTGGCCGGCGGCGCCGAGGTGCTGCTGGACGAGGAGCCGTACCTGGAGTTCAGCTCGGCGGGGGCGCTCTCCCCGCGGGGGCGGTGCGCTGCCTTCGCGCAGGAGGCCGACGGTTTCGTACCGGGCGAGGGCTGCGGGGTGCTGCTGCTGAAGCCACTGGCCGCGGCGGTCCGCGACGGCGACCGGGTGCACGCGGTCATCAACGGCGTGGCGGTCGGCAACGACGGCCGGACCATGGGCCTGACCACCCCGAACCCCGTCGCCCAGGCCGACGTGGTGCGCCGCGCCCTTGATGCGGCGGGGGTGAGCGCCGACGAGATCGGCATGGTCGAGGCCCACGGCACCGGTACGGCGATCGGCGACCCGATCGAACTGCGGGCCCTGACCGACGTGTTCCGCAGGACCACGGACCGTACCGGGTTCTGCGCCATCGGCAGCGTGAAGTCGACGATGGGGCACCTGCTGAGCGCGGCCGGCATGGCCGGGCTGCTGAAGGTCCTGCTGGCGCTGGAGCACGGCGCAATCCCGGCCACCTTGCACTGTGCGGAGCCCAATCCGCGCTTCGACTTCGCCGGATCGCCCTTCTACCCCAACACCCGAACGCGCGAGTGGACCGGGCGCCGTACGGCCGGAGTCAGCGCCTTCGGACTGGGCGGCACCAACGCCCATGCCCTGGCGACCTCCTTCGACGAGGCCGAGCGCGACGGCCGGCCAACGGTACGGCAACCGCTGCCGCCGCCCGTGTTCCGGCGCCGGCGGCTGTGGCTGGAGCGTCCGGACACACCGCCCGCCTCGTCCTCGGCCCCCGCCCCCGGACCGCCGGCCTTCACGGCCCGATCCGGCAACGGCCTGGTCAGTTCCCTCCTGGACCTGAAGTTCTCGTGACCGACCCGACCCGCCACCCCTCCCGCGGGGGCGACCGCAGCCCGGCTCTGCCCGAGGCACACCCAAGGAGAGCCTCAGCCATGCGCAACGAACCCGGTATCGAGTGTTCCGTCCTCGTGACGCAGGCCGACTTCGTGATGGACAACCACCGGGTGCACGGCGTCTCGGTGATGCCCGGCGTCACCTTCCTCGACCTCGTCTACCGTGTCCTGATCGCCAAGGGCGTCGACCACCGGCACTGCGCCCTACGGAAGGTGCTTTTCACCGAGGCGGTGACTGTCCGCGAGGGCTACGAGCGGGAGATCCGGGTCACCGTCGGCGCGGCGCCGCAGGACGCTCCGCGCCCCGTCACCGTGGAGAGCCGCTGGCTGCGCGACGGCGAACCGTGCGCCCCCTGGCGGGACAACGCGCGGGCCGAACTCGTCACCACCGACGAGCCGCCGCTGCCCGCCCTGGACCTGCCGGCGCTCACCTCGGGCGGGGTGCGCCGCCGAGACATGGCGGAGCTGTACGCGCGGGCCCGGGCCGAGGAGATCCGGCACCGGACGCCGATGCAGTGCTTCGGCCCCCTGTACCAGGGCGACGGCCACCTCCTCGCCGAGCTGCGGCTCGACCCGTCGGCGGCCGCGGACGAGGATCTCTTCCACCTCCATCCGGCCAAGATGGACGCTTCAACCCTGGCGGGCTTCGGGCAGACGGCCGTGTCGGGCGAGGACCCGTTCATCCCGATCTACATCGACTACTTCCGCGCGCCGCGCCCGCTGTCCCGCGTCTTCCACGTGTACGCGCCCCGCCCGGAGCGCTGTGCCGAGTCCGGCGACATGCTGACCAACGACTACGCGCTGTACGACGAGAAGGGCGAGTTCCTCGCGGAGTTC
This sequence comes from Streptomyces sp. NPDC058373, assembly GCF_042723275.1. Taxonomy (NCBI): domain Bacteria; kingdom Bacillati; phylum Actinomycetota; class Actinomycetes; order Kitasatosporales; family Streptomycetaceae; genus Streptomyces; species Streptomyces sp. NPDC058373. The sequence continues at coordinate 61,067 of NZ_JBHXJE010000026.1, read as the reverse complement.
CGCGGCATCGCGTGCAAGCGCATCCGGCACGAGGGGCTGATCACCAAGCTGGTGGCCGAGGCCGACGCTCGGGCCGACAGCGAGCCGGCCGGGGGGGCGGAGACGGACACCGGTACCCCGCAGGGCGGGCCCGCTCCTACGCCCGCGTCCCCGTCCGGCGACGCCCGCGAGCTCGACGAAGTGACGGCCATGCTGCGGGAGATGGTCGGTGCCGCCTCGAACACCGACCCGGCCTCCGTGCGGACCGGGGCAGGTTTCTACGAGCTCGGCCTGGACTCGGTCGCCCTGCTCTCGCTCAGCGAGGCGCTGGAACAGCGGGTGGGCAGTCGGCTCTATCCGACGCTCCTGTTCGAGTACAGCGACATCGACAGCCTGGCCCGGCACCTGGTGACGGCGTACGGGCTGCGGGGCGCCGGACCAGCGCACCTGACCGACGGCGATGCGCTCGGCGTTGGCGACGACCTCGCCGACGGCACCTCGCCGCAGGCCTCCCGAGCCGACGTAGGCCCGGCACCCAGCACGTCCCCGGAGGCGCACCCGGCCCCGCCCGACGAGGCGGCGGTCCTGCTGCGCGAGGTCTGGGTGCCCCGGGCCATCGGGGGCGCCGAGCCCGCCGACGGCCCGGCGGCCGACCACGACCTCCTCGTGTTCGGCGCCTCCGACGAACTGGCCGACTGCCTGCGGCGCCGCCACTCGGGCCGCGTCGTCCACGCGCTGCACGGCACCGCGTTCCAGACTCTGGCCTCCGATGTCTTCCGGCTCGACGCCGGCGATCGTGCCCAGGTGGACCGGCTGCTGGACACCCTGTCCGCCGCGCGGGGACTGCCCCGCGATGTCGTCGTCGTGGCACCCGTCGCCGACGGCACGTCCGCGCACGCCCGGGACCGGGGAGCCGACCCCTTGACGGCGTACTGGACGGTCGCGTCCGCGCTGACGGCACACCGTCCCGGCGCCCCGCACGCCCTGGTGTTCGTGCACTCGGGTCCGCCCAGCGCGCCCGAGCCCCGCAACGCGGCGCTGGGTGCCTTCGCCGCGACGGTCTCCGCCGAGACTCCGGTCCTGCGGTGCCGGGTGGTCGAGTTCGGGCTCCGGCCGCGGTCCGGGTTCGTCGCCGACCGGGTGCTCGCCGAATGCGCCGACGCGGTGGCGGACCCGAACCCGCCGGCCCCTGCGGCCGGCGGGCGGGAGGCCCGCTACCGGGACGGGCTGCGCCAGGTGCGGCACCACACGGTCGGCCCGGCCGCCGGGAACGACAACTCCGGCACGGCCCTGAAGGAGGGCGGCGTCTATCTCCTCACCGGGGGTTCCGGCGGGATCGGCGGGCTGCTGGCGGACCGGCTGGCCCGGGAGTACCGGGCCCGGCTGGTCCTGGTGGGCCGCCGCCCGCTCGACGAGGGGCTGCGGGAGCGCCTCGACGCCTGGCACCGGCTCGGCGCGCGGGTGGAGTACGTGCGCGCCGACGTCTCCCGCCCCAGCGAGGCGGCGGGCGCGGTGCGCCGGACCCGGGAACTGTTCGGGCGGCTGGACGGCGTCTTCCACTGCGCCGGCGCGACCCGCGACGGGCTGTACTTCCGCACGGCCCCGGCCGATCTGGCCCCGGTCCTGGCCGCCAAGACCGACGGCGCCGTCCACCTGGACGAAGCGACGCGCGACGACGCCCTGGACTTCTTCGTGCTGTTCTCCTCGGTCTCGGCGACCGTCCCCAATCCGGGTCAGGCGGCCTACGCGTACGCCAACGCCTTCCTGGAGCACTTCGCCCGCGCCCGGTCCCGGCGCGCGGACCGGTCGGGGCGCTCCCTGGCGATCGGCTGGCCCTACTGGGCCGAGGGCGGCATGCGGCTCGCGCCGGACGTCCTGGACCGCTCGCGGGCCTCGGCGGGCAACGCGCCGCTGCCCACCGAGACCGCCTTCGACATCCTGGCCGACTGCCTGGCCCGGGACGACAGCCGGGTCGTGGTGCTGTACGGCGACCCCGGCCGCGTGACGGAGCAACTGGCCACCGTCCAGCCGCTGGAGGACGGCGCCGAGGAGGCCGCCGCAGAGACGCCCTGGCCGGACCGGGCCCACAGGACACGGCAGGAGGCCGCGCGGACCGGGACAGGCGCCCGGGACGACGACCGGCGCAACTGCCCCGTCGCCGTGATCGGCCTGGCGGGCCAATATCCGGAGGCCGCCGACCTCGAAGCGTTCTGGCGCAACCTGGCCGAGGGCCGCGACTGCGTCACCGAGGTTCCGGCCGAACGCTGGGACCACTCGGCGTACTTCAGCGGCGACCGGACCGCCCCGGGCCGCACCTACAGCAAGTGGGGCGGCTTCCTGGACGGGGTCGACGTCTTCGATGCGGCGTTCTTCGGGATCTCCCGCAAGGAGGCCGAGCGCATGGACCCGCAGGAGCGGCTGTTCCTGACGACGGCCTGGCGCACGCTGGAGGACGCCGGATATCCGTCCGCCGCCCTGCGCGGCGAGCGGGTGGGCGTCTTCGTCGGCGCCATGTGGAACCACTACCAGCTGTTCACCGACAGCCGCTCCGACGTGGCGCCGACCGCCATGCACGCGGCCATCGCCAACCGGGTGTCGTACACCCTTGACCTGCACGGCCCCAGCCTGGCCGTGGACACCGCCTGCTCGTCCTCGCTGACGGCGCTGCACCTCGCGGTGGAGAGCATCCGGCGCGGCGAGTCCTCACTGGCCCTGGCGGGCGGCGTCAACGTGACGGTCCATCCGCAGAAGTACCTCCAGCTCGCCCAGGGGCAGTTCCTGTCCACGGACGGTCGCTGCCGCAGCTTCGGCGCGGACGGCGACGGCTACGTGCCGGGCGAGGGCGTCGGCGCGGTCCTGCTGAAGCCGCTGGACCGGGCGCTGGCCGAAGGCGACCACATCCACGGCGTCATCCACGGCACCGCCCTCAACCACACCGGCCGCACCAGCGGGTTCACCGTGCCCAGCCAGACGTCCCAGGGCCGGCTGATCGGCGCCGCGCTGGCCGCGGCGGGCTGGGACCCGGAAACGGTGGACTACGTGGAGGCGCACGGCACCGGCACCTCGCTCGGCGACCCCATCGAGGTGGCGGGTCTGGGACTGGGCTTCACCACGACGGCGCCGGGAGGTTGCGCGCTGGGCTCGGTGAAGTCGAACATCGGGCACCTGGAGAGCGCCGCGGGCATCGCGGGGCTCACCAAGGTGCTGCTCCAGCTGCGTCACGGCGAGCTCGTGCCGTCCCTGCACGCCGAGCGGACCAACCCGCACGCGGATCTCGCGGGCGCGGGATTCCGAGTGCAGCGGGAGCGGGCGCCGTGGCCCCGCCGGAACGACGGAGTGCCTCGCCGGGCCGGGGTCAGCGCCTTCGGCGCGGGCGGCGCGGGGGCGCATGTCCTGGTGTCCGAGGCCCCCGCCCGCGTACCGGTTCCGGCCGGCGCGGCCGACCGGGGTCCGTGGGTGTTCGCGCTGTCCGCGCCGGACGGTGTGACCCTGGCCGCCTACGCCCGGGCGCTCGCGGACGCGCTGCCCGGCCCGGGTCCGGCTGCGAGCACGGCGACGGCCTCCCCCGGGACGCTGGAACGCGTCACGGCCTGGGTGGCCGACTTGCTGCATCTGCCGGCCGATGTCGTCGACCCCGACGAACCGCTCGGCGACCTCGGTCTCGACGCGAGCGGGCTGCGCTCCCTGACGGACCGGATGCACGCGGTAGGGCTGGTGCCCGCAGTCGAGCCGACCGCCACGACCACGCTCGCGGCCCTCGCGCCGGTGGAGACCGGCCGGGACGCCTCCGATCCGGACGCCGAGCGCTCCCTGCTCGCCGACGTGTCGTACACACTGCGGTCGGGCCGTACCCCCATGGCCGCCCGGCTCGCGGTGGTCGCCTCGTCCGTGCGGGGGCTGCGGCGGGCCCTGCGGGACGCGGCTGCCCACGGTACGACGGGCCTGGTGGCCGATCCTGCGGGCACCACCACCCCGCTGGACGGGACGGCCCAGCGGTGGACGGCCGGCGCCGACGTCGACTGGGCCGGCCCCGCGGCCGGCCGGCGAAGGCTGTCCCTGCCGACCGCGCCGCTGCGGCAGGAGCGGCACTGGATCGGCCGCTGGCACGGGGGCTCGACACGTCCGGACGCCCCAGCCGCGTCGCCGCTCGCTCCACCGGCACCGGCGCCCCTGACCGCGCCCGCTCCCTCGCCTACCGAGGCGACCGGGCCGTACGAGGGCGACGAGGTCGACTTCCAGGTGGTGGACCCGGGCATCGCGCTCGTCGTGATGCGCGACCCGTCCGGGGTGAACATGTTCACGGACGGCATGATGCACGGGCTGACCGCCGCCTTCGCGGAGATCGCCCGGCGCTCGGACGTCAAGGCCGTCGTGCTGACCGGCAGCGGCGGCGTCTTCAGCATGGGCGCCACCCCGGACGCGCTGGAGACGCTGGCGGGCGGCGGCAGCCGCTTCACCGACGCACCGTTCGTGTACGAGGGTTTCCTGCGCTGCGACCGCCCGGTGATCGCGGCCGTCCAGGGGCATGCGTCCGGCGGCGGTCTCGCGTTCGCCCTGCACGCGGACATGGTCGTGATGTCCCGCGAGGCGAGTTTCAGCGCCAGCTTCATGAAGTACGGCTTCACGCCCGGTATGGGCGCGACGTACATCCTCGAACAGCGGCTCGGGCGTGCCCTGGCCACCGAGATGTTCTTCACCGGCGGCACGTACACCGGGCGCGCGCTGGAACAGCGGGGCGCCGACCTGTCGTTCGCCGACCCCGACGACGTGCTACCGACGGCGCTCGCGCTGGCCCGGTCCATCGCGCAGAAGCCGCTGAACGCCGTCCGGGTGCTGAAGGCCGACCTCGCCGACCGGGTGCTGGGGCAACTGGGCTCGGTGATCGCGCGGGAGAGCGAGATGCACGACCGGGTCTTCGGGCCCGAGTCCGTCGCGCTCATCCAGCAGCACTTCGCCAAGATCGCGGCGATCCGCGCGGAGCCGTTGCCTGTCCCTGTGCCTGGGCCTGTACCGGTGTCTGTGCCGGAGGGACCGCCCGCACCTGCGCCGCAGGAGCCTGTGTCCGTGTCTGCGCCGCCCGCCTCCTCGGGGCTCGACGACGCGCGGGTGACCCGGACGGTCGAAGACGCGCTGTGCGCGAGCCTCTACCTCGACCGGAGCGAGATCGACCACGAGCTCAGCTTCAGTGACATGGGACTCGACTCCGTCGGGGCCGTCGAGATGACACGCGAGATCAACCGTGTGCACGGCCTCGACCTGGACTCGGTCACCCTCTACGACCACCCGACCGTGCCCCGGCTGGTCGACCACATCCTGAGCCTGCACTCCGTCACGCACGCACTCAACGCCCAGGTCACGGCACTCACCGCCGTGCCGGGCGGGGCGCACCACCCGCCCGGGCCGACGGCCCGGGCGATCCCGGGAACGGCCGTCGAGCCGACCCACGAACCGACCGCCGCCGAACGGGACCCCGAACGGGCCCTCCAGCCGCTGGCCGGCCAGGCGGCCGATCCGGTAGGCGGGCCGACGTCCGAGCCCGTCGCCGCGTCGGCGCCGCAACCCGCCGGCGGACCGGTGTCCGTACCCGTTGCCGGACCGACGCCGGAACCCATTGCTGCGTCGGCGCCCCGCCCCGTCCCCGCACCCGTCACCGTCCCACCCGGCAAGGTGGCGCTCAGGCCGGTCGGCGAGTCCCCTGCCGAGCCCGAGCCCCTGCCCGCCCCAGCGGCCGGCGCGCGGCAGGGACCGGTGGTGTCGCTTCCGGTGCTCGACGCCAGTGATGATGCCGTCCCGGCCCCGGCCGCGGGCGTCACCGGACGGGACATCGCCGTCGTCGGCATGGCGGGCCGCTTCCCCGACGCGCCCGATCTGGACACCTTCTGGAAGAACCTCGTCACCGGGCACGACAGCGTCCGCGAGGTGCCCCGGGAACGCTGGGACGTCGGCCCGGTGTTCGACACCGACCGGCTGGCCGCGGGCCGCACGTACAGCAAGTGGGCGGCCATGCTGTCCTCGGTCGACGAGTTCGACGCCGGGTTCTTCCAGGTCTCGCCCCTGGAGGCACAGGCGATGGATCCGCAGCAGCGGCTCTTCCTGGAGACGGCCTGGCGCGCGCTGGAGGACGCCGGGTACGCCGTGCGGTCCTCCGAGCGCAGGAAGTGGGGCGTGTTCGTCGGCTGCGGCGCGGGAGACTATGCGGACGTCCTCGCCGCGGCGGGCGAGGACCCCGCCTCCGGCTACGCCTTCCTGGGCAACTCGGGCTCCGTCCTGGCGGCCCGGATCGCGTACCTGCTGAACTTCAGCGGCCCCACGATGGCCGTGGACACCGCCTGTTCGTCCTCTCTGGTAGCCGTCCACCTGGCCTGCGAGAGCATCCGGCGCGGCGAGTGCGAGGCCGCCGTCGCGGGCGGCGTCGCGGTGCTGTCGACGCCCCGGATGCACATCATGACCAGCAAGACCGGCATGCTCTCGCCGACCGGGCGGAGCGCGCCGTTCGACGCGTCGGCCGACGGGATCGTGCTGGGCGAGGGCGTCGGCGCGGTGGTGCTCAAGAGCCTGGAGCGGGCGCTCGCGGACGGCGACCACATCCACGGTGTCATCAAGGCCGGCGGGGTCAACGGTGACGGCCGCACCAACGGGCTCACCGCGCCCAGCGCCGTGTCGCAGGCCGAGCTGCTGGCCGAAGTGCAGCGCAGGGCCGGCGTGAGCGCCGAGGACGTCACGTACGTCGAAGCGCACGGCACCGGAACGCCGCTCGGCGACCCGATCGAGGTGAAGGCCCTCACCCAGGTGTTCGGCGGTGGATCCGACCGCCCGGAGCCCTGCGGCCTCGGGTCGGTCAAGGCCAACATCGGGCACACCACCATGGCGGCCGGGATCGCCGGGCTCCTGAAGGTGCTCCTGGCGCTGCGGCATGGCGAGCTGCCGCCCACCCCGCACTTCAGCCGGGCCAACCCCGAGATCGACTTCGGACCGAGCGGGCTGCGGGTCGTGGACAGCGCGACGCCGTGGCGGCCGGGCCGGTCCGGGGCCAGGATCGCCGGGATCAGCAGCTTCGGCTTCAGCGGAACCAACGCCCACCTGATCGTCGCGGAAGCCCCGGCGCGCGAGTCGGTCGGGTACGGCGCGGGGGCGGGCGCGGCACGGGACGCGGGCCAGCCGGGCGACAGCCGACCCTCGCACGACGGACCCGACGCCGCGACTTCGTACGTCGTGCCGGTCTCGGCGCGTTCGGAGGCGGCGCTGGGGCGCGGGCTGGGTGCGCTCGCCGAGGCGGTCGAGGCGCTGGCGGGCCGGCCCGGAGCCGGTGCGGGCCCAGTGCGCCTGCCCGATGTGGCGTTCACCCTGGGCGCGGGCCGGGAGCACTTCCCGGTGCGTGCCGCGTTCGTCGTACGCGATCTCGCCGAGCTGATCGGGGTCCTGCGCGCGACCGCCGCGTCCGGGCGGTTCACGGGCGTCTTCCCGGACGCCTTCGCGGGCGAGGGGGACGGTGAGCCGAAGCGGGTCGCCGCGCGGTACGTGCGGGGCGAAACCGTCGACTGGGCCGCACGGTGCGCTCCGGGCCCGGTGCGGCGCGTCCCGCTGCCCGGCTACTCCTTCGACCGGACGCCCCACAGGGTCTCCCGGACGCCCGCTGCCGCGTCGGCTACCTCCGAACCCGGCATGCTGCGCTGGTCGGTGACCCCGGACGAGTGGGTCGTCGCCGACCACCGGGTGGACGGCCGTCCGGTGCTTCCGGGCGTAGCGAGCCTCGGCCTGCTGGCGGGTGCGATGACCGACGGGCGCGGGCTGCCCGGCGTCGCGCGCTTCTCCCGGGTGCGCTGGATCCGGCCGATCGAGGTCTCCGCGGCCCGTGAACTCCGGCTGCTGACCTCCCCCCGGCCGGCGGGAGGCGTGCGGTTCGAGGTGCGCGGCGTGGCGGACACGGACGGTGAACCGCCGTTCGTGCAGGGCACATGGGACGGTTCGGGACCGTCGGGCGAGCCGGAGCGGGTGGACGTGCGTGCCGTGCTGGACCGCTGCGGGAGCCGTCGCGGCGCCGAGAAGCTGTACGCGGACTTCGCGGCCGCCGGGATCGCGTACGGGCCGGCGTTCCAGGTCCTCGACGGGGTGCGTCACGGCGGCACGGAGGCCGTCGGAGTGCTCCGGACTCCGCCGCAGGCCGACTGGGCGTCAGCGCCGCCCTCGCTGCACCCGGCCTTGCTCGACGGCGCGCTGCAGACGCTGTCCGTGCTCGTGACGGCGGACGGGACGGGCCCCGCCGTACCGTTCGCCCTTGAGGCGCTGGAGGTGTGCGGCGGCGGAGCGGAATCCGCGCCGGCGTACGCCCTGGCCACCCGTGACGGGCAGCGGTTCGACGTGCGGATGACGGACGCGGACGGCCGGGTCCTGCTGCGGTTCACCGGGGTCGCCCTGCGCGTCCTCGGCGGACCTTCGGGGGACGCGTGTTCCGTCCAGGGGCTGGTCCACGTCCCGGCGCTGCATACCGCACCGCCGCTCCGGAGGGACGGTGCGGTGGCCGACGCGGGCCGGACGCTGGTGGTCCGGCCGGAGGGCGCGCGTGCCGTGGCGGACGCCGTGACCGCGGCCGTCCGGCGCTCCGGCGGCCGGGTCACGGCCGTCCCGCCGGACGCCGATCCCGCCATCACGCTCGAACCGCTCCCCGACGCCGTGTACTGGTTCGGCGAGTCGGGGGACGGGCCGCCGTCCGGCGCCGCGCACGACCGTGCCGCGGCGGGACTGTTCCGGCTGGTCAAGGAACTGGTCGCCCGGGGCGCGGGCCGCCGTGAGCTCACCCTGAAGGTGATCGTGCCCGGCTCCGTCGGCACCGGGCCCGGCACGGAGGTACGGCCGCACGCCGCTGGTCTGATCGGGCTGGCCAGGTCCGTCGCGGCGGAGTACCCGCGCTGGCGGGTCGGCTGCGTCGATCCGGGGCCGGATCCGGGTACGGTGCGGGATGCCTCCGAAGCGGACGTGCTCGCCGAGCGGCTCCTCGCGGAGCCGTGCGCCGAGCAGGTGGTCGTCCTGCGCGGCGAGCGCCGACTGGTCCAGGTCTTGGAGCCGGCGCCCCCGCTTCCCGCCGGTGCGACGCCCTTCCGCGAGGGCGGCTGCTATCTGCTCGTGGGTGGCACCGGCGGCATCGGCCGGGTCCTCGCCCGGCATCTGGCGGAGACCCACCGTGCCAAGGTCGCGCTCGTCGGTCGGCGTGCCGAGGACGACGGCATACGGGCACTGCTGGCGGAGCTCGAAGCGCTGGGCGGTTCGTCGGCGTACTTCCGGGCCGACGTCACGGACGGTCCGGCGGTGCGCCGGGCGGTCGCGGCGGCCCGGGCCCGGTTCGGACCGCTCCACGGCGCCTTCCATGGCGCTCTGGTGCTGCGGGACCGCACCCTGGCCAAGATGGACCAGGAGATGTTCCTCGACGTGCTGGCGCCCAAGACGGCCGGGGCGCTCGCGCTCGCGGAGGCGCTGCGCGAGGAACCCCTCGACTTCCTCGCCTACTTCTCCTCGGCGATCTCGTTCACGGACGCGCCCGGGCAGGCCAACTACGCGGCGGCCAGCACCTTCGAGGACGCCTGCGCCGCGTATCTCGACCGGCGGATGCCCTTCCCGGTCTCCGTCGTGAACTGGGGTTTCTGGGGCAGCGTGGGAGCAGTCGCCGGGCAGTCCCACATCGAGCGGTTTGCGGCGCTCGGCGTCGGCTCCCTCGAACCCGCGGAGGGTATCGCGGCGCTGGAGGCGGTGCTCGCCGGCGGGGTCGCGCAGTCCCTCGTCATCAAGGCCACGCCGGAGGGGCTGGCCAGGCTCGGGGTGCGGACACCGGTCTCCGACGCACCCGACAAGACGCCCACGGAGATAGCCGATGAGACAACCGACGGGACGGTCTGCGCGCCCCACGGGATGGTCAGCACGCAGGGCGAAAACTTCGGCGCGTCCCGTGCGGCCTTCGCGGAACTGGAGCGGACGGCCGGCGCACTGCTGCGCGCCGCCCTCGTCCGGCACGGGGCCCTGTCCCTGGACGGCCCGGTACCGTCCTTCGACGAACTGCGCGAACGCCTCGGCTGCTGCCCCGCCGGGGAGCGGCTGCTGACGGCACTGCTCGAGATCCTCCACCGGTCCGCGCCGACCCCGTACGGCGCCCCGGCCACGGCGGACCCGGAAGTGGCCGTGGCCGCGCTGGTCGGCCGCTTCCCCGACATGTCCCCCCACGCCGACCTGCTCCGGCGCTGCACGGAAGCCCTGCCGCAGGTGCTGGACGGCAGCCGCAATCCGATGGAGGTGCTGTTCCCCAAGGGGTCCATGGAGTTGGTGGAGCGGGTCTACCGGGGTCAGGCCGCGTCCGACCACTACCACCGGCTCACCGCCCGGGAGACGGCCGACGTCGTGACCCGCGCCGGCGTGGCATCGGACCGGCGTCCCGTCCGGGTGCTGGAGATCGGCGCGGGCACCGGCGCGGGCACCGCGTTCGTGCTGGCGGCCCTGGACGAGCTCGCCGGCCCGGACTCCGCACACGGCCTCGACGTCGAGTACTGCTACACGGACATCTCGGCGGCCTTCCTCCGGCACGGTGAGAAGGTCTTCGGTGCGACCCGGCCGTATCCGACCTTCGCGGCCCTGGACATCGAACGGGACCCGACAAAGCAGGGGTTCGAGCCGCACACCTACGACGTCGTGCTCGCCACCAACGTCCTGCACGCCACCCGTGACCTGGCTCGCGCCCTGGGCCATGTGCGCACGCTGCTCAGGCCGGGCGGTGTCGCCCTGGTGAACGAGGCGACCCGCGGCTCCGACTTCCTGACCCTCACCTTCGGCCTGACGGCGGGCTGGTGGGCGTACGAGGACCCAGGGCTGCGGCTGCCGAATGCTCCACTGCTCGATCCGGCGCGCTGGCACCGGGCCCTGGGCGCCGCCGGATTCGGCGCGGTGCGCACGCTCGGCCTGCCCGGGACGCCGGTGACGGAGCTGGAGCAGTGCCTGTTCGTGGCCGAGGCTCCCACCGGGTCGGCGGCCCCGGCCCTGCACGGGGCTCCCTCGCTCGACCCGGCACGCGTACGCCACTACGTGCGCGGTGTCTTCGCCGACGTACTGCGGTTCCCTCCCGAGGATCTGGAGGACGAGGTCACCTTCGAGAACTACGGCGTCGACTCGCTCGTCAGCCTCACCATCATCAGCCGGTTCGAGGAGGACCTCGGCGACCTCCCGGCAACCCTGCTGTTCGAGCAGTTGACGATCGCCCGGCTCGCCGAGTACCTGACCGCCGAACGCGGTGCCGCGCTGGCCGCTGTACTCGCGTCCGAGACACCGCGGGAGCGGCCGGAGACGCCAGAGGAACTCCGCGCCACCGGCCCCGATCCGGCGGGCGTCGGCGGCGCGGACCGGAGGAGGCCGGACGACATCGCCATCGTCGGCGTCAGCGGCCGTTTTCCCGGTGCCCCGGACGTCGACTCCTTCTGGGAACTGCTCTCGGCCGGGGGCAGCGGGGTGACAGAGGTACCTGCGGGCCGCTGGGACTGGCGGGAGCACTTCGACACCCGGCGCGGCATCCCGCAGCGCACCAACAGCCGCTGGGGCGGCTTCCTGGAGGACATCGACCGGTTCGACGCGGGCTTCTTCGGCGTTCTGCCGAGGGACGCGGAGAACATCGACCCGCAGGAGCGGCTCTTCCTGGAGACCGCCTGGAACCTGCTGGAGGAGACCGGCCACCTGGGCGAGCACACCCGGGAGCCGCAGACTGGTGTCTTCGTGGGCTCCATGTACGGCTCGTACGGGCAGCTCGCCGCCGCTGAAGGGTGGCCGAAGGGCAGGCTGGCCGGGGCGCACTCGGCGTACTGGTCGCTGGCCAACCGGGTGTCGTACTTCCTGGACCTGTACGGTCCGAGCTTCGCGGTGGACTCCGCCTGTTCGTCCTCGCTGACGGCCGTGCACCTGGCGTGCGAGAGCATCCGCCGCGGCGAGTGCCGGACGGCGATCGCCGGCGGCGTCAACCTCATCCTGCACCCGGCCCACTTCGTGGCGTTGAGCTCCAGGAACATGCTGGCCGCCGACGGACGCTGCAAGGTCTTCGACGAGCGGGCCGACGGTTTCGTCCCCGGCGAGGGCGTGGCCGCGGTCCTGCTCAAGCCGCTCGGCCGGGCGGAGGCCGACGGCGACCGGATCCTGGGCGTCATCAGGTCGAGCCTGGCCGGTGCGGGCGGCAAGACAGGCGGCTACACGGTGCCCAACCCGAACGCGCAGGCCGCGCTGATATCCGAGGCGGTGCGCCGCGCGGGCGTCGAGCCCGGGACCATCGGCTACGTCGAGGCGCACGGCACCGGTACGGAGCTGGGGGACCCCATCGAGGTGGCGGCCCTGGCCCGGGCTTTGGGGCGGACGGCGGGCAGCGGCTCGGCGCCGTGTGCGGTGGGCTCGGTCAAGTCCAACATCGGTCACCTCGAAGGCGCCGCAGGCATAGCGGCGCTCACCAAGGTACTGCTCCAACTTCGGCACCTGCGGATCGCGCCGAACGCGAACCTGGAGACCCTCAACCCGAAGATCGACTTCGGGGGCGGCTCGCTGTACGTACCACGGGGCCTGACGCCGTGGCCGGCTCCCGAGGGCGGCGGACCGCGCCGCGCCGGGATCAGTTCCTTCGGCGCCGGTGGCGCCAACGTCCATCTGATCGTCGAGGAGTACGAGGGATGACGAACACCTCTCCCGCCCCGCTGGGGACGGCCGAGAAACCGGGCGAGGACCTGTTCGTCCTCTCGGCGCGGACCGAGGACCAACTCGCCGCGTACGCCCGCAAGGTGGCCGACTATCTGACCACCCCGGGCGCCCGGGAGTGGACGCTGGCCGAGCTGTGCGCCACCGCGCGCACCGGCCGCCGCGAGATGCGCGAGCGACTTGCCGTACTCGCGGAGGGCCACGACCAACTGGCGTACCGGCTGCGGTCGTTCGCTGAGCACGCCGTCGGCGACGGAGTGTTCACGGGCCGGGCGGGCCCGGCCCGGCAGGACGTGGACCAGGAACACATCGGTGCCCTCCTGCGCGACGGGCGGATGCCCGAGGCCGCCCGGCTGTGGACGGCGGGCGCGCGGGTGGACTGGCGGTGGCTGCACCCCGGTCGGGCGCGCAGGCGCGCGGCTTTCCCCACGTACCCCTTCGAGCGCAGGCGCTACTGGCTGACCCGGGACACGACCGTGGAGCGCGCCCCGGGCGCGGGGGCCGTCCCCGCCGAGGACGCCGACGCGGGGTGTGTGTACCGCCGGCCCGTCTGGGTGGAGTCGCCGCCCGCCGTCATCTCCTCCGCGCCGCCCGGTGTCCTGCTTCTCGTCAGCGAGGACCCGGAGCTGCGGGAAGCCTTCGCCGCGCAGCTCGCCGGTACGGACACGCGGCTCGTGATCGCCGGATTCGGATGCGAGTTCGCGCAGGTGGACGAGGCCTCATACACCTTCGACCACCGGGTGCCCCGGCACCACCGGCTGCTGGCCGAGCGCCTGACCGCCCGGGGCCTGCGGCCGGACGCGGTCGTCCACGCGCCCATGGACACCGCCGACGACCGCCCTGCCGACCGGCTGGAACGGGCACTGCACTCCTGCTTCCGGCTGTCCACCGCGCTCCTCTCCGACACCGGCGGGGGTCCGCTGCGCCTCGTGCACACCCACACCTCCCCGTCCGGCGGCCCGCAGCCCTCGCACGCGGCCGTCGCCGGACTCCTACGCACGCTCGACCTGGAGCACAGCTGGTTCTCCGGCTCCCGGGTGGCCTTCGAAGGCACCGGGGCCCAGTCGTCCGCCGCCAATCGGGCCGAGCGGCTGTTCGCCGAGGTGGAGCTCGGAGCGGCCGGGGACGCGGAGGTGCGACACCGCGACGGGGTGCGCCTCGTCAAGGTGCTGGAGGACTACACGCCGACGCCCGCCGGTGATGCCCCGGTGGGCGTCCGGCCGGACGGCACCTATCTGATCACCGGCGGTGCCGGCGCGCTGGGTCTCGTCTTCGCCCGGCACCTGGCGGAGCACGGCCCGGTGAACCTGGTCCTCGCCGGGCGTTCGGCGCCCTCGGCCACCCTGGGCGAGGCACTGGACGAGCTCAACGCGGCCGGCTGCTCGGCCTCGTACGTCCAGGCGGACGTCTCCGACCCCGCGGACGTCGAGCGGCTGTGCGCGGCCGTGCGCGAGCGCCACGGCGCCCTGCACGGCGTGCTCCACACAGCCGGCGTCACCCGTGACGCGCGGGCCGTGCACAAGGACGGGGCGGCGCTGGACGCCGTGCTGGCGCCCAAGGTGTTCGGCGCGCTGCACCTCGACGAGGCGACCGCGGGCGACGCCCTCGACTTCTTCGTGCTCTTCTCCTCCGTCGTCGCGGAGACCGGAAATCCCGGCCAGTGCGACTACGCCGCCGCCAACGCGTATCTGCACACGTTCGCCGAGGAGCGCGCCGCCCGGTGCGCACGCGGTGAGCGGTGGGGCCGTACGGTCGCCATCGGGTGGCCACTGTGGGAGGCGGGTGGCATGACCGTGGACGGCCCCGTGCGGGAGCTGTTCGCCCACAAGTGGGGTATGACCCCGATGCCCACGGACGCGGGTCTGCGGGCCTTCCACCGGGGACTCGCGGGTGCCGAGAGCAGCTTCGTCGTCGTCCATGTGACGGGCGGCGACCGCGAGGTCGTGCCCGAGAGCCAGGACCAGGGCCGGGAGCAGGAGCAGGGCCTGGACATGGGCCTGTCGGCGGAGCACCTGCGTGAGCGGGCCGTGGCGGACCTGCGGGCGATGGCCGCGGGCTTCCTCCTCGTCGACGAGGAGGAAGTGGAGCTCGACGCCGACCTGATGGAGCTGGGCTTCGACTCGATCTCGCTCACCGAGCTGATCAATGAGGTGAACTCCCGGTACGCGCTGGACCTGCTGCCCACGGTCCTCTTCGAGTGTCCCGACCTGCTGGCCTTCGCCGACTACCTCGTCGAGAACCACCCGGCCGACCTCGCGGGCAGTGTGGCACCAGCAGCGGAGGCCGGGTCGGCGGGCGCAGAGTCCGCGACGGTGGACGCCGAGTCCGCGACGGTGGGGCCGACGGAGGCCGAACCCTCACCGGTCGAACCCTCGCCTGTCGGACTTACGGAGCCCGAACCCGACACGGCCCCCGGGCGGACCGCCGTCGCCGTCATCGGCATGGCGGGCGTGCTGCCCGGCTCCCCGGACCTGGACGCGTTCTGGGAGCACCTGGCGGCCGGCGCCGATCTCGTCGGGCCCGCGCCCGCGGACCGGGCCGAGCTGCACGCGCACCCCGACACCGCCTCCGTGTGCGGCGGCTTCGTCGAGGAGATCGGCGCCTTCGACACCGGGCTGTTCGCCATCTCCCCGAAGGAGGCGGCGCTGATGGACCCGCAGCAACGGCTCATCCTCCAGGCCGTGTGGCGGGCCGTCGAGGACGCCGGGTACCGGCCCTCGGACCTGGCGGGCACCGACACCGGACTGTTCGCCGGTGTCTCGACGACCGACTACGGCGATCTGCTCAGCGGCGCCGACACCGAGGTCCAGGCCCACACGGCAAGCGGGGTGGCGCACTCTATCCTGGCCAACCGTGTCTCGCACGTGCTGGACCTGCGCGGACCGAGCGAGGCCGTGGACACCGCCTGCTCCAGCGCGCTGGTCGCACTGCACCGGGCGGTGCGGGCGATCGCCGCCGGTGACTGCACGGCGGCCGTCGTCGGCGGCGTGAACGCCCTGCTGAGCCCCGGGCTGTTCACCGCGTTCACCAAGTCCGGGATGCTCAGCCCGGACGCCGCCTGCAAGACCTTCGACAAGGACGCCGACGGCTATGTCCGGGGCGAGGGCGTCGGCGCGGTGCTCCTCAAGCCGCTCGCCGCGGCCGAGGCGGACGGCGATCACATCCACGCCGTGATCCGGGGCACGGCCGTCAACCACGGAGGGCGTTCCCCGTCCCTCACCGCGCCCAACCCCGAGGCCCAGGCCCAGGTCCTGGTGAAGGCCCATCGCGAGGCGGGGTTCCCGCCCGACACCGTCACCGCCATCGAGGCGCACGGCACCGGCACCCGGCTCGGCGATCCCATCGAGATCGAGGGAATGAAGAAGGCATTCCGGCGGCTGTACGAGGACTGGGGCCTAGCCGCCCCGGAGGAACCGCACATCGCGATCGGCTCGGTGAAGACCAACATCGGCCATCTGGAGGCCGCCTCGGGCATCGCGGGCCTGCTGAAGATCCTGCTGTCCCTACGCCACGGCGAGCTGCCGCCGACCATCCACTTCCGCGAGGTCAACCCGTACCTGCGACTGGACGGCACGCCGTTCCGGATCAATGACCGACGCCGGACGTGGGACGGCGTGCCGGGTCCGGACGGGCGCCCGCTGCTCCGGGCGGGCGTCAGTTCGTTCGGCTTCGGCGGGACGAACGCCCATGTGGTCGTGGAGTCGTACACCCCGCCGGTCACCGCGACCCCAGCCCCCACGAGTGAGCCGTACCTGCTGCCGCTGTCCGCACCGGACGAGGCCGCGCTGTGCGGCTACGCGCACCGGCTGGCCGCCCACCTGGCCGCGCACCCGGACCTGGAACCAGCCCGGATCAGCGCGACCCTCCAGTTCGGCCGCGCCCCTCTCGCCCAGCGGCTCTGTGTCCTCGCCGCAAGCCACGAGCAGGCAGTGGAGCTGCTCAGGGCGGCCGCCGCGGGCGAGCGCGGCGCGGCGGGGGTGCTGAGCGCCGAGCAGATCGACGGCACCGGGGACTCCTTGTCCCGCACGTCGGCTGGCCGGTGGGCCAGCGGCGACGACGTCGACTGGAGCCCGCTGTGGCCGGACGGGCGTCCGCGCCGTCTCCCTCTCCCCGGTGCCCCCTTCTCCCGGCGCGCGCACTGGTTCGACGCGCGCACCACCGAGCGCGAGGTCACCGCCGAACCCGACGTGGAGAACGCCTTGTCACAACAGCCCGAAGCACCAGAACTCCTGAGTTCTGTCCCGGCCCGGCGGCGCGGCCCCAAGGTGAGGCTCTCCCCGCCCGGCCTGACGGCGAGCACACAGCCACCACGCCCGTCCACCGGAACCGCACCCACCCCCGAACCCGCACCCTTCGCCCCCACCGCCCCCGATCCCGCCCCCCATGAACCCGTCCCGGTGACGGAGATCGCCGCGCTGATACGCGAGCAGGTCGCGGAGATCCTAGCCATGGCGCCCGAGGAGATCGGCCCGGACCAGTCCTTCGCGGAACTTGGTCTGGACTCGATCTTCCGCATGGACCTCATCCGGGCGGTCAACGCCCGCTACGGCCTCGCCCTCCAGATCGCCGAGATCTACGACCAGGACACGGTCACCCTGCTGAGCTCCTTCGTGCACGACACGCTCTCGTCCACGGCCACGAGCCCGCATGCCGCGGCACAGGACACCGGGGACGACACCGCCCGGCTGCTCGCCCGGCTGCTCGAGTACACCTTGGACCGGCCGATCGACCCGAAACTGACCTTCGTCGACAACGGTCTGACCTCGTTCGACATGCTGCGGTCCGTCAGCTGCCTGGAGCGCCGCTTCGGCGGTCTGCGCAAGACGCTGCTGTTCGACCGGCCTACGGTCACGGAGCTCGCCGCCCACCTCACCGAGGTGCACGGGGCCGAGCGGGTGACCGAGGCGCTCGGCGCGGAGCCGGCTGAGGACGAACGCGCCCGGCCGGACGGCCCGGTGCGCCTCGCGGACGGCGCCGCGACTCCCGCCCCGGCGTCCGCACCCGCCTCCACCGGCGCCGCACCGGGCACCGAGCCGCTGATCGTGCGCAAGAAGAACCTCGACGGACTGCCCGAGGTACGCGCGCTGCTGGACCGGCTGGACGCCGCCCATGCCAAGGAGGGGGGCCTCGCGGGCCGGGACATCGCCCCCCTCGCCTTCATCGGTGCCGAGCGCGAGGGGTACTTCAACTTCTCCCGGCGTGACAGCGACGTCTTCGCGTGGAGCTACGTCGGCTCCGAGGAGTACTTCCCGACCCTCGTACGCGCCTACGCCGAGTACGGCCGCCGCCACGGCCTGCGGGTCACCTTCCTCTCGCTGCTGCGGGTGACGGAGGTGTCCGGCATTGCGTTCACGGCCACGCCGTTCGGTGCCGTCCAGCGGCTGGAGAGCCTGGCGGACTTCTCCCTGTCCGGCGGCAGGATGTCCCGTCTGCGCTACATGGTGCAGCGGTTCAAGAAGGCCGGGGAGTGCCGTACCGAGGAGTACCGCTCCGGCTCCGATCCTGCCGTCGACGAGCGGATCGCCGGGATGATCAGCCGATGGGGCGACCAGAAACAGATGGTCAACCCGTATGTGGCGATCGTCCGGGAGGAGTTGCGGGCCGGCGTGCTCGCCGAGCGGCACCGCATGTTCCTGACCTGGCTGGACGGCGAGCTGGCGAGCGTGGTCATCGTCACCAGGATCCCCTCAGAGAACGGGTATCTGCTCGACCTGGAGTTCTACCCGGCGGACATGCCGCTGGGCGGGCTGGAGTTCGCGATCGTCGAGATCATCACCACGCTGGCCGCGGAGGGTTCGGAGCTGTTCAGCTTCGGCGCGAGCTTCGGCGTGAAGGTGGGCGACTCCCCCAACGCCGACCCGGCCATCGAGGCGGGACTCGAGGAGCTGCGCTCAGCGGGCATCTTCGGCGAGGGCAACTTCCGGTTCAAGAACAAGTTCCGGCCCACCAACCGGCCGATCTATCTGTGCCAGCCCGCGGACGTCGAGCAAGCCGGCGTCTCCGACGTGATCCTGATGATCGCCGACCCGGACGTCTCGGCCGACGCCCCCGGACAGCTCGACCGGGCGGCGACAGCGACCCCCGTACCGGTCCGCGCCCAGCCGCCGGCTCCCGCCCCCGCACAGCGGACCGGGCCCGCACCCCAATCCCCCGCCGCGCCCGACTCCCCCACCTCACCCATCTCGACGGCCTCGCCCGACGCCCTGTCCCGCCGCGCCGCGCTGCTGGCCGCGCACGGGCACAATCCGGTGAACCTGCCGCACGCCGAGGTCGACATCGACCTGATCACCGACTCCTGGGCGGAACTGGAGACACCCGCGGTCACCGCCGCCGTCGCGGCGGCGCGCCAAGGCACCGCCGCCCGCCGTGACGCTCCGGAGCAGACGGCGCCGCCCTGGCTGCCGTTCGACCATGTCGTCACGGCCTCCTCGGGCCGTTCCGCCGAGGCGATGCTGTGCCGCTCCTGGGCGGGCCGCCGCGGTGTCGTACCGCACAACGGGCTGTTCCCGACCTGGCTCTTCAGCCTGCTGGACAACGGCTTCACCCCGGCTGTCGTCCCGACGCGCGGCAGCGGCGGGCACCCCTCGTTCGCGGGCGACCTGGACCTGGCCGCGCTGCGCGGCCGACTGCGCGAGAAGGGGGACCGGGTCTCGTTCGTCTGCGTCGAGCTGAGCGGCAACGCCGGCGGCGGCCACCCGGTGTCGCTGGCCAACCTGCGCCGGGTCCGGGAGGCCACGGCCGCGCACGGCGTCCCGCTGGTGCTGGACGCCACGCGGATCGTCGAGAACGCCGCGTTCGTCGCCGCCCACGAGGACACGGAACAAGGCCGCGGGCTGTGGGAGGTGGTGCGGGACCTGCTGTCACTGGCGGACAGCGCGACCTTCAGTCTCTCGAAGGACTTCGGGCTGGACTTCGGCGGGCTCGCGGTCACCCGGGACGCCGCGCTCGGCGCGCACCTGCGCGAGCAGGTCGCCCTGCGCGGACGTGAACTCGGCCTGTCCCAGCGCAAGCTGGTGGACGCCGCCCTGCACGACACGGACGGCGTCGCCGCACGCACGGCCGAGCGGATGGCGGCCGTACGCGCGCTGTGGCAGGGCCTGCGCGACGGCGGGGCGCCCGTCGCCGGGGAGGCCGCGGCTGGCCACTGCGTCCTGCTCGACGTGGCGCGCATGCCGTGGTTCGACGGGTTCGAGCACGCCGTGGCGTCCTGTCTCGCCTGGATCTTCCACCGTACGGGGATCCGCGGCGGCCCCCACCTCGCGGAGTCCGGCGGGCCGGACGGAACCGGCTCGCTGATCCGGCTGGCCGTTCCCTGCGGGTTCACCGTCGCCGAGGCCGAGGAGGCCGCGGCCCGGCTGGTCGCGCTGTTCCGCGCCCCGAGTGAGGTGCCCGAACTGCTCGCCGTGGACGCGGGGCAGGCCGGCCGAGTGGGCAGCGGCGACGCCACCGTGCGTGCCGCGCTCGGCCGGTACCACCCGGCGGCGGGCGTGCCGGAGGACGTGCGCCGGGCGATGCGCGAGCACCACGTGCCCGAGGACGGCAACGTCAAAGTGCTGCTGGAGGCCAACCCCGCGATCGAGCACGCCGTACTGGAACTGCCGGACGGCCGCGCCGAGGTGTTCAGCGCCGGTGCCGGCCCGGTCGTGCTGCTGATGCCCCCGTTCAACATCGGCGCCGGGGTGTTCGCCCGGCAGTTCGCCGAGCTGCCCGGGCGCTTCCGGCTGATCAGCGTGCACCATCCGGGAGTCGGCGCCAGTACCGGCTCCGAGCTCACCCTGGACGCCATCGCGGACCGGTACACGGCCGTCCTGGACCGGATGGGCGTCGGCGGCCCGGTGCATCTGGTCGGGGCCTCCTTCGGCGGTCTGGTCGCCCAGACCTTCGCGCTGGCGCATCCGGAGCGCACCCGCTCGCTGACGCTGCTCGGCAGCTCGTACAAGGTGGGCAACCGCAACGGCGAGGTGAACCGGCTGGCCACGGTGGCGGCCGAGGACTTCGACCGGCTGGAGCGGTACGCCGGATCCGAGCGGATCCGGCGGGAGCGCGCGGACCTGGAGAAGCTGCTGCTGCGGTGCGAGAGCATGGACGCCCAGACCGGGCTGCGCTACCTCGATGTGTTCGCCTCCCAGGCCACGCTCCTGGAACGGCTGCCGGACATCGCCGTGCCGACACTGATCGTGCAGGGCAGCCATGACACGGTCATCCCGCTCAAGACCGCCCATCTGCTGCACGGCGCCATACCCGACGCGCGCTACGCGGAGATCCCCGACGCGGGCCACTTCCCGGGGCTCACCTCGCCCGCGGAGGTCCACTCGCTGTTCCTCGCGTTCCTGGACGAACATGGCGGGGACGAACGCGGCGGGGACGAACACAGCAGGGCCGAACACGGCGGGGCCGCACGGTGACCCGGGCCGCCGCCATGCCCAGGCACCCCGCCCCGCAGTCCGGTCCGCAACGGCTCGGCGACAGCGGGCTGTACCGCACCGAGCTCGTCAGGCCCGGGATGTGCGGGCACAACTCGCTGTTCGTCGGCCAGATCGGCGACTGGACCTGGGACGCCGTCGCCACGGTGTGCGACACCGACGTCCTGGGCGCGAGGGACCCCTCGGGGGCGCCGACCTATCTGTCCTTCTACTACTACCGCTTGCGCGGCAGCCGCCGGTTCCACCCGCGCACACCCGGGTTCGGGGACCGCCTGCACATCGCGTCGCGGGTCTTCGGCTTCGGCAGCGAGTCGGTGCTGACCCTGCACCGCATCACCCGGACCCCGGTCGGCGAGGCAGCGCTCGGCGCCGCCGCGCCGGACGCGGCCCCCGTCGACCCGGACGAGTTCTACGCGTTCGACGACGACGGAACGCTGTACGTGGAGAACTTCAACCGCTGGGTCACCCGCAGCGACGCCCGGA
This sequence comes from Streptomyces sp. NPDC058373, assembly GCF_042723275.1. Taxonomy (NCBI): domain Bacteria; kingdom Bacillati; phylum Actinomycetota; class Actinomycetes; order Kitasatosporales; family Streptomycetaceae; genus Streptomyces; species Streptomyces sp. NPDC058373. The sequence continues at coordinate 39,480 of NZ_JBHXJE010000026.1, read as the reverse complement.
GCAACGAGAATCTCGTGCGCTCCTCCCCACCGGACTTCCGGCACGTCCACCTTCCCTCGCTGCCGGAGGCGTACTCGCCCCGGCTGGCCTGTCACACGGCCCGCACCCGGGGCTCCTTCGAACCGGACAAGCCGGACGGCTTCGTGCCGCTCGGCGAGGAACAGCGGGTCGAGTACGCGGTGGAGCCCTCCCGGGATCTGAACGGGGCGGGGTTGCTCTACTTCGCCTCGTACTTCTCCATCGTCGACTGGGCACTGCTGCGATACTGGCGTGCGCTGGGCCGCCCCGACACCGCGTTCCTCGACCGGATCGTCGTGGACCAGCGGCTGTGCGAAGAATTCGAGCCGCAAGCTATCGAGTTCCTCCGTGAACTGGCCACCCGGGTTGCCGCGAGGCAGCCACGTCCTCTGGTGTCGCTCGCGACCCGGCGCTCGCTGAGCTGGGCCGCAAAGCACGGCACCGCTCAGATGCGTGAAACGGCGCAGACAGTGCTCGATGCATTGCCGGACAACACGGAACACCATCTGGCGCTCCTCCTCCACACAGGGACCTACGACGAATCCCTGGTCCCCCGCTCCGAAGACACCAAACGGCTGGAGAACGTCCAAGACCACTGGGCGGCACTACGCCACGAGACCGCCGACGAGTTGAGGAAGCAGCCCGCCGGCCAAGTGGCCGAGCTACTCGTATCGCTGGTGGAAGCAGGCCAAAGGGCCGTGGCCACTCACTCAGAGGGAGTTCCCGCAGTACTCGAAGACACTCTGGAGGGATTCCCTGACCTCATCCCCGCTCTTCTCGACCGACTGGCCCGCGCTGAGAACGAAGCCGCCCGTGTCATGCTGCCCTCAGTGCTGCACGCATCGTTCGAACAGAACGTGCCCCGCGCACTGGACACATGTCGGCGCCTCGTTGCCGACGGTGGGGCCGTGGGGGTCCGGGCCGTCGCCCAAGCTCTCCAAAAGCACATCCCGGACCCCTCGGTGCAGGAGGCCGGTGCACTGGCACTCGCCCGCGCTCTGAGCAACCACACCGACCCCGTAGTGCGCGCTGGAGTCCTCGGCATGGCCGTGTCCATGCTGCACACCTCGAAGGACACGGCTCTGGAACTGCTCACGTCTGTGCCGTTCGGCGAGACGGGGTCGGTACCCTATCGCCTCTGGTGGGCATTCACGATGGACGGCGTCTTGTCCTGGGAACAGCTCACGGAAACCCAACGCGCTTTTTTCCTGGCCCAGTTGACCGCTCTTCCGACACTGAGTGATCACACGGTGCAGCAGTTCGTGGCTCACCTCGCCAAGGCCGACTCGCAAGCCGCAGTCGGGCTCCTACTCGCCCGGATCGAGCGCTGGGAGGAGGACCCCACCAGAAAGTCCTTCGATCCTTTGCCTTACCAGTGGAGTGTTCCGCTCCCCTTGTCTGACAGTCCTGCACGGCTTGATCTGATGCGATCGGTGCGGAACTGGCTGGCACAGCCCCGCGAGAACGCATGGCGCCGTGAACTCCACGCGCCGGAACTTTTCTGGACCATCGCCGGCCCTGCAGACGAATTGGTCCTCAGCCTCCTCCTTGAGCCTTACCAGGAAGGGGACAGCGATCTCGCGCATGCCGCCGCCCCGCTCCTGAGCAAGATGCCCAAGAACATCGTGTGGGACCAGGTGGACTTCGTGACCGTGTTGTTGAAGACAGCGTCCCGACTGTCGGAAGACTTGTTCCGTCGTACCGGGGGAAGCCTGCACTCCGCAGTCCTCTCCGGTTTCCGGTTCGGAACTCCTGGCCAGCCATACCCGGAAGACCTCGACATCAGCGAACGTGCCCAGCACATCCGCGCCGACCTGCCGCGCGGCTCTGCCGTCGACCTCTTCTACAAGGCACTCGCGGACAGCGCACAGCGCAACATCGACCGCGCGATCACTGACGACCTTAACGACCGCTGACGAGACTCTGAGTGATTCGCTGGAGATCAGGTAAGTGCTGATGCGATTGGAGGGGGATCTATGCGATGCCGATTCGTCCCAGGCTGCAGACCACAGATTCGGGTTCGTCCTCCAAGAACCTGCCGAGCGGCGCCCCGCGTTCACTTCGCCGCAGACCTTCGCAGACCACATCGCCGCAGGTCGAGGTCGAAGGCCTCTGGCCGTTAACATAGCCGGGGACGAAGGTGCCGCTCGTACTCTTGTCTTACATCGGTGTGCTGGGCGGGAAGTGCGTGGCGCGGAACTTGGCGAGGGTCTGCTCCACACCGGCGATGGTCAGACACCAGAAGTCCCAGCCGTCGATCTTGTTGCTGCCAGTGGCAGCTCGGGCGGCGGTGGTCGGGGTACCCCAGGGGCGGCCCCAGACTTCGATGTGGCCCTCGGGTTTCAGAACTGCCCCGTAGACCTTCTTCTCGTGCCGGCCAGTGAGGATGATGCCGGCCTTCAGGGCGTCGGGGTCCAGGTGCTGCAGCAGGTCGTGCAGGTCGACTCGGGAGCGCGCCGGGTCGACGGCAGGTGTGGGCGTCGTTGCGACCGGGGCGGGCGCGGCGGCCGGCTGAGCGACGGCTCGATGCAAGGCCAGGGCCATGGCGGCTGCCGCACTGTAGGGTGCCTCGGGTCCCACCTTGTCGTCGATCAGCTGCTGGATGTCGGTCTTGTCCCCGTGGCGGGCGAGTACGGTGACCTCCCGTATGAGGCGGGCGCGGAGCGGGACGAGGTGGGAGTCGTTGAGCGCCAGGATCCGTATGGTTTCGTCGGCGCGGCACAGGCCGCGGTTCGTTTCGGCTGGCGAGTAGGGGGTGTTGCTGCGCCGGGCGTAGCCGCCGGAGTCGAAGCCGAGCAGGTCGGGGTCGCTGGGGTGGGCCGGGTCCAGGAGCAGCGGCTGTTCGCTGTTCAGGTCGTCGGCTGAGGTGCTCGCGCGGGTTCCGCCTATGAGTGGGAACTGGCTGCCCTTGGCGCGGCCTTCCCGGACACCGTTGTAGCGGGCTCCGCCGCTGTTGCAGTGCTTGCAGGCGATGCGGTAGTTCGACACCTCGTAGGCCAGCCACCAGTAGCCCGGGTGGCCGGGCACGTCGAATACTTCGGATTTCGGCCGGTAGTGGTCGACGGTGATGTCCGCGCGCACGATGAGGGTCTCGCAGTACCAGCACTTGACGCCGGCGAGGCCGAGGAGCAGGTCGCGTACGGCGTCCTCGGTCCAGTGCGAATTGAATTCTCGCTCGGTGCCGGCGGCGACGGCGGCCCTGACCGCGTCGAGGGTGCGTTTGGCCTTGGCTGCCCAGGCTAGCGGGGCGGTGAGCCCTTGCATGTTGACGTGTCTCATCGGCGTCAGATCACCGAGGAGAAGCGCTCGTGGAACAGCTCGGCGACCAGGGCCTGCAGTCGTTCGGGCGAGGGCGGGTTGGGGCCGTGGGCGGCCTCGAGGAGCGCGAGGCGTCTGCGATGGAGCTCGGCGAGGAAGGCCGCCACGAGCGGATCACGGTCGGAGTTGGGAAAGTCCATGGTCTCCAGCTGGGCGGTGACGTCGCGCAGCGCGGCCTGTTTGACCGGGTCGCCGGCCGCCTCGGGGAGCAGCGTGTACTGGCGGTCGATCAGTTCCTGGGTGTGCTCGTCGAGTTGGGTGGGTAGGCCGAACAGGTCAGTGGTCAGCAGGCCGCCGGCGCCTTGTCCGCGCGGGTTGGCCCGCGGTATCACCGCGGTGGCCTGGCCCTCCACGTTGGTGGTGACGACGCGGATCTGCTCGCGGGTCATGTTGGATACCAGGAGCGGTTCGTGGGTGGCGGTGAGGAACTGCGAGTGCTGATGCGGTCCCAGCACGCTGCGTACGGAGGAGTACCAGCGCCGGCTCCACTCGGGGTGGAAGTGGGAGTCGGGTTCGTCCAGCAGGAACAGCGACTCATGTGCGCGCTGGAGTCTCAGCAGACCCAAAATCGTGAGGAGTTGCTGCTCCCCTGAGCTCAGGTCGTTCAGGCCGACAGTGAGCGCGCCGGACTTGTCCAGGCGGATGTCGACGGTGAGGTAGCCGGCGTCCAGCAAGGTGGCGAGCAGGCCGAACATCGACAGGTCGCTGTCGAAGAGGTTACGGAAGGCGCGGACATCTTCCGCGGCGCCCAGGTCGATCTGGAACCCGTCGGCGGGGCTGCCGGCTCCGTCCACTGGGTCGGCGTCGGGGATGAGACCAAACCGACCCGATTCGGAGGCGGCCGCGAACAGGGTGCGGGCAGGTCCGCCCAGGCCCCAGTACGGGAGGGCGGCCAGGTGCGGGGCGCGTGCCGCGCGTGGCGCGCGGATCCGCAGGACCGCGGAGGTCACCCGCTGCAGGTAGGAGTGGCTGCGCAGATAGGTGCCGAACGAGTCGGACCAGTGGGTGGTCTGCGCGAGGAGCAGCAGCGGCAGGTGCGCGGGCGTACACAGGAACACCGGCGTGTATAGGGGGCAGCTGATGGGCAGCGTGAACCGCTCGGTCCACAGCTCCCCTTGGCCCGGTGGCTGGTGCGCGCGCCACTGGTCGAAGTCCGTCATCCACTGCCGGCGCCATTCGCCGACGCGGCGGGCGGCGAAGCGACGGTGCTGGTCGAACTCGCTGGTCCAGGGGGCCTGGGCGTGCGCCTGGTAGCCGAAGACGTGATCGGGCAGATGCTGCGCCCACAGTGCACGGGCCACGGAGATCGGCCAGCCCGTTGCGGTGTCCACGGTCAGCTCGGGCGAGGTGTCGGGGGAGGTCTGAACGACCCGAACCGTCCGGTCGCGGACCTCGTAGTCGAGTTCGAAGGCGAAGGCCGCACGGCGCCCGGGCCGGTACAGGGCGCCGAAGATCTCAGCGAGCGCGTGCAGGGCCCGGGACTTGCCGCCGCCGTTGGGGCCGATCAGAGTGGCGATGGCATGACCGCCGTCGAGGGCGCCGGTGAGGTCCAGCTCGAAGTGGCGCAGGCCCCGGTAGGAGGAAAGGCTCAGGCGCAGCAGCCGCACGGCATCCCCCCGGTCATAGTGCCTCTGATCGCCGTCACCGCTCCGCCTCACGATCCGGGCCGTCCGCGTGTACGCCGTAGGGGCGCAGCGCTTCGGTCAGGGACGCGAACTCGGCCAGGGCGGCGCCCAGTTCAGCGGTGATCTCCTGCGCCATGCGGTGCAGGTCGGCCTCGGGCTCTTCCAACGCGAAGGGCCCGGGCGGGGGTTCGGCGACCTGAAGGTCCAGATCGACACCGCTGCGGGCGAGTAGGTCGTCGACGGTGAAGGACCGGAAGCGAGGGGTTGCGACTCGTTCGCTGCGGGGCCGACCGGGCCGGTAGGCGGACACGAAGTCGCTGTAGTCGGGGCCGGCCAGTGTCATGGGCTTGGCCGTCGGCGTGTCCGGGGAGCGCAGGTCGTACACCCACAGCCGGGTCGTGGACGGGCTGCCGTCGGGGCGCGGTTCGGGCTTATCGAAGAACAGCACGCTGGCCTTGAGGCCGCCGGCATAGAAGATGCCGGCGGGAAGCCGCAGCAGGGTGTGTACGTCGCACGCGGACAGCAGGCGCCGCCGGATCAGCTCACCCGGCCCGCCTTCGAACAGCACGCTGTCGGGCACCACGACGGCGGCGCGGCCGTCGGTCTCCAGCAGGCTGTGGATGTGCTGGAGGAAGTTGAGCTGCCGGCTGGTGGTGAGGGTCCAGAAATCCTCCCGGTAGGTCTCCTCGCTGGTGGAGCTGCGCCCGAAGGGAGGGTTGGTGAGCACCAGTGTCGCCCGCCTGACCGGTGGTCGGGCCAGCGCGTCCCCGACGGTGATGCACGGGTTGGTCTCGTCGGCCCGGGTGACGCCGTGCAGGACGAGGTTCGTCGTGGCCAGCCGCGCGGTGACGTCGACGAGATCGGTGCCGAAGAAGGCCCCCTGGGCGAGCCGCTTGCGCTGGGCCGCGGTGGCATCTGAAGGAAAGTGGTCGACCAGGTAGTCGGAGGCTTTGATCAGGAAACCGCCGGTGCCGCAGGCCGGGTCAATGACGGTGTCGTCGATGCCGGGCTGCATGCACTGCACGATCGCCTCGATCAGCGGCCGGGGTGTGTAGTACTGGCCGGCACCGGTCTTGGTGTCCGTGCTCATGCGGGCCAGCAGCGCCTCGAAAACGGCGCCGGTGTCGCCGCCGGACCACTGGTAGCGGTCCACCACGTCGACGATCAAGCGGTGCAGGAGGGCGGGGTCCGGGATGCGGTTTTGTGCCCGCCGGAAGAGCAGCCCGAGTGTCCCGGGCCGGACGGCGAGCAGATCCAGGATCTGCTGGTACGCCGGGATCAGGCGGTCGCGCTCGGTCCGGGTGAGCTGTGTCCAGGCGTCGAACCCGAGGACGTCCTGCCCGTTGAGGGGGCGTTGGCGTTGTTCGTGGGCGCGCTTGAGGACGATCAGGCTGGCGAGCTGCTCGATGAACTCCAGGCCCGAGGTGCCGTTGTCGCGCAGCACGTTGGCGTAGTTCCACAGCCGGGCCACCAGGGCCTGGTCGTATCCGGGGCGGGAGGAGACGGTGGGGTTCACAGCACAGACTCCTGTTGCCCAGACGGGGAAAGCGGAGGGGACAGGTGGCCGGTGAAGGCGCGTTCCAGGAGGTTACGCCGCAGCCTCCCAGCCAGCTCGAGAGCACGTTCAGCGACCGCGCAGGCCCCGTTCAGGGACGCGGTGTGTGCCTGGAGGACCGCGACAAGATAGTGCTGCTCGTCTACGGGCGCCACCGGCACCGGCATGAGCCGGAGCCTGGCCAGGCTGATGGACGCCGGCCCCACGCTGTGGGTGGCGTTGCGGTGGCACCACGTACGGCCGAAGCCGTTGGCGTGCCAGGCCAGCAGTACGGGGTGGAGCTGATGGGCGGTGATCCGGACACGGAAGAGGTGGCTGTGGGGAACGCAGTGGAGCAGCTGCTCCTCCCAGAGCCAGCCGCGGCCCAGGCTGTCGATCGATCCGCCGCCGGTCAGCAGCACATCGCCCGCCCTCAGCCGGGCCGCCTCGGCCTGTGATGGGGGCAGCCGGATCGTGCGGACGTCGTCCAGATCCAGGCGGCCGCGCTGCACGTTGGCGACCCGCAGGCAGGAGACGTCCGTGTCGGAGGCACTCCACTCCTGCGTGCCGGGCGGGGTGATGCCGCGGGAGACCTCCGCGACATCGTGCAAGCGGGTCCACCGCCAGCGTTCGGGAAGGCCGGGCAGCCTCCCGTCCTCTACACCCGCCGCCCGGGGCAGGTCCGCGGGCACCCGAGTTGTGCCGGCGAGAGCGCCGCGCCCTGCCCGCGCGGTCAGGGCGCGGCTAAGGGCATCGGCCTGGTCGAGGGCGTTGTAGGTGCGGGTCGTGGTGGCGTCGATGCGGGCGAGGTGGTCCTCCAACAGGCCGACGATCCTGCGCTGTTCCGCCATAGGGGGCAGCGGCAGCAGGACGTCGGCAAGATCGCGTTGGTTGATCCGCCAGATCGCTGCGCCACCCTGGCGGGCGCGTGCCCCGATCTGGCGCCGCATGATCGGCGACTTCCACAGGTGTGCGAGGTAGCGCGAATCGAGGACGTCGGGGCGCACGCGCACGCGGATCATGCTGTCGGGAATGGCCGTCGGGGCCGGGGGGCCGTCTACCAGAGCGCCTTCGCCGACCAGGGAGTGTGAGCCGTTGACCCGGCCGACCAGCACATCCCCGTGTTCGGCCAGGAGTATCGCGTGACCGTCGCCACTGCGGTCGCTGCTCTTGGACTGGGTGAAGTCCACGGTGACTGCTCGCAGCGCCGGCATGCGCAGTACGGGCAATCCGCCCTCGCCGGGGCGCGGGGACCGGCCGTTGACCAGCGGTTCGCTCAGCACGTCGGACAGCCGGACGATCCTCCAGCTGGCAGGCACCTCATTCGTCACGCCAGGGCCCTGCTCAGTTCGTCCAGGAGATCGATCGCGGCGTCAGGCCCGAAGGCGTCGAGGAAGCCGTCCGTGCCGCCGCGCGCCGAGAGAGGGAGACTGTCGAGATACACGGGGGCGAAGTGGGTCTCGGCGGCCACCACGTCCGCGATCTTCTCGAGCCACCACAACTGGGCCGGGGTAAAGGGTCCGGACCGCTCAACGAATACGGCCAGACGCCGGCGCACTGCCTCCGCTTGGCGACGACGCCGACTGCCGGATGCCGTTTCCCGCGCGGAGGCTGGCCCGTCGTACAGGCTCAGCAGCGCCTCTTGGAGTTCGGGCTCCTGGGTGAGCGGGTAAAGGGCCGTGCGCCGCTCCTTATCGACGGCTCTCTTGCCGCCTGCCCGGCGAACAGATACCAGGTGATCCGAGTCGACCGAGCCTAGGAGACGGGTCACCAGCTCCTGCAGAGACTGGCCCGCCAGCTCACGGATCTCGGCGCCGTCGGCGTCACTGAGCATGGGGATGAGCCGGGCGAGCCTGAAGGCGAGTTCGGCCGTCTCCTGCGCCGTCACCAGCCCACTGGCGGCACGGTCCAGCAGGCGCTCCAAGGCGGCCCTCCCTTCCTGCCCGGATGCATCCGTCACATTCACCAGCTGCTGGAGGTGACGCGAGGCGCCCACCGCGTCGACGACCACGAGCTGCGTCTTGGCAGTCGCCCCCGGGGTGACGGCGCGTAGCGCCGCCGACGAGATGGTCTGCGTTCCCATGGCCAGCAGTTGCTCGTAGTAGGCGGCAGAGTGCACCTCGCGCAAGATCAGCACGCACTCGATCGCCCGCATGTCACTGATCCCGGAGATCAGATCCGTCACGACCGCGATCCGGATCTGTGGTGTCGTGCGGAAATCCCGCAGCAGGTGCTCCGCATGAGCGTCGCGGTGCATGATCCGCCGGCAGAAGTCGTCCCCGGCGCCGAACACGTCGCGGATGCGCTCCACGACCTCGTCCGCATGCTGTCCGTCCTGCGCCAGCACCACGGTCTTGGGGACCACGCCGGGCCCGCCGCCCTGCAGCATCCGGTCGGGGAACAGGGTCGGCAGCGCATCACGGAAAGCCGTCACCACCGCCGCCAGGTGCTCGGTCGGGACAGCCCTGGCCGGACCCTGCCCTGTGGTGGAGGTCAGCTCTTCGTCCAGGTCCTCGTAGCGGACGCGGCGCGAGCTGCGGTCTCGCACACCGACCGCGCCGACGGGGGTGGCGGACGCTGGCTGCCGCTCGCCGGCGACCCGGATCTCGTAGACGGAGCAGTCCACAGCGACGCCGTCGGCGACGGCCTGTACATAGCTGTAGGAGTTGACCAGGTTGCCCTTGAAGAATCCCAGCACGGTGGCGGTCGGCGTCGCGCTGAAGCCGACGATGGGAGCATCGAAGTATTCAAGAAGGGCACGCCGCTGTCCGTACAGCGCGCGGTGGCAGTCGTCGACGATGACGAGATCGAACGCGTCGGGCGGCAGCGCCTCGCAGTAGGTCACTTCCAGGGGGGTGGCATCGGGATGCGCCTGCTGTTCGGCGGTCTCGTACGCCGACACGCTCTCGGATCCGTCCTCGGGTGCCTGCGTGCCGGAGAGCATGGCCGACAGACGTTGCACCGTGGCCACGGCCACGGAAGCCGACGGGGCCAGCCCGTGCGCGGTCAGCTCATGGACGGGGTACACGTCATCGAGAGGGCGCCCTGCGTTCGGCATGCTGAACTGGCGCAGCTGGTGGATCAGTTGATGCACGGCGACCTTGCGGTCGGTCACGAACAGGATCCGGCCCGCGCGCGCGTAGTGGAGCTGTCGGTAGGCGGTGAACACCCCGGTGAAGCTCGCCCCGGAGCCGGTGGCCATCTGCACCAGCGCGCGCCGCTGGCCGGCAGCGAGGGCCTGCTCGATGGCCCGCACCGCCCTGCGCTGGGCCTGGCGCAGCTGGTCGAACCCCTCGTCCTGCCGCTGCAGGTAGGCGGCCTGGCGGGCCCGATAGGTCGGCGCCGCACCGTCCGCCTCCGCCTCGCGCTGCCAGCGGGCCAGCGTGCGGGGCTGATGGAAGCCGCTGATCAGGCGCGCGTGGGATTCGGGGTCATTGGTGTCGCAGAACAGCAGGCGCAGGCCGTCGCTCACGTACCGGTACGGCAGCGGTGAGCGCCACACAGGCCACGGCAGGGAGCCCGCCGGGGCCTTCGCCAGTGTGCCCGCCTGCTCCATGGCCTCGTCGAGATCGATGCCGTCCCGCTTGCATTCGACGATCCCGACCACCTGTCCGCCGACCGTCAGCAGCATGTCCACGCGGAGTCCTGTGGCCAGGCGGGGCTGCACCAGGACGCAGCCCAGGGACCGGTTGAACTGAGTCTCCTCGCCGACGCCCAGAACGTCCCATCCCGCCTTGGCGAGCCTGCGCTGCACTTCCGCGGCAATGTTGGCTTCGCGCAGCGGCTCATAGGCGGCATCGCGCGCGCTGACGATCAGCTGTTCACGCTCGGCGACCGCCGGGGGCGCCGGAGAGACGCGCCGGTCGAATGCGCGGCGCAGCCGGGGCAGGTCCTCTTCCAGCACAGCGACCCGCTGCGCCAGAACGCTCAGATCGGATGCTGAGGCGTGGACGAAGGCCATCGGCTCCGGGTCGCCGGTCAGGGCACGGAAGAGCCAGACGGCCAGCGCGAAGCAGCGCCCGACCAGATGCGCCGCCACCTCCCGCTCATCATGCGCACCGCCGTCGAAGCGGTGAAGGTCGTTGAACGCGTCCAGAACCGGCCCGGGAAGCATCCCGGCGCGGGACAGGAGGTCCAGACGGGCCAGCTGATCGCCCGCGGGCAGGCGCACCCCAGCCCGGCGGCCCAGCTCAGCGGCGAGAACCTCACCGAACTGGCGTGCCGCCGCCAGTGCTTCGGCGGGCGCGGTAGCCGCGCGGGCCTCACAGGATGCGCCGTGAAGAACAAGAAGCGGTTCGTGGGGAAGCAGGAATCCGAAATTGGCTGACGCGACAGCCAGGGCCGTGAACCGGCTTTCGAGCACGCTCGGCTCCAGAGCCACGCCGACCCTCCCTACCTGCACTGCGGCGCCGCGGAATCCGCTACAGAATAGCTCTCACCCTACCGTCCGCCCCCTGCGCACAACACTGACACTTTGATCCGATACGAGTGATTTACGCACCAGATCCGACGGACCTGCCCGCTCGTTTTGCATCCGGCCCACACCACATAACGCCCCCGATCGAAGATGGAGCGCTGGCCGGCGGGCGCGGCTCACGGTGCCCCTTATCGGTGTTGCTGATGCAGCATGCGGAGGTGTCCGTCGACCTTTAGCGACTGACCGTGTTCGCCGATGACTATCGGGACGAATGGCCGCCTGGCAGCCAGATCGCCTCTCATCGCCGGTGCCGACCGCAGGCATGATCACCCACTCCATTTTTCGAACGAATGTGCGAAGATGGAGTTAGGGCGACCCACACGGTCGACTGGAACAGATGACACAAAGGGGGGTTATGAGCAACAGGAGGTGTGTATGTCGTTTACGCATCTCCGTGCAGCGAGCGGCTATTCGCTGCGTTACGGGGCCAGCCACCCGCGGGCACTGGCAGAGCGGGCTGCAGAGCGGGGACTCGATGCCCTGGCGCTGACCGACCGGGACTCACTCGCGGGCGCGGTGCGCTTCGCCAAGGCATGCGCGGGAGCCGGGATCCGGCCCCTTTTCGGCGTTGATCTGGCTGTGCCTGGTGCGTCCCCGTCCGGGGCGGCGTCGGCGGCGCGGCAGCGGACCCCCGCCAGGGGCGGTGCGTTCGTGACGGAGGCGCCACTGCGCGCGGTGTTCCTGGCCCGGACCGCGCGCGGCTGGGCCGAGCTGTGCCGTCTCGTGTCGACGGCGTCCGATCAGGGCGTCACCTGGGAGGAGCTGGCCTGTCCGGACGACGAGGTGTTCGTACTGCTCGGAGCCGATTCCGAGGTGGGGCAGGCGCTGGCGTCGGGGCGTCCCGACCGGGCCACTGCCCTGCTGGATCCGTGGCGTGAGCGGTTCGGCCGGTCGTTGCGCCTTGAGGTGTCGTGGCACGGGCGGACCGGCACGGGTCCGGGGTCGTTGCGCCTTGCCGCACGGATGGCGGGCTTCGCCGTCGAACAGCAGGTGGAGGCCGTACTGAGCAACGCCGTGCGGTATGCCGACCCGCATCAGGGCGAGGTCGCCGACATCCTGGACTCCGCCCGTTCGCTGGTGCCGATCGACGGCCGGGACGCATCCCGGCTCGACAGCGGGCAGCGGTGGCTGAAGGACGCCGGGGAGATGGAGCGGATCGCCGGGCGGATCACCGAAGCGGTGGGCGGCCGGGGCCTGGAGGCGCGGCGGCTGCTCGCGGTGACCGAGGAGACGGCGGCGGCCTGCGTGGTCGACCCGGGCGAGGCCTTCGGTCTGGGCCGACTAAGAGGTCATCTCATTTGGCTAGCCGGTAGGGTGCGGGCTCGTGGTGGGGATTGTTGAGCGGCTGGTGCCCGACGAGTTGTGGGAACTGTTCCAGCGAGTGGTTCCGGAGGCTCCATCGCGACCCCAGGGCGGTGGCCGGCGTCGGCATGGTGACCGGGAGGTGCTGGCCGCGATCGTGTTCGTGGCCACGTCGGGCTGCACCTGGCAGCAGTTGCCGTCCGCGTCCTTCGGGCCGTCGGGAGCTACAGCCCACCGGCGTTTCTCGGAATGGACGAAGGCCCGCGTGTGGGCCAAGCTCTACCGCCTGGTCCTCGACGATCTCGGCTCGCGAGGCGAGCTGGACTGGTCCCGCTGCGCGATCGACTCGGTGAACATGCGGGCGATGAAAAGGGGGACCTGACAGGTCCGAATCCTGTCGACCGGGGCAAGTACGGCTCGAAGATCCATCTGATCACCGAGCGCACTGGTCTGCCCATCTCTGTCGGGATCTCGGCAGCCAACCTGCACGACAGTCAGGCCCTGATCCCATTGGTCAAGGGCATACCGCCGATCCGGTCCCGCCGCGGCCCTCGGCGGCGAAAGCCCGGCAAGCTTCACGGCGACAAGGGTTACGACTACTCTCACCTGCGGCGATGGTTACGCGAGCGAGGTATCACCCACCGCATCGCCCGCAGGGGCGTCGAGTCATCGCAGCGACTGGGTCGCCATCGCTGGACCATCGAACGCACCATGGCCTGGCTCGCCGGCTGTCGCCGGCTCCATCGACGCTACGAACGCAAGGCCGAGCACTTCCTCGCCTTCACCACCATCGCCTGCGTCCTCGTCTGCTATCGCCGGCTCGCTTGCTGATGTGGGTACGCAGCAGCTGTATGGCCAGGTCGTGATCATAGGAGGTGGCCAGCTCCAGGGGAGTGTGACCGTCTGGATCCGCTAGTTCAGGATCCGCGCCGAACGCCAGCAGCACGGCTGTGGTGTGCACCGTCAACGGCTGGCCGCTCTGCAGGGCGCCATCCCCCTCGGTGTCGATCGCGTGCGTCAGCAGCGTCATGTTGCTGAAGACCTCATCAGGGTCGGCGCCGTTGGCGAGCAGTCGGGCCAGGGTTTCCGCATCCTCGTGCTCGACCGCGTGGTGAGTTGGTGTCCAGTAGTCGTTCATCGTGGCATTCAACAGCGATCGAGAAGCTCCTACCAGCAGTATTCCCCGCCATCGGCAGCCAAATGAGATGACTTCTAAGCAGGGTCAGGGCGAATCGGTCGGCGAGTGCGGGGCGGAACTCTTCCATGAGGTCCAGGGCGAGAGCCGGTTTGGCAGGGCGGATCCCGTGAAGGAAGCCGATGTAGGGGTCAAGGCCGACTTGTTCGGCAGCTCCGTGGACGAGTCCTCGGAGTAGTCCGTAGGTGTAGGAGAGCAGGGCGTTGACGGGGTCGGTGGGTGGTCGGCGGTTGCGGTGGGAGTTGCGATCCTCGGCCGCCCCGGAGGACGACCGCCACCTCTGCCCCGCTGAGGCCCATCTGCTTCCCGTGCCGTTGCGATCCTCGGCCGCCCCGGAGGACGACCGCCACGCCGCCGAGCCCGTCCTCGACGTGGCCCAGCTCCTGGTTACGATTCTCGGCCGCCCCGGAGAAGGACGACCGCCACGCAGCTTCTCGCCGTCGGGCAGGCCGGCCTGCCGCAGGTTGCGATCCTCGGCCGCCCCCGGAGGACGACCGCCACCAGGACGCTGTCGATGGCGCGCATCACGGCGTCGAAGTTGCGATCCTCGGCCGCCCCGAAGGGCGACCGCCACCCCGTCCCGCAGCACCGCCGACGCCACGTCAGCGGGGTTGCGATCCTCGGCCGCTCCGGAGGGCGACCGCCACCGGCGACCTCATCGACGGCTGGCTCCACGGCTTCGGGTTGTGATCCTCGGCCGCCCCGAAGGGCGACCGCCACTCGGACTCCCGCTCCCGGTCGTGGCCCTGCCGCACTGGTTGCGATCCTTGGCCGCCCTACAGGACGACCGCCACCGGTTTCTTGACTTGGAAATGCGGATGGTGCCGCGTCCTTTGTTGCCTGGGGTGTCGACGCGTTGGTGCAGGTGGGTGCCGCGGATCGTGGTGGCGTCGTCGGTGAAGGCGTCTTCGAACAGGATGAGACCGCACTGGCGTGGGCAGTAGGCGTGGTGCTCCAGGGCGGAGAGCGTGATCTGGGGGAGTTCGCGCTCTCCGCCTGGGCTGGTGTGCAGGGTGGTCATCCGGTGGTGCGCGGGAGAAGGGTGGTAAGGGTGATGCCGGGCGGGAGGTCCGTGTCGCGGATTTCGACGGTTCCGTAGTCGGTGAAGGTTCGGGCGTTGACGTCGCCGCGGGCTTTGACGGTGATGCGGTCGAAGAGTTCGTGGGAGGGGGCGCGGCCGAAGGCGTCGTCGTGGGTGAAGACGTACAGGCCGCGCAGGGCGAGGTTGGCGCGGGCGGCGGCGCGGTCGTGTTCGAGCATGATCTCGAAGGCGCGCCAGAAGAGGGCGAGGTCGTCGCTGGTGACGCCGGTGCGGTGGGCGAGGGGGGCGCTGAAGTGTCCGGTGCCGCGGTAGAGGGCGTAGGGGACGACGTACTTGGAGCCCATCTCGGTCTCTTTGCCCTTGGCGTCGCTGTCGTCGGCTTCGCTGCGTTCGCGCCATGCCTTGGCGTCTTCTTCTTTGGTGGGGGTGACGCGGGTGATGCCGATGTCGAGGGGGGTGATGGGGTCGATGGTGCGGGAGAAGCCGATCTGGACGGGGCCCTGGACGCGGCCGGCCTGCTTGGTGCGCTTGCCGGTGGTCATGACGGCACCGAACATCCGCACGTCGAAGAAGTTGCGGCACATCCATTCCTGGGCGGACTTCTGGTCCGTGACCTTGCTGTCGGTGTAGGCGCGTTCGTGCTGGCTGTTGAGGGCGGTGCCGGCTTCGACGTAGATCTCGCGGCCTTCGCGCGGTTCGAGGGTGTTGATGAGGGCGACGGTGTTGCGGATCTTGCGCTTGATGGCGACGTCGGTGATCAGGCCCTGGCCGCTGACCAGGTCGGTGCGGGGCATGCCGGCGTTGTCGGGGTCGCCGTTGGGGTTGGAGTCGATGGCCTCGATGAGGAAGACGAAGTCGTGCTTGCGGGTGGGGTCCAGGTGAGCGTCGCTCATGGTCATGATGAAGTGGCTTCCGTTGTGATGTCGCGGTCTGTGGGTGTGGTGCGTCAGCTGGCGGACAGCTGCGGGGCGTCGGCCTGGGCAGGCACGTCGGCCGTCTTCGTCTCCCGCTGGGCCTTCTCCTTGGCCTCCTTGGCTTCCTGGGCGGCCCGGCGTCGGGCACGGTCCTCGGCGCGCTGGTGGGAGTAGCCGATGACGAAGCGGCCCTGCCGGACGTCGTCGAGGTGGCCGGGAAGGTCGTCGCAGACCTTCTCGTAGATCTCGTCCAGGCGGGCTTCCAGGGCGTTGGCGGCGGCGGGCTTGTCCCGGCGCAGCCGCTTGAGGTGGGCTCCGGCGTCCCTGTAGAGCCGGGGCATGGTGCTGGCGGGCGCGGTGGAGGCGGCGCTGAAGAACTTGTCGCGCAGGGTGGTGTTGATGTCGGGAAGCGCCGCGTGCTGCACGGATTCCAGGACGGCGAAGAGCCGGCCCCAGCGGTAGGCGGGGTCGGTGCTGTCCTTGTCGAGCTGGGGCATCAGGTGGTCCTGGGGGTTGGGGGAACGGTTGAGGAGCAGCCTCAGCAGGGCGAGGCGGGGCAGGTCGATGCGGCGGTCGGCGTGGACGCGCTGCAGCAGCAGAGGCAGGGCGCGGGCGGGTGGCCGGATCTGGTGCAGGGCGCTGCGGAGCAGCTCCGGCTCCAGGCCGTGGGGGGCGCTTTTGGGTGCGTAGCGCTCGCCCAGCCAGCGGCCGCAGGACAGGGCCATCTGCCACAGCGGGACGTAGCGGGTCCGGCCCTCCCAGCCGTCCCAGACGCCGTGGTCCTCGTACCAGGCCGCCAGGTTCCGGCGGGCGGCCGGCAGGGGGACGTCGATCCAGTCCCGTACGACCAGGCGGGCGTTGTTCAGGCCCAGGGACAGCGCGTAGAAGGCGTCCGTGTCCAGCCCGCCGCCGGCGGTGGGCGCGGGGCGTGTGTGGACGGAGTCGAGGAGGCGCTCGACCTCGGCGGGGTCGGGCTGGTCGTCGAAAAACATGGCGAGCGCGGAGTCGTCCTGGCCGTGGCGGGTCCACCACAGCAGGACGCCGTCGTCGCGGAAGCGGCGCCGGTGCCGGTCCGAGGCGAGCAGGTGGTTGAGGACCGCCATGGACCGTCCGCCGCACTGGTGACACACCGGGGTGTTCACCAGCTGCGTGGCGCCGTCGCGGCCCTGGGCCGGGGCGTTGATGCTGATGAGCTGGCCCTCGTTGCTGCCGCCCGCTGTCGGGACGGCCCCCTTCTTGACCGGCTCCGGGATCGTCGCCAGCAGCGCACGGTGCTCGCCGCACACCAGGCACAGTCCGGACCGCTCCTCGGCACCTCCCTTACGGGCGCGGACCTCCTGGGCCCACAGCCGCTGCGCCGAGTCCAGCTCGTGCAGCCAGCACGTGCCGGCCATGACCGCGACCGTGTCCTTCGCCTCGACCTGCGTGGCCTCGACGCCCTCCGGCAAGGAGAACGTCACCGGCCCGGCCGAGAAGAACCGCTGCGCAGCCGCGGCTGCGGGCTCGTCCGAGGTGCCGGCCCAGCGCAGGACGAGTTCCCGGTACGCCTCGTGACGGCGTTCCGCCTCGTCCTTCGCCTTGTCCGTGACCTCGCCGTCCTTGTCCGCCTTCGCGATACCGAGGACGAACTCGGCCGTGTCCACCAACAGAAAGGGCTGCACCTTCGTCCCCGAACGCTGCACGTAGGGGACGGGCTTGCTCACCACCTGGTCGCGCTGACGGCCCGCCACCTTGCGGTGCAGGAGCCTTCCCCCCTGGCCGTCCTCGCCGATGTCCAGCACCCAGTGGATCTGCTTCTCCCGGTAGAACTCCGCCGGCAGCTTGCCGGCGATCCGCTCCCCGTACTCCGTCAGCCGTTGCAGCAGCACCTCAGCCCTCCGCCCCGTCCGCACGCCACCCGGGCGAGACGATCGCGACCGACCCCTCGGGCAACGGCTCCAGGGGAATGTCCATCACCCCGTCGGTGACCGAGGCGCGGAACCACCGGTACCGCTCCCCGCCGGGCCCGTACTCGATGGAGTGCAGCATCACCCCGAGCTCGTCGCTGAAGTCCACCGCCCGCCGCCCGGGGTCAGGCTTCCCGAACGACGCGGAGAACTCCCGGCACCCCAGGAACGGCTCCGAGAAACACGCCCCGCGCTCGACCCGGCGCCGCAACTGCTCGCGGTACTTCTCCTCCGATGCCGGCGGAAACTTCGCCGACCCCGCCAGCGCCTCGGGCGACACCACGATCTGCGCGTGAATCCGGTAGCGGACATCCCTCAACGCCAGCGTGCTGCGCTGATCCCGGTCCGCCTCCACGTCGTACCGGTGCCGCCGGTCAGCCTGGAGCTTCTTCACCTCCTGGGCGCTGATGACCGACTTCACCTCGTTGCGGCGCACCCGCATCCAGCTCACCGGACGCAGCACCTCGATCTTCCGCACCACATAGTGGAACTGCGGCTTCCAGAAGATCGCCTCCAGCACCCCACCAGCCGCCGACGGCGTCATCAACGGATAACTCACCCGCTCCGTCTTCAGCTCCGGCCGCGTGAAGCAGGCAGCATCCCCCCACACCTCCACCACCCGATCCGGAAACACCCACCCCTCATTGCCCCGAGCCGCTCTACGCCTCGCCGGCACCGTCGCCCTCATCACAACCGCTCTCTGCCGAGCACCACCTCGCGCAGGGCCGCCCGAGGACGGGCCCCCGCACGAGGCAGCACGGAACCACGAGACACGTCGTCACCGACTGTCCCCTACTGATCCCGCACTGTAGGCAGGGGCACTGACAATCAGCCCCCGGAACCCCCAACTCCGGTCCCCGCCACCTGGAACAGGCTCCCGCGGCGGCTCAGAGCACGAAGCCGCCACGGTCCTCCGGACGGTCCGCATCCAGGCCCCGCACCGGGTCGTAGAACCCCCGCCACACCACCAGGTCACCCACGACCGGCTCGACCAGACCCGCCTCCAACACCCGGGCAACCTCATGGCGCGGCAACGTCGCCATGTGCGGCTGCAGCCGCCGCAACGGCTCCGGCCCACACGGAAACGGCGACCGCAACGCAGCGATGTCCGCCTCGACAGCCTCCTCGACCTCCGGACTGCCCGGGCGGACCACGACGACCGACTCCGCGTACGCGTTGTCGATCATCTGGAACGCGTCCGCCACCGCCGGGAAGTCCCACCGCCGCCGCATCTCCTGAATCTCCTCCCCCATCGCCCTGCTGCCGGCCCCCTGCAAAGCCCACCGCTTCCGGTAGTAGGCCCCCAACGCCTCCAGGTCGTCCGGGAACTTCAGGCCTGGGCCGAAGAACTCGGCGGTGGCATCCATCGCCGCCCGGTAGGACAGATCCTTCGGCATGCCGCCGCCGGCCGGACGGAACACCACCACACGCCCCTCGCCTAGCCGGCCGTCGCGGTTGCAGCGGCCCGCCGCCTGCTGCAACGACTCCGCCGGAGCCCACGCCCGGTACACCCGCGGAAAGTCCACGTCGACCCCCGCCTCGATCAACGACGTCGACACCACATGAACCGGCCGCCCCGCCTTCAGCTCCCCACGCACATGCTCGATCACCTCACGACGGTGCCCGGACGTCATCCGCGTCGACAGATGCCACACCGGCACCCCCACCCCCACCACGCCCGGCTCCTCACCCGTCAGCAACCGGTGCAGCCGCGCCGAATCCCGCGTCGTGTTCACCACCGCCAGAACCTGCTCCCCGCCCTCCTCCGCGATCTCGCGGGCCACGGACTCCCACGCCACCCCCTCCCCCATCCGCCACTCGTACCCGACCCGCCGCAGCTCCTCGAACAACCCCGACACATCCCCCACCACCATCCGCCGGGGCACCCCCTCCAACTGCGACAACGACCAGAACGCCGGCTGCGTCGCCGACGCCAGCACCACCGACACCCCGAAGTGCTCCACCAGCTCCCGCAACACACTCAAGATCGGCACCAGCAACCGGTCCGGCAGCGCCTGCACCTCATCCAGCACGATCACCGACCCCGCCAGCCGGTGCAGCTTCCGCATCGCCGACGGCTTCCGGCCGAACAGCGACTGGAACAACTGCACCGTCGTCGTCACCACCACCGGCGCATCCCAGTTCTCCGCCGCCAGCCGACCCCACGCCCCCTCGGCTCCCTCGCCCTCCAGCTGCACCGCACTGTGATGCTCCAGCACCACCCCCGGCCCCTCCTCCGGGTCGAGAAGGTCCCGGTACACCTGAGCCGTCTGCTCGGTCACGCTGATGAACGGAACAGCCACCACCACCCGCCGCAACCCGTGCCGCACCGCGTGCCGCAATGCGAACCCCGCCCCCGCCATCGTCTTCGCCCCACCCGTCGGCACATGCAGCACGTGCCACCCCCGCTCTCCCTCACCCGAAGCCACCGCCTCCTCGAACACCCGCCCCCGCACCCCATCCACCGGCGACACCCTCCGCGCCGCCAGCACCCCCTCCCGCCGCGCCCGAAACCGCTCCCACAACGCCCCCATGTCCACCGGCCCGGCCACCCCCGGCAACCCGCCGGCGAAGTGCGCCGCCGTATCCAGGTAATCGGCGTCCACCACACAGCTGAACACCATCCGCGTATACAGATCCAACGCCTCAGCCCGACGCTCCGCCGAGTCGATCCCCGCCAACCACGACGGCGGGGCAATCCGCTCCGCCCTCACCGCCTCCTGCACCAACCGCGCCACAGCCGCCGTCGCCTCCCGCGCCTGCTCAGCCACCACCGAGCTCCCCCGAAGCTCCGCCACCACATCCTTGACCTTCACCTGATCCGGCAGACCCCCGTGATGCCCCTGCACCACCGCGGCCAACTGACGGCCCGCCACCCGAGCCGCCAGCACCGTCCCCGCCTCCTTGTGCGGCACCCCCACCCTGCCACCCGACCCCTCAACCACCCCCAACCGCTCCTGCCAGGCACAACACCCCTTCCCCACGTCATGCACCAACCCCAGAAACTCCGCCGCCTCCCCCGCCCCGAACACCTCACCGAACCCCCGCGCCAGAGCAGCCGAACCCCGCAGGTGATCCACCAGCAGATGCCGCACACCCCACGGATTCTGGCTGTGCGCGAACAACTCACGACCCGACATCCCGGCCCCCTCACCGATCGACCACCCACCGAACGCAGCCACCGTAGAGTGGACCACCGACACCACCAACCCAGACCACCCCGAAGCGACCAGACAGACCGCTTCGGAACCTGAAGCACACACACGACACGCCAATCACACCCAAGGAAAATGTCAGATTTGCTCGCAATCGGGCCTCGCTTAACTGCTGGTCGAGAGCACTCAGACAGACAAACCCCTGGCCAACCAGGGTGGCGGTCGCCCTCCGGGGCGGCCAAGGATCGCAACCCACTCGGCGGGCTTGTGCGGTGGGTCGGCATGGTGGTGGCGGTCGCCTTCCGGGGCGGCCGAGGATCGCAACGTCGACACCCTCGTCGCTCACGTCCTCGGTGACGGGCGTGGCGGTCGCCTTCCGGGGCGGCCGAGGATCGCAACTCCTGGGACTCGAGGCCGTAGCCGTCGATCTGGCCGGGTGGCGGTCGCCTTCCGGGGCGGCCGAGGATCGCAACCGCTGGAGCCAGCCGACGTGCCACCCGCGGTCACCGTGTGGCGGTCGCCTTCCGGGGCGGCCCAGGATCGCAACGCCGCGAGGAGCGCACGGGCCTTGTAGGAGGTGACGTGGCGGTCGCCTTCCGGGGCGGCCGAGGATCGCAACACGATCGGTCCTTTCGGGGCCGGGCCGGGCGGACGGGGTGGCGGTCGCCCTCCGGGGCGGCCGAGGATCGCAACTACGCGGTCAAGAACGACGAGAGCTGCTGAACGGCTGTGGCGGTCGCCCTCCGGGGCAGCCGAGGATCGCAACCACCTGCTGAGCGTCCCTCCGCCGGGCACGGCCGGGTGGCGGTCGCCCTCCGGGGCGACCGAGGATCACAACACGCTGGTCTGGAACCTCGTGGTCAGCCGCAGGATCGGTGGCGGTCGTCCTGCGGGGCGGCCGAGGATCGCAACGCCGACCCCCACACCGGCGCCCTCGACCCCTGCGCCGTGGCGGTCGCCCTCCGGAGCGGCCGAGGATCGCAACGTCGGAGCCCTGCGGGCCGATGAGATCGCGTCCCGGCGTGGCGGTCGCCCTCCGGGGCGGCCGAGGATCGCAACCGTCACGTGTCGATTCTGGACGCCGGACGAGGGCAGCGTGGCGGTCGCCCTCCGAGGCGGCCGAGGAACGCAACAGGGACGCGAACGAGCGACACGAGGCGCGCGTCGAGTGGCGGTCGCCCTCCGGGGGCGGCCGAGGATCGCCACCTGATCTGGGTCCGGTCCTCCTCGACGGCGGCCGTGGCGACCGAGGATTGCAACGTGCCCAGCCCGGACTTGCCGCGGACCTTGGTGAACTCGGCGACGAACGCCTCGAACACCTTCTTCTCCGCCCGCACGTTGATGCGGTGCACGGTGGAGTTCAGCAGCTCCACCAGGGTGTCGGTGATCTCCCGCTGCCGCTGGAACAGCAGCGCGGCGAGCAGGACCTGGCGCACCTCGGGAGCGAAGCCCGCAGGTGGCTGGGCGCCCGCCTCGTCGCTGTTCAGGGTGAAGTGGTCCATCACCCCGTCCAGACCCAGATCCCGCCCCACTGTTCGACCCCTTCCGCACACCCCCGTGATCACGTGTCGGGCTGAGCGGTGAAGGCGCCGCAGTACACCGGGCGCGGAAATCCGGGAACGGCCGCGGCACGGTGACCCGAGCTGGTAGAAGGGCGCCCGGACGGGACGCCGGTGCCGCCCGCGTCCGTGAAACCGGGACCGGCCGGGCAGCCGAGAGGTTGCCCTTGCCCGCCTGGTTTGTCCGATAACCTTGCCCGGTCGCCTACTGGGGCTGGAACGAAGCCGGGAGAGACATCGTGGTGAAGGTCCTTATCGCCGGGGGAGCCGGTTACATCGGCAGCACCGTCGCCTCGGCCTGCCTGGACGCGGGCATCACCCCCGTGATCCTCGACAACCTCGTCCGGGGCCGCCGCGAGTTCACCGAGGGCCACACCTTCTACGAGGGCGACATCGCGGACGGCGCACTGGTCGACCGGATCTTCTCGGAGCACCCGGACATCTCCGCCGTGGTGCACTGCGGGGCTCTGATCGTGGTGCCCGAGTCCGTCGCGGACCCGATCGGCTACTACGAGGCGAACGTGGCCAAGAGCCTGGCCTTCGTCAGCCACCTGCACCGCAACGGCTGCGACCGCATCATCTTCAGCAGCTCGGCCTCCATCTACCAGGCCGAGGACGGCTCGCCCGTCAACGAGGACTCGCCGCTGGCGCCGCAGAGCCCCTACGCGCGGACCAAGGCCGTGTGCGAGGAGATGTTCGCGGACATCGCCGCGGCGGGGCCGCTCGTGCTGTCCCTGCGCTACTTCAACCCGGTCGGGGCCGACCCGAAGCTGCGTACCGGTCTCCAGCTCAAGCGGCCCAGCCACGCCCTGGGCATGCTCATCCAGGCACACCAGGAAGGCCGTCCGTTCCCGATCACGGGGACGAACTACCCGACCCGGGACGGCAGCGGTATCCGGGACTACGTGCACGTCTGGGACCTCGCCGCGGCCCACATCGCGGCGATCGAGCGCTTCGACTCCGTCCTCACGGGGTCGAAGCGCTCGATCGCGATCAACCTGGGCACCGGCTCCGGCACCACGGTCCGGGAGCTGTGCGCCGCGTTCAACAACGTCGTCAGCACCCCCCTGGCCACCATCGACGCCGCCCCGCGGCCCGGTGACGTGGCCGGCGGCTACACCAAGAGCCAGCGGGCGGCCGAGCTGCTGGGGTGGACGCCGAAGCTGTCCCTGGAGGACGGCATCCGCTCCGCCCTGGACTGGATTCCGGTACGCGACGGGCTGTGGAAGGACTGATCTGTCCTTCCCGCCTTCACTCCTCCCGGGCGCTGGGCTCCGGGAGGAAGCCAGCTTCGAGGGCGAGCAGATGCTGGAGGGCGGGAGCGAGCCACGCCGTGTCCCACCGGTGGTCTGCCGGGGCGTCCCGATAGGCGTCGTGGGGGATACCGAGCGCTTCGAGGAGCCGGCGGCCGGCGGTCCAGTCGGCCTCCAGGGTGCCGATGCCGCCGAGCGCGACGCGGCGGGCCCCTTGGAGGGCTCGGGCGTGGCGGCGCAGGTTCTGCCGTACGTCGTACTCGTCGAGCCGCGCCGGGCTGCCGGTGACCTCCACGAGTTGCGGGTGCGGCGGCCGGTCGCTGAGCAGTGAGGCATCCCAGACGCTCGCGACGGCGAAGAGGCCGGGATGCCGGGTCAGCAGGGTTGAGAGCGGCGAAGCCGCCCTTGCTGAATCCCAGCAGGTGCACCGGAGGCCGCGCCTGCGTGCCGAGCATGGCCAGGACGGTCGGCACGACCACCCGGACGAGGTGGTCGTCCTGCTGGCAGTCGGCCCGGGTCGCGTGGTTGACCAGCCAGGGCGACTCGCTGAACGTCGGTGCGGCGAAGAGGGTCCCGTCACGCAGGTGAGCCGGGAGCCGCCCGATCTCGGCGAGGCTGTGGCCGTACTTGCGCCCGCCGCCCTTCTCGACGGGCAGAGCGAGCACCACCCGGCGCACACGCTGCTCGGGCCAGATCAGGGTGGCCTGCGCCCCGGGCCCTTGGAACGGGCTCTCCAAGAGGGCCTGGGTGTCTGCGGACAGGGTGGGGCGCTCATGGGCGGAGGGCGGCGACGGCATCGTGGTAGTTCTCCCAGTTGTCGCAGTAGAACCGGAGGTCGTCCGGCCGGAGCGGCAGCGCCGTGAGTTCGTTGCCGGCGCCGACCCGCTGCCACGGCTCGTCGACCTGGAAAGCCGCTGGCCCGCTCTCGCTCACGGCGACCGGATCTGTGCCGTCGGCGTGACCGGGCGCAGCCCAGATGGCGGCGGGGCGAGGATGTCGCCGTCGGAGCCCACCCGGACCTTCTCGTGCGGCGGGGTTCCGCGTGGGCCTGCTGCGGGGCGCTCCCCGTGTCGTCAGTAGGGTCGGCCGCATGAGCGACGAGGATCGAGCGCATCCGGCTCGGTGAGGTCGAGGTCATCCGGGTGGTGGAGTGGCAGGGCGCGTACCTGCCGCCCGCCGAGATGTTCCCCACGGCTCCCGCCGGGTTGTGGGAGGAGCACGCCGAGTGGCTGGTGCCCGATCACTGGCGGCGGGGAGAGGACCGGACCGTGGTCGCGTTGCAGTCCTGGGTGCTGCGGGGCGGCGGGCAGACGATCGTGATCGACACGGGGGTGGGTCACGACCGTGACCGACCCGGCATGGGGCCGTTCCACCGGGGCAGCAGCAGGCTGCTCGCCCTGCTCGGCGAGGCGGGGGTGCCTCCGGACAGTGTCGATTTCGTGGTCAACACGCATCTGCACGTGGATCACGTGGGCTGGAACACGGTCGACGCGGGCGGTACGTGGGTGCCCAGTTTCCCCCACGCCACCTACCTCATCCCGGCCGCCAACGACGCCCACTACGGCCCCGACCAGGGTTACGGTCACGGTCGGCAGCCGGCCGACCGCCTGGTCTACGAGGACAGCATCGCGCCCGTTCACCGCGCCGGGCAGTCCCTGCTCTGGGAGGGCACCCACCGCGTCAACGACTTCCTCACGCTGGAGTCGGCTCCGGGGCACACGCCGGGCTCGTCGGTGGCGCGGCTGGTGTCCGGCGGTGACCGGGCCGTCTTCGTCGGGGACCTGGTGCACAGCCCCGTGCAGATCGTCGCCCCTTGCCATCACAGCAATTCCTGCCTGGACCCCGGGCAGGCGGCCCGCAGCCGCCGCCGAGTCCTCGCCCGCGCCGCCGACGAACGCGCACTGCTCGTCCCGGGGCACTTCGGCGGCCCGGGCGCGCTGGAGGTGCGCCGGGCGGGCGGAGGTTTCGCGCTCGGAGCGTGGGCCGCCTTCGGCCCCAGCGCCGGGTGACGCCCGCTCGCGGCTCACGGCGCGAGGCGTTCGATGTGCCAGCCGTGCCCTTCCACGTCCCGCACGTACCGCAGCCGGTCGTGGAGGTTGGCCGTGAGCGGGAGCGGTCACCCGTCCCTGATCCGGGCAATCTT
Source organism: Streptomyces sp. NPDC058373 (assembly GCF_042723275.1). Lineage (NCBI taxonomy): Bacteria > Bacillati > Actinomycetota > Actinomycetes > Kitasatosporales > Streptomycetaceae > Streptomyces > Streptomyces sp. NPDC058373. The sequence continues at coordinate 13,999 of NZ_JBHXJE010000026.1, read as the reverse complement.
TCACTGATTCGTCCGGGTAGTACTTCTGGAGCGGCCATCCTCCTTTCATAGGCACGATCGCGGTCGGAGGAGCAGCATGGGATGGCAGAGCGAGCAGTACGGGGACGCACACGAGGGGTACGCCGGAGCCGCGCTGCCCGGCGGGGCGGAGCCGAAGCCCCAGTACTTCGACACGGGCTCCAGCGGCCACGTGCCGTCAACACGGGAGTGGTGGGCGTACGACGGGAAGGGCCGGCGGCCGCTCGCGGAGGGGATGCGGGCGTACTGCTCGTGTGGCTGGCGTGCGGTCGGGGTGCACCCCATCGACTGGGGCCAGGTCGCGGTCGACGGGGCCGCGCTGACGGACGAGTCCCGCCCGCTGGAGGACTGGGAGCAGCACATCGATGAGGTCGACGCTGCGGCTGCCGTTGTTCCCCCGGAGCTGTTGGGGATGATCGAGCAGTTCGGCGCGGGACTCGCGGACCTCACCGATTCCGAACCGCTTACCGCTCTGCGGGCTGTGGCCGCGCTGGAGTGGCTCACCGCCCGCACCGCTCGTGCTGCCGCCCACAACCTGCAGGCCGACGGCCTGGAGGACGAGGCCGTCGCTGCGGGGCTGGGGCTTCCGGCCCAGCAGGCCCGTTCCCGGGTGCTCCGGTACCGGCTTGGCCGTTGACGGTCAGGCCAGAGGCGGCACCGTACCCGGGGCGAGGTCCCCGCGCAGCCGTACGTAGTCGACGGGATGCCGGTACCGGCCCGCATCGTCCACGGAGGTGTCGCCGGCGAACTCCGCGACGAAGACCGGCTCGACCGGGGCGTGTACCAACGGAGCCCTCGCTCCCCATGCTGAGCTGAACTGGACGCCGGTCCAGGGGTGGTCGGGCCCTGCCGGGGCGAGGAGCTCGCCGAGTTCCCGCCGGACGGTCGCCGAGAGCGGCTTCGTGCGGGCGACCATCCGCAGCTGTCCCTCCGCGTCGTACCGCCCCAGCAGCAGAGTGTCGGGCGCCGCCACCTTCCCCGTGGCGGCGCCGACGATGGCTTCGGCCGTCTGCCGGGACCGGACCTTCCACCAGCCCCCTTTGCCGGGCCGGTAGCGGCCGGCGGCCGGTTTCGCGACCACGCCCTCGATACCGACACGGCCCCAGGCCGGGTCCATCCAGGCCAGCGCCTCCTGGCGGTGGAGCGTCGAGCCCGCCAGCGCCCACCGGCCCGCCAGCTTTCGCCCGGTGAAGAGGGTCTCCAAGCGGGCCCACCGATCCCGGTACGGCATCGCGAGCAGTTCCTCGCCGTCGGCCTCCAGCAGGTCGAACGTCACGACGTGCGCCGGCCGGACCCGGGCGACGGAGCGTGCCCGGAAGCCGCCGAGCCGGGCACGCTGCTGCAGGGCAGCGAAGTCGAGGCGGCCTTCGTACAGCACCACCAGCTCACCGTCCAGGACCAAGTCCTCGCCGATGTCGGCGGCAGCGGCCTGAAGTTCGGGGAAGTGGGACGTCAGGTCCGCTCCGCTCCGGGACTGGAGGTACAGCCTCCCGCGCCTGACGTAGACGATGACCCGGTATCCGTCCAGCTTCTGCTGCCAGAACATCGAGCCGGGCCAGCCCTCGGGCGGCAGAGTGGCACGAGCTTCGGCGGCCATCGGACAGAGCGGCGGTTCCAGCACACGCTCAGCATCACGGCGCCCGCCTCACCACCGGCGATCCGACACTGCTCGCAGAGCGAGAGGACCTAACAGCTGTGGCGAGGTGGGGCTGGTCTGCACCACATTCTCGGGCCACACTCCCGAGCTCGATGCCCGGGACGATCGGTTCCGAGCGGCGACAGCACCGATCATGCCGCTCGGTATGAGCAGAAGCGCGATGGTGGTCGCGCGTTTGCGCAAGGTATCGATGAGGTGATGGATCGCAAAGAACCTAGAGTTGGCAACGATGACGTTGGGTGGCCATTGTCACAGCGGGATCTTGGCTGCTGTGGGGGAGAGGTCCGTTTCGTGATCGTTGACTTGGCAACTCCTTGGGATGTTCATTACATGAGAAGAATATGAACATCTTGTGGGGGAAGCATGGGTGGAAGGTGGGGGCGGACCGCGAGGGCGAGAGCGGTCGTCCTGTCTCTGGGGGTTTCGCTGGTTGCGGGGTTGAGTCCTGCCACCACTGGTCTGGCGCTTGCCGACGCGCCGTCGGGCGAGCCCGCGCCCGCGGCGGCGTCCGGCGCAGCACCGGTTACCGAAGAGGAGGCCCGCGCTCGCGCGAAGGCCTCCGGTGAACCGGTGGAGGTAGTCGCGCTGCGCAGTGAGAGCAGCGAGGTGTATGTCACTCCAGATGGGGATCTGGAGGCGCGCGAGTACCTGCGGCCGGTCTGGACTCGCCTCAACGGAGGCTGGGAGGCCGTGGACACCGGCCTGCGGACTACTGACGGTGGTGTGGCACCGAAGGCGTCGACGGTGGGGCTTGTCTTCTCCGGTGGTGGCGAAGAGGCGCCGTTGGTGCGGATGACGCGGTCGGGGCGGTCGATGAGTCTGTCGTGGCCGACAACGTTGCCCAAGCCTGTTCTCTCCGGTGCGGTGGCGACGTATCCGTCGGTGCTGCCTGATGTGGATCTGCGCATGACGGCTCAGGAAGACGGCTTCACACAGTTGCTCGTGGTGAAGTCAGCCGAGGCGGCGCATAGCCCAGCCCTGGAAGAGCTGAGGATGAAGCTGGCGGGGGAGGGACTGGAGCTCAGGAAGTCCGCGGAAGGCGGCCTCACGGCCGTCGACCGGGGGTCGGGGGGAGCGGTCTTCGAAGCCCCGAAGCCGATGATGTGGGACTCCAGCCCCGGTACGCCCCTCGAGGGAGCCGCCAGGACGAGAGCGTCGGAGGCGTCCTCGCAGGAGCCGGGCGCGGGAGAATCCGGCAAGCTGGCTCCGGTGGCGGTTGAGGTCGGGGCGGATCAGGACGAGCTTGTGCTGACGCCGGACGAGGACGTCCTCAAGGGCGAGGACACCGCATATCCGGTCTTCATCGACCCGCAGTGGTCCTCGCCGCAGGCCACCGCTTGGACGATGGCCTCGGACTACTGGGCGAGCAGCCCGCAGTGGAAGTTCAACGGAGCCTCCGACGCCGGGATGGGCTACTGCAACTGGATGACCTGCAATCCGGGAGACACGAAGCGGCTCTTCTACCGCGTGCCGGTCTCGAAGTTCGCCGGCAAGTCGATCCTCTCGGCCGAGTTCGTCGTGCGTAACACGCACTCGGCGTCCTGCACGAAGAAGGCCGTCGAGCTGTGGGAGACGAAGGGCATCTCTTCCTCGACGACGTGGAACACCCAGAAGGCATCAGGTTTCTGGATCAAGAAGCTCGCCACGGAGTCGTTCGCCTACGGCTACAGCGGCTGTGGCGCCAAGGACGCGGAGTTCAATGTGAAGTCGGCCGTTCAGTCGGCGGCCAACAGCAAGGACTCAACCATGACGTTCGGGCTGCGCGCGGCCAGCGAGAGTGACGCGTATGCCTGGAAGCGGTTCTCCGACAAGGCCCACCTGCGGGTGACGTACAACCGCCCGCCGCCGCAGGTGAAGATGTCGCAGCTGGTGATGGAGTACGGCGGTACCTGCAAGAAGCCGGCCAGCGCGGCCCGGGTTCGCACCCTGGGGACCATTAGGGCCAACAACGTTACCGACCCTGACGGCGACCCAGTCTCCGTGCAGTTTCAGGCCAAGTGGGACGCGGGAGACGGCAAAGGCCTGATCGCTCGCTGGTCACCCGCACGTACGTCGTCGGCGAAGTCAGGGTCGAGTTTCACGATCGGCCTCCCCAAGAGCATCCCCGAGAACAAGCAGATCCACTGGTACGCGCGAGCCTACGACGGAGCGCAGTACTCACCGTGGTCACACGCCGGAGATGCCACGGGATGCTACTTCGTCCACGACACCAAGGAGCCGAAGGCTCCCACCATCACCTCCCCCGAGTACCCGCCCTCCGATCCGCAGGACCCTCTGGACACGCCCTTCGACGGAGTGGGCCAGTACGGGAACTTCACCATCAAGGGCGCCGACACCGACGTGGTGAAGTACTGGTACGGCATCAACGCCGATCCCTCCTCGAAGAACAGCGTGACGACGTCGAAGGGCGCCGCCCAGGTGGTGAAGATGCTGCCTTCCGACCCGGGCACGAACATACTCACCGCCAAGGCCATCGACGCCTCCGGCCGCGCCAGCGAGACATACACCTACCTGTTCCGGGTGAAGGCCGGCCAGCCTGAGCGAGCAACCTGGCAACTGGACGAAGGCGCGGGAGTCCAGGCTGCACAGGGGTCGACCCCCGACCGTGTGCTGGAAGTGCAGGGTGAGCCGCAGTACGGCCTTCAGGGCGCCAAGGGCTCCGCGATCGAATTCGACGGCGTGGACGATTACGCGCAGTCGGACATCTCGGTGGTGGACACCGACCGGGGCTTCACCGTCTCCGCATGGGTGAAGCTCTCCAAGATGCCCACCAGCACCGCGACGGTGGCGATGCAACCCGGCAACAACCGGCCGGGCTTCGAGCTCTACTATTCGTCCGCCTACGAACGCTGGATCTTCAACCAGTACGAGTCGGACACCCCGGATGCCAAGATCGTTCGTGCCATGGCTCCGCAGCCCGGCGGGGTCAAGGTGGGAGAATGGCAGCACCTGGTCGGCTCCTACAACGGCTCGGAGCGCTTCATCGAGCTGTACGTCGACGGACAGCAGGTCGGGCAGGCGGATCTCCCTTCGGCCTGGAACGCGCGTCGCGGCCTGGTGTTGGGGGCCGCCTCCCATGGCGGCAAGGCCGGCAGTTTCTTCCCCGGCGCCATCGACCAGGTACAGATCTTCGACAAGCGGATCACTGCCAACGAGGTGGGCAAGCTCGGCCGCCACGAGCGGGTCGGTGATCCCGGACGTCCTGCCACCGCTGTCTTCGAGATGGACGACACCGTCGAGTCCACTGCTCTGGCCAAGGGCCTACGGGGCCAGGGCGGGGTGCTGCCGGCCGACTTCCACGGCGGCGTGACTACGGGAGTGGAGGGCGTGGCCGGTACAGCCGCCCGCTTCAACGGCACAAACGGGTACGGCCGCATCGGCAAGACCAGCGGCCCCCACGTCAACACCTCCCGCAGCTTCGCGGTGATGACCTGGGCCAAACTCGACAAGAAGCCGACCAAGGCGGCGATCATCGCAGCCCAGGCCGGGCGGGAGCGGCCCGGTTTCGAGCTCTACTACTCCGAGGCCCACAAGCGCTGGGCGTTCAACCAGTACTCTTCCGACTCCGCCGATGCCAAGGTCATCCGCGCCATGCAGCCCGACGAGTACGAGTACCGGGACGACACCTGGGTGCATCTCGCCGGCGTGCACGACGTCGTCGCCAACACGCTGACGCTCTACGTCAACGGCACGAAGGCCGGCAGCACTCCGCTCGACGGGGCCTTCTACGCCGACCAGTCGATGTTCATCGGCGCCGGGCAGTACAGCGGCGCGGTCGACAACCACTTCCCGGGCACCATCGACGACGTCCGGCTCTTCGACCGCACCGTCTCCGCGGAGGAAGTGCAGCAGGTCTACAAGCAGCGGCCCCTGGTCAAGGCCCGCTGGAAGTACGACACCGCCACGAGCACCAGCCCGGCCACCACGCCCAACGAGGTTGCCAAGGGTGCCGCTCTGACGCTCAACGGAGGAGCGAGTCTCGACGAGTTCGCGGGAGCGACCGAGACGCTCGGCGAGCTGGGGGCACTGGTCCTGGACGGGACGAGCGGTTACGCGTCGCTCAACGCCGTCCCTGTCGACACCACAGGCAGCTTCACCTTCGCTACCTGGGCACAGGCCTCGGCGACGCCGGAGAAGCCCGTCACCCTGGCCAGCGCCGACGGCACCAAGCGTGGAGCCTTCACCGTTGGCTACGTGCCTGACCCCGTCTCGCCCGACAACGGTCCCGGTCACTGGGAACTGAAGATCGGCGAGGAGGACACCACCCAGGCGACCGTGGTGAGGGTGCAGGCGGGTGAGTTCTATGACGTCGGCCTCTGGAATCACCTGACCCTGACCTACGACGGGTTCAAGCGTGAGGCCCGCCTGTACGTCAACGGCCTGCTGACCGAGATCGCCTGTGCGGACGCCGACGGGGACGGCGACGGGGACAACGCTTCCTGCGAGGACCTGGTGCCGTGGGCGGAGAACGCCCTCACCTTCAAGGCGACATCGCTCCAGATCGGACGCTCCGCCCACGACGGCTCGGACGCCGGCCGCTTCCCCGGTCTGGTCGACGACACCTGGCTCTTCCAGGGAGTACTGGACGAGGACCAGGTCGCCAAGCTCGCCGCCAGCATCTACGACATCCCGACCGTCGTGCCCGGCGACTAACACCTGACCCGCTTCCCCTGTGCGGCCGGTACCCATCCGGTCGCACAGGGGGAAGGCAGTCACCTTTCCGCATCTGCTGCCCCTTTCCGGTGTCCGCCTCTCCGCGGCTCACCATCCGATGAGAATCGAGAAGGTCTTATGCATGCCCGAACGCGCTCACGGCGCGTATCAGCTCTGCGGCGAAGAGTCGCCTTGGTGACCTCCGCGGTCATGACCGCGACCCTCCTTCAAGCCATCGTGGCCGCCCCGGCCGAGGCCGGCCAGAAACTGCCCGGCGCGGTGGAGCCGGACAAGCCCGTCGACGGCACCTCGGCCAAGAAGGTCCTCGCCCGAACGGTCGAAAAGGGGCCCAAGACACCTTTCGAGGCTCCGGCAGCCGAATGGCCACAGGCCGGCGCCGCAGTGGTCACTCTCCAGCAGCCCAGCAAAAGTGCCGGCGCACCGGTCAAGGCAAAGGGCTTGCCCCTGCGCCTGAACACGGCCAGCGAGCAGACAAGTAAGACCGCCACCGGAGGCTCCTTCGAAGCCCGGGTGCTCTCCCGGTCCGCCGCGGAAAAGGCCGGCGTCGACGGTGTCCTGTTCACCGTCGAGGCCTCCGACGCCAAGAGCGACGGCACCGTCGGCGCCTCCCTGGACTACTCCTCGTTCGCCGAGGGATACGGCGGTGGATACGGGGCTCGCCTGACCCTGGTGGAGCTTCCCGCCTGTGTCCTGGAAGCACCCGGCAAGAGTGACTGCCCGGACCCGACTCCCGTTAGCACGCAGAACGACACCGAGACACGCACCCTCACCGCACCAGCCGTCACCGTCCGAGCGGGATCGCCCACCATCCTCGCCGCTGTCGCCGACGACGAGGGAGAGACAGGCGATTACAAGGCCACCCCGCTGGCCGCCTCCTCCACCTGGAGCACCAACCTCAACACCGGTGACTTCAGCTGGTCCTACGGCTTCCCTGTGCCCTCGGTCCCCGGCGACATGACCCCCCAGGTGGGACTCTCCTACTCCTCAGGCACGATCGACGGCCGCACAGGCAACAGCAACAACCAGTCCTCCTGGGCCGGCGACGGCTTCGAATACTGGCCCGGCTCCATCGAACGCCGCTACAAGGCGTGCGCCGACGACGGCCAGAAAGCCGACGACGGCGTCAACAAGCCCGGCGACCTGTGCTGGGGCTACGACAACGCCTTCATCACCTTCAACGGCAAGGGCGGCGAACTCGTCCCCACAGGCACCAAGGACGAGTTCAAACTCCAGGACGACGACGGCACCCTCGTCACCCGACTGCGGTCCACCAACCGCGGCAACGGCGACAACGACGGCGAGTACTGGCGCGTCACCGACCCGACGGGCAACCGCTTCTACTTCGGCTACAACCGCCTCCCCGGCTGGGCCGACGGCAAAGAAACCACCGACTCGACCTGGACCGTCCCCGTCTACGGCGACGACGCTGGCGAGGAATGTCACAAGTCCACGTTCAAGGACTCCTGGTGCCAGCAAGCTTGGCGCTGGAACCTCGATTACGCCGTCGACACCCACGGCAACGCCATCGCCTACTACTACGACCAGGAGAAGAACTCCTACGGCCGCAACCTTGAGCCCAAGGACAACACCCGCTACGTCCGCGGCGGCTACCTCGACCGCATCGAGTACGGCCTCAAGTCCGACTCGATATACGGCACCAAGGCGCTGGCCAAGGTCGACTTCACCAGCTCCGAGCGCTGCATCCCGAACAGCAGCACCGACTGCTCCTCCATATCGGAGGACTCCTTCTACTGGTACGACACGCCCTGGGACATGAACTGCCCGGAGGCGAGCGACTGTGACAAGGGACGCCTCGCACCCACCTTCTGGACCCGGAAGCGCCTCACCGAGGTCACGACTCAGGTCCTCAACGGCAGCGGCTACGAGAAGGTCGACTCCTGGAAGCTCGGTCATCGCTGGGGCCAGGCCGACATCGATTACCAGCTCCTCCTGGACTCCATCCAGCGCACCGGCCATACCGCCGACACCCCGGTCACCCTGCCGAAGACCACCTTCGCCTACACCCAGCTCGAAAACCGTCTCGACAAGACCGGCGATGGCTACGCCCCTTACGTCAAGGCACGCCTGTCGACCATCGCGGACGAGTACGGCGGACAGACAGACGTCGGTTACTCCGCCCCCGTCTGCTCGCACACCTCCACCCCCAAGCCCCAGACCAACACCACCCGCTGCTTTCCCCAGATGCTCGGCGGCTCCGACACCGAACCCGTCGAAACCCACTGGTTCAACAAGTACGTCGTCACCTCTGTCACCGCTCGCGACCGCACCGGCGGCGCCCCTGACGCCGTCACCGCCTACGAGTACCTCGGCGACGCCGCCTGGCACTTCGACGACGACGAGGGCCTGACCAAGGAGAAGTACAAGACCTGGGCCCAGTGGCGCGGCTACGGCCACGTCCGCACCAAGACCGGCGGCGAGGGCGGCGCCTCCGCGGTGAAGACCCAGGAGGACACCTACTTCCTGCGCGGCATGGACGGTGACCGCACCAGTAAGGACAAGGAGAGCACCGACACCAAGAAAGTGACCGTCTCCCTCGGCGAAGGCGAGGGAGACCCCATCACCGACCACGAGTCGGCAGCCGGGCACGCCTACAAGACCGTGACCTTCTCGGGCCCCGGCGGCAAGATCCTTCACAAGACGGTGGACCGACCCTGGCACCACGAGACGGCGAAGAAGAAGCGCGACTGGGGAACCATCACCGCCAACTTCACCGGCACCTCCCACACCAAGTCCTGGACCTCCCTCGACAACGGGGCCGGCCAGAAGTGGCGCACCACGGTGACCGCCACCACCTACGACACGGTCGCCGGCCGCGTCACCAAGATCGACGACCAGGGCGACACCGCCACCACCAGCGACGACCAGTGCACCCGCACAACGTACGCCACCAACACCGAGAGCAACATCCTCACGCTTCCCTCGCGCGTGGAGACCGTCGCCGTTGCCTGCGGAACCACTCCTGACCGCAGCAAGCACGTCATGGCCGACACGCGAACCGCCTACGACGGCCTCGGCTACGGCGCAGCACCTACCAAGGGCGACCCCACGACGGTTGCCTCCATCGCCGGACATAACGGGACCACGGCCACCTACCAAGAGGCGGCAACGACCTACGACTCCCACGGACGCCAGCTCACCGCCACTGACATCAGCGCGGACGTAGCTGTCACCGAGAGCGGCACCCCCACACGCACCATCCGCAAGGACGGACTGACCAAGACCACCTTTTACACCCCCGCAACCGGCATAGCCACCACAGTCACCACCACCACCCCACCTGCCCGCGCCGGAGACGCAGCTTCCGCCCAGACCACCACCACCACGTTCGACCCGCTACGCGGCGAGCCGACCAGCCAGAAGGACACCAACGGCAAGACCAAGAACTTCACCTATGACGCCCTCGGCCGCGCCGACAAGATCTGGCTGCCCGACCGAAAGACCGGACAGGCCCCCCACTACGACTTCGACTACCGGATCGAAGAGGGAAAGATCGCAACCGTCCGCACCAGCACCCTGGACACCGACGGCAAACAAGCTGCCACCTATGAGCTCTACGACGGACTGCTCCGCCCCCGTCAGACCCAGGCCCCCGGCCCCGACGGCGGCCGCCTGCTGAGCGACACCTTCTACGACGAACGCGGCCTGAAGAGAGCGACATTCGAGCCCTACTACACCGTCGAAGCTAGCGATGGTGAGCTCTTCAAGCCCGACGAAGCTCGCAGTGTCGAATCGCAGATGCACCACACCTACGACGGGCTCAACCGCGAGACCGAATCGCGCCACATCGCCGGCAACGCGGAACCCGGCAAAGTCCTCGGCACCATCGAGACCATCCACGGAGGCGATCGCACCACGGTCATCCCTCCGATCGGCGCAAACGCCGCCACCACCCTCACCGATGCACGCGGCCGCACCACCGAACTGCGCCAGCACCACAGCCGCAACACCAGCGCAGGCGAATACGACACCACCACCTACACCCACACCCCCTCCGGTGAACTGAGCAAGGTAACCGACCCCGCAGGCAATCAGTGGACCTACACCTACGACCTCCGCGGCAACCAGACGAAGAAAACTGACCCAGACACCGGAACCACCACCTCCACCTATGACGCGCGCGACCGTCTGCTCACCACCAAGGACGCCAACGGGGACACCCTTTACCGGGTATACGACCAGCTCGGCCGACAAACCGAGCTGCGCGACGGCGACGCCACCGGCAACCTGCGTGTCTCCTGGCTCTACGACACCATCGCCGGAGCCAAGGGCCAGCTCACTTCCTCGACTCGGTACGTCGACGGCAACGCGTACACCAGCCGTATCACGCAGTACGACCCGCTCTACCGTCCGCTTCGCACCGCCATCGTCATTCCCGCATCCGAGAAAGCCCTTCAAGGGACCTACTCGGCCAGCACGCAGTACAAGCCCAACGGCGCCATCGCTGGCGTTTCCTACTCGGCCGCCGGCTCCCTGCCCGGCGGTTCCTACGCCTACACCTACGACGAGGTGCAACGGCCCATTGCCCTACTAGGTGATGGCTTCCGCACCAACACCACCTACAGCCACCTCGGCAAACCGCTCATCAGCACCTACTCCTCCACCGCCGCCGGCTCCCAAAAGGCCCAAATCACCAACAGCTACGAGCGCGGGACTCAACGCCTGGCCAGCTCACGCGTCGACCGCGAGAACGCTGTCGGGGTCGACCGCAGCAACACCTACAGCTACGACCAAGCCGGCAACGTCCTCTCCGTAGCCGGCACCTCGCGAGCCGGCACCGACACTCAATGCTTCACCTACGACCACCTGAGGCGTTTGAGTGAAGCATGGACAGAGGCCGACACCACCTGTGCCGACCAGGCCTCTCAGGAAGTGACTGGTGGTGTCGCTCCCTACTGGCACTCCTACGCCTACGACAAGACCGGCAACCGCACCTCCGAGACCCTGCACGATCTGAGCGGTGAAAGCACCAAGGACACCAAGCGCGTTTACACCTACCCCCAGGCCGGCATCTCTCAGCCCCACACCCTCACCGAAGTCAACGAGGCCGGCCCACACGGCACATCCCGGACCAGCTACGCCTACGACGCCAACGGAAACACCACCGAGCGGCTCATACGAGGCGATCGCCAGAAGCTGACCTGGGACCCCGAGGGACACCTGAGCAAGATCGCGCAACCCGTCGAAGGAAAACCCGACGACATCACCGAGTACCTCTACGACGCCGAAGGCAACCGACTGATCGAACGCGGACCGGACCGCACCACGCTCACCGTCGGCAACACCGAGCTCGTCCTGCCCAAGAACGGCAGTCAGCCGACAGCCACCCGATACCTCGACCTCGGCAATGGAAGCCAAGCCGTCCAGACCGACAACGGAAAGATCTCCTTCACCGTCGCCGACCACCTCGGCACCGGCCAACTGGCCATCACCGCCGACACCTTGGAACTCTCCGAGCGTCGCACCCTGCCCTTCGGCGGCCCTCGAGGCAACGCGACCGGCACCTGGCCAGGAACGAAGGGCTACGTCGGCGGCACCGACAACACCGACACCACAGGTCTTGTCCACCTAGGCGCCCGAGAATACGACCCGACGATCGGCCGGTTCATCTCCGCTGACCCGATCATGGATCTCTCCAGCCCCCAACAGATAAATGGCTACAGCTACAGCAGCAACAATCCCACCACCTTCTCCGACCCCTCAGGTCTCCTGGAGCAGTGCGCGGACGAAGCCTGCAACATCCGGTACCCCGTCGGCGGAAGCAAGCCCAAGCCCAAGCCCAAGCCCAAGCCCAAGGAAGACTCCGCCCCGCCCCCTTCACCCGTCGGGTCAAACATCCCAAGTATCGGCGACAAGATCCTAGGGTTCGTCAAATGGTTCTTCACGCCGGCTGCCGATAGGGAATTCTGCACAGTAGGTGGCACTTGCCAGCGAGACACCATGGGGTTCCTTGACCAAGGTAAAGGGGTAATCCACGAGTTCACTATGCCGGATAGTCAATCCTGGGAGGAATGTTGGAACGGAGAGAAGCTATCCTCGTGCGGTTGGGCCCTCGCCGATCTTCCCGGCGCCAAGACGGCGAAGGGTACGTCTAAGGCGCTGGAGAAGGTACTCGGGAAACTCCAGGAAGTATTCTCCAGATGTAGAAAGTGCTTCCTTGCGGGGACTCTAATCCTGATGGCGGGCGGGTCGTCCAAGGCCATCGAGGATGTGCAAACCGGTGACAAGGTACTAGCAACCGATCCGCTCACGGGGGAGAGCTCACCGCGCGAAGTTACCGCCACTATCATCACCGAGGATGATAAGCATTTCGTTGCCATTACCCTCTCCACGCACAAGGGTGAAGAGGAGATCACGGCAACACATGAACACCCCTTCTGGGTGGAAACAGAGAAAAAATGGATTGAAGCGGGCGAGCTCCAGCATGGCATGGAACTGCGGACGGACAGCGGAGACGTCGTATCCGTGGTCGGCACGCGCCACTACACCGAGAATGCGACGACCTACAACCTCACTATTGAGGGCATCCACACGTACTATGTGCTGGCGGGCGAGACGCCGGTCCTGGTGCACAATTCGGATGGCCTGTGTGGAACCGCGGCGCTGGAAAACGGGGACTGGCAGCACATCGTGGACCGTCACCGGCCTGGAGGTGCACTGGTGGACGATGCCGCTGGGATCTTCACCGGTAAGGCGAAGCACGTTCGCCAGCGAATAGCCGACACTATTAACCGGGGAACGCCGAAGCCTAATACGCCGGACCCTGTTACAGGCGAGGCGCGGCCTGGTCAAATCTATGAGTGGGATTTCGGCAATACTGTCGGGAGGGCGGGCCCGGCGAATGGTGGAGGAGAGCTAACGGGTGTCCGCGTAATCGTTAACGAAGGAAAAGTCGTGACGGCATTTCCGTACTAGTGATTAGCAAGCGAGGAAAAGCGTGATTCAACTCTCCTTCTGTCTCCCGGAGTCGGGTTCAGCCTGGACCAAGACCTGGGACGCTGCCAAGCGGGGCGATCCGGCCGCAATCAGCGAAATGGACCTCCGCTACAAGTGCTTTGGGGTGACTTTCGAACTGATGGTTGGCGACGTTGAGATCGTCTCAAAGAAGAGATTTGTGACTCTCGTCGACCTGGCCTTGTCTCTCTCTGGTGCGGTGAAGCGCATTTCGTCAGGTGAAGATGCCGCATTCGGTTTCACTGAAAGCGAAGAGGTGATTCATCTGTGCCAAGATGGCGATCTGGTTGCGGTGAGTTCATCGAAGCATCCAATGCGCGGAGCCGTGGAACGTGAAGAGCTCGTGGGTGAAGTGCTTAGTTTCCTTCGGGAAGCGCATTCGCGGTTGGTCGCGGAGATTCCTGGATTGTCGGAAAACCCGGTTATTCAGCGAATCTCACCGGAGTAGCCAACCCACCTTCGAGGGTGATAGGAATTGAAATATGGAGGCCCCGCTGGAGTCTTCCAGCGGGGCCTCCACGGACGTTTGACGAGAACGTCAACGGACGGTGGCTCCGCACAGCGGCGGGTCGTCATCGCGGGTCGAGGGTGCCGACGGGGCGTCACTTCGGGCGCGCGCTCGCCGGGGAAGGCCGGGCGCCACGCGCTCCGCCGTCCCCGAAAACCGGCCCCGCCCAC
>NZ_JBHXJE010000025.1:0-90109 GCF_042723275.1 Streptomyces sp. NPDC058373 | reverse complement strand
GCGCCCCCGCCGAGCCCGCGTCCGGCCCCGCGCCCCCGGCGTCCTCCGCCTCCCGGAGCGCCCCCGGCGCCCGCGCCGCCGCCCGGCTCAGCGCCACCACGCCGCGCCCCGCGACCAGCGCCCCGGCCAGCGCGGGCAGCACCCCCGCTGCTCCGCCCTGGAGCCGTTCGCCGAGCAGGGTCAGGCCGACGACCGAGGCGGCCACCGGGTTGGCCAGCGTGACGACGGCCAGGGGTGCGCCGAGCCCGGACCGGTACGCGCTCTGCGCCAGCAGCAGCCCGGCCGTGGCGAAGGCGGCGACCAGCAGGGCGACCAGGCCGGTCTGGGCGAGGGGTGGCGTCGCCCGCCCCGGTTCGGCCAGGGCGACGGTGACCGTCTGGGTGAGCGCCGAGGCGATGCCGGAGGCGATCCCCGACGCCGTGGCGTGGCGCAGTCCCGGACCCCGGCCCGGCCTGCCGAGCGCGCCGATCAGCAGCAGGCTCGTGGCACCGACCGCCAGCGCCTCGCCCAGGGTGAGGCTGTCCTCGGGGGCGGGCCCGGAGGCGGCGAACATCAGCAGGGCGAGTCCGCCGAGGGTGAGCAGCGCGCCGCGCCATTCGAGCCGGGCCACCCGGCGGCCCGCGTACCGCGCGCCCAGCGGGACCGCAGCCACCAGGGTGAGCGCGCCGAGCGGCTGCACCAGGGTGAGCGGCCCGAACCGCAGGGCGACGACGTGCAGCAGCGCTCCGGTGGCGTTGAGGCCGACCGCGCCCCACCAGGTCCCGGTGGCCAGCAGGCGCGGCAGCCGCCGGACGCCGTCCGGCACGGTGCGCGCGGCGAGGCGTTCCTGGGCGACCGCGGCGGCGGCGTAGGCCAGCGCGGAGACCAGGGAGACGGCGACCGCGACGGCCACATCGACGGTCATCGGGGGCCGCCCGGCAGGGGGGCGCGCCCGAGCAGGTGCCCCCGCGAGGCGGCCGTCTCTGACAGCCGGACGCCGCCGAGGGCGGCGGCGAGCAGGCCGGTGGCGGCCAGGGCGTCGAGCCAGTAGTGGTTGGCGGTGCCGACCACGACGAGCAGGGTGAGGGCGGGGTGGAGCAGCCACAGGTACCGCCATCGGGAGCGGGTGGCGGCGATCAGGCCGACGGCGACCATCAGCGCCCAGCCGAAGTGCAGGGAGGGCATCGCCGCGAACTGGTTGGCCAGCGGATCGGCCTCCGGTGCCGCGCCGTACACCGTGGGGCCGTAGACCTGGCCGGTGTCGACCAGCCCGGCCGCGTCGAGCATGCGGGGTGGGGCCAGGGGCACCAGCAGGTGCAGGACGAGGGCGGCGCCGGTCACGACCGCCAGGACGCGCCGGGACCACAGGTAGTGGCGGGGCCTGCGCCAGTACAGCCAGGCGAGGAAGAGCGCGGTCGCCGGGAAGTGGACCGTGGCGTAGTACGTGTTGGCGATCCGCACCAGGGTGTCGCTGTGCAGCAGGAGGGCTTGGACGGTGCCCTCGTCGGGGAGGCCCAGGGCGCGCTCGGCGTGCCAGACGCCGTCGGCGTGGTGGAAGGCCGTGGCGGTCTCGCCGGCGGCGAGCAGGCGGCCGCACTTGTAGACGAGGAAGAGTCCGGCGACGAGGAGGAGCTCGCGGACGAGCGGTGGCCGGGACGCGAGGTCCGGCCGGTCCTCCGCGGCAGGCGCGGAACGGGCTGTCATGCCCCGGCCCCTTTGCTGAAGGTGTGGATGTGGTGCGGTCGGCGGATGCGGTCGGGTCGGCGGCCGGATCGATACGCCAGTGTACCGATACGCGAACGTATCGGTACACTGGCGTATCGATGGGTTGTGTGGCGGGAAAGGGGCCTTCTCGGTCCGTCCGGCAGCGGCCCGCCATCGCGAGGCGAGAGGGTTGGCGTATGACGTCGCAGAGTGAAGAGCGCAGCGGGCTCTCCTCCCCCCGCTCCAAGATCACCCCCGAGCGCGAGCGCGAGCTGTACGAGGCCACTCTCGACCTGCTCCGCGAGAGCGGTTACGAAGCCCTGACCATGGAGGGCGTCGCGGCCCGCACCCGCTGCGGCAAGTCCACCCTCTACCGCCAGTGGGGCAGCAAGCCCCAGCTCGTCGCCGCCGCCCTGCGCGCCCAGCGCTGCGTCCGCTTCTCCGGGATCGACACCGGCTCGCTCGCCGGGGATCTCCGCGAGGCCGCGCGCGCCGGGGCGGAGCGCGGCGACCGCGACAGCCTCCTGGTGCAGGCGCTCGCCCACGCCGTGCTCCAGGACGAGGACCTCCAGCAGGCGCTGCGCGAAGCGCTGATCCACCCCGAGGTCGGCATGATCGACACCATGCTGGACCGGGCCGAGGAGCGCGGGGAGATCCCCGCCGGTCATCCCGCCCGGGAGTTCGTCGCCGCACAGGTCTTCGGCGTCCTGCGGGTCCGGCCGGTCCTGGAGGGCCGCAGGCCCCACGCCGCCGAGGACACCGCATACCTTCAGCGCTTTGTCGACATCTGTATCCTGCCCGCGCTGGGCGTCACCGCGCCCGCCCGGGTCTCCCCCGGCGGCGCGGGAGCCGACGGGGGATGAGAGACGGGGCCGCCGTCCTCGCGGATGAGGGACGACGGCCCGAGGCGCCGCTCCGTGGGGACGGGCGCGGCGCGCCGCAGGACCGGGCGGGGACTCCTCTGAGCGGAGGGAGCCCCGCCCGGCCTCCTGCCCACCGGGCGGGGCCGGACCCGGCCGGGTGCGGAACCCCGGTCCGGGGGGCGTGGACGACCCTCACGCGGGCCGTCGTTCCGAGGGCGCCTGCCCTGCCCCTCCGGGCTCGCGTCGGCCCAGGACCAGGCGCGGCCCCGACCCGCGTCCGGAGCTGCGCCAGGCCCCCGGGGCCCTGGAGGCGAGCCCTTTCTCCCCAGCCCCTCGGGGGTGTCTTCAGAGCCCCGCACGGCGCCCACGGTGTCCGGCACGTACTCTCGCCGCACCGGGCCGAAGCCCGAGTATGTCCAGTACGAGGACTTCCGCCCGGCGCGCCGAGCGCACGCACCGGACACCGCGGACACCGCACAGGACTGTGAAGACACCCCCGAGACCCAACCCCGGGACCAGGTGGCTCAGACCTCCCGGCCGGGCCCCGACCCCAGCTCGGCCTTCTGTATCGCCCGGGGTATCTGGTCCAGCACGGTCGGCCTGGGGGCCTTCGGGTGGTCGTCCAGGCCGAAACGGACCAGCACCATCAGCTGCGGGGAGGCGGGGGAGGGGAACGCGAGGGACTGCACGTACCCGTCGACGCCCGCCTCCGTCTCCACCTTCCAGCGGACCAGGTACCCGCGTTCCCCGGCCACCGTCACCGCCTTGGCGGCCACCTCCTCGTGCGAGGTGATCTTCCCGTACGTCCGGCCGCCGTACGCCTCCTCGGCGTTGGCCTCGATGTCTGCCTCCGCCGTGGCGCGCGCCGTCCTCTCCTTCACCCCGGCCGCCTGCGCGGGCATCGAGAAGGCCCCGCTGCGCACGCAGGTCTGCTCCGGCGTCCCCGGGCACGGGTACGGAGTCGTCGTCACGCTCGCCCCCGCCTCCCCGGACGTCCCGGTCCACCCTTCCAGCACCGGCAGGCTTATCCCGCTCACCCCGTCGGTCGCCGCGTCGGCCGCGCCGTCACCGGGCCCCTTCCGCTCCTGCGGCGCGTCGTCGCGCGGCCCCTGGGAGGCCCGGTCGCCCGAGCCGCCCTGGGTCAACGCGTACACGCCGCCGCCGATCCCGGCGAGCACCACCAGGCCGACCACCGCCGCGACCGCCGTCCGCGCCGTCCGCCGGCCCTTCGGCGGCGGACCGTACGGCTGCCCGGGTCCGGGCCCGCCGGGGCCCCAGGGGGCCGGACCGCCCCAGCCGGGAGCGGTCGGCGCGCCGGCCGGCGCAGCCGGGGCCCCCGCCGGGCGGAGGCTCTCCGTCCACCGTCCGCCGTCCCACCAGCGTTCCTGGCGGGGGCCGTCACCTGCGTGGCCGGGATCGGGGTACCAGCCGGGGGGAGTCACCTGTGTCATGGGCGCCACAGTATGAGCCCGGAGTGAGGGAGTCATGAGAGGGGGCGGGGCGAAATGCGGGCACGGCCACGCCACTTCGCGGGTCAGACGCCGACCGTCCGTCCCGAATGCCGCCAATGCCCCTGATTGCCGCCCGATGCTTCACCCCCCGCACCAGTGAACGCACGGAGTGTGCACCAGGGGCGCGTGCCGTTGGCTACGCTCGGAGCCGCAGCGCAGCCAGGTCCGGGCGCCGGACCGCGATCTGACGGGGGAGGAGCGGCATGGCACGGGAGCACGCGGAGGCCGTACCGTCCGGACCGCTCTGGGAGCGGGACGCGGAACTCGCCGCCGTCACCGCCGCGGTCGACGGGCTCTGCGAGGGGCGGAGCACCGGTGGCCTCCTGGTCTTCACCGGCGAGGCGGGCATCGGCAAGACAGCCGTGCTCGGCGAGGTCCGGCGGATCGCCGCCGGCCGCTGCACGGTCTGGACGGCGCGCGCAGGCGAGACCGTCACCTCCGTCCCCTTCCACGTGGTGCGCCAGCTCCTCCAGCCGGCCCTGGTCTCCCTCGGACCCGTCGAGGCCCGCGAGTACCTCGGCGACTGGTACGACATCGTGGGCCCCGCCCTCGGCATCGCCCAGCCCGGCGGCCGCCAGGCCGACCCGCAGGGCGTGGTCGACGGGCTGGTCGCCGCCGTCAGCCGCCTCGTCACGCTCCACTGGCCGCTCATCCTCGTCATCGACGACGCCCACTGGGCCGACCAGGAGTCCCTGCGCTGGCTCGCCGCGTTCACCCAGCGCCTGGACGAGCTGCCCGTGCTGCTCGTCGTCGCCCACCGGGACGACGAGGCGACCGGCGAGAGCGCCCGCCACCTGGAGACCGTGGGCCGGGCGGCGCGCCCCGGCACCAGCCTCGCCACCCTCACCGCCTTCACCCCCGACGCCACCGCCGGGCTCACCCGCGCCACGCTCGGCCCCCGCGCGGACGACCCGTTCTGCCGCGAGGTCTGGGCCGTCACCGGCGGAAACCCGTACGAGACCGTCGAACTCCTCGCCAAGGTCCGGGGCGCCGGGATGGAACCGGTCGAGTCGACCGCCGCCGCCCTGCGCGAACTCAACGCCAAGGCGCGCGGTGACGGCCTGGTCGCCACCCTCGAAGCGCTCGGCACCGACGCCACCCGCCTCGCCTGGTCCGCCGCCGTCCTCGGCACCAGCATCACCCTGCGGCTGGCCGCCGAACTCACCGGCCTCGGCAAGGACGACGCCGCCCACTGCGCCCGCCTGCTGCGCGAGGCCCGGATCCTCACCGGCGGCGACGACGCCCTCGAATTCGTCCACCCGCTGATCGCCACCGCCGTCTACCAGTCCGTACCCCCGGCCTCCCGCACCGCCCTGCACGGCCAGGCCGCCTGGGCCGTCAGCCGCTCCGGGCGCAGCGCCGCCGAAGCCTCCCGCCACCTGCTGGAGGTGCACCCCGACGACGACCCGGAGATCGTCGACCAACTGCGCCGCGCCGCCCGCGAACACCTCGCCGTCGGTGCCCCCGAGGCCGCCTACCGCTGCCTGGAGCGGGCGCTGGCCGAGCCCCCGCTGCCCGAGACGCACGCCACCGTGCTCTACGAACTCGGCTGCGCCGCCCTGCTCACCTCGCCCCACGGAACCGTCGCCCACCTGCGCGCCGCCCTCGCCATGGACGGCCTCGCGCCGAGCACCCGCATCGACGCCGTCTGCCGCCTCTCGCAGGCGCTGGTCCACCTCGGCCACGTCAGCGACGCCGTGCACACCATCGAACGGGAGGCCGCCCGGCTGGAGCCCGGCCCCGACCGGATGCGCCTCCAGGCCGTCCACTACATGTGGGAGGGCATCCACACCGGCGAGGCCGACGCCCTCGAACGCTCCCGCGTCCTGCGCGAGATCGCCCAGCCGCTGACCGGGCGCGACAACTCCGAGCGCGCCCTGCTCATCCTCCGCGCCTTCGACGCCATGACGCGCGGCGAGAACGCCGAACTCGTCGTGGAACTCTGCGACCGCGCCCTCGTCAACGGCCGCCTCGCCCCCGGCCTCGGCTGGACCGACACCGAGTGGAGCTTCGAACTCCTCATCATGCTCGGCGGCAGCTACCTCTTCGCCGACCGCCTCGACCGCGCCGAGGCCCTCTTCGGCGAAGCCCTGCGGATCTACGAGATCTCCGGCTGGAGCGGCGGCCACCTCGCCATCGCCCACGCCTTCGTCGGCTACGTCCACCGCCGGCGCGGCCGGCTGGTCGAGGCCGAGGGCTTCCTGCGGGAGAGCCTCAGGCTCGCCGACCGGGTCGGCGAGGAGCTGCCCATGCACTGGGACGCCGCCTGCATGCTCATCGACACGCTGCTCTGCCGCGGCCACCTCGGCAAGGCCCAGGAGATCGCCGACCGCTACCACTTCGGCCCGCCCTATCCGTCGACACTGATCCTGCCCGACGCCCAGTCGGTCCGCGGCCGGCTGCTCCTCGCGCAGGGCCGCACCAAGGAGGCGATCGAGGAGCTGGAGGCGGCCTCGCACGCGGCCGCCGAGACCGACCGCTACAACACCGTCCTCGCGCCCTGGCAGCTCCACCTCGCCCAGGCGGTCGCCGCCCGCGACCCGCGCCGCGCGGCCGAACTGGCCGCCGACGCCCGCCGCCAGGCCGAGCGGTTCGGCACCGACACCGCCATAGGGGAGGCGCTGCGGTGCGCCGCCGCGCTGGAGAGCGGCCAGCGCGCCGCCAGCCTGCTGGCCCGCTCCGTGGCCTACCTGGAATCCTCCCCGTCCGCCTACGAGCACGCCCAGGCGCGGGTCGCCTACGGCATCGCCGCCCGCGACGCGACGGAGCTGACCCGCGGCCTGACCCTCGCCCGCGCCTGCGGCGCCGACACCCTCGCCGCCCGCGCCCGGGACCTCCTCCGCGAGGGGCGCGGCCTGCGCTGAGCGGGGCCGGACCGCGACGTGCCCGGGCCCGCCCGCTCGCGTGGAAACCGCCCCTCCCCAGAGCACGCACCGGACGACCCAGGACCTCCTCGGCCCCCTCGCCGAGGACGAACGGACCCCCTTCCTCGACCTGTTGCGCCGGGTCTCCGGCGCCACCGGCACCCGCCAGGGCCCCGGCCCCCGCCTCTGACCGGCACTTCTGCCGGACCGCCCCACCGCCTAGGGTGGGGTGATCATTGGTGGGAACGGGAGAGGGGACGGCGATGACGGAGGAAGCGGTTCGCGTACGCGTGGAGGGGCGGGTCGGCCGGATCACCCTGAACCGGCCCCGCGCGCTCAACGCCCTCGACCACGCCATGGTGCTCCGGATCGCGGAGGCCCTGGACGCCTGGGAGCACGACCGGGCCGTCACCACCGTCGTCATCGACGGCGCCGGGGAGCGCGGCCTGTGCGCGGGCGGCGACGTCCGGGCCATCCGGGAGGACGCCCTGCGCGGCGAAGTGGAGGCCCCCCTCGCCTTCTGGCGCGACGAGTACCGCCTCAACGCCCGCATCGCCCGCTACCCGAAGCCCTACGTCGCCCTCATGGACGGCATCGTCATGGGCGGCGGCGTCGGTGTCTCGGCCCACGGCAGCCTCCGCGTCGTCACCGAGCGCTCCCTGGTGGCCATGCCCGAGACCGGGATCGGCTTCGTCCCGGACGTCGGCGGCACCTACCTGCTCTCCCGTGCCCCCGGCGAACTCGGCACCCACCTCGCCCTCACGGGCCGGGGCGTCGGCGCGGGCGACGCCCTGCACTGCGGCCTCGCCGACCACTACCTCCCCTCCGACGGACTCCCCGCCCTGATCGAGGCGTTGTCCGACGCCCCGCCCGCCGAGGACGCCGCGGCGACCGTCGCCCGCCTGGCCCGCCCCGCCCCGGACGGCGAACTCGCCGCCCAGCGCGGCTGGATCGACGCCTGCTGGTCGGCGCCGACCGTCGAGGAGGGGCTCGAACGGCTCCTGGAGTCGGGCGAACCCGCCGCCAAGGAGACCGCCGAGGCGGTCCGCGGCCGCTCCCCGCTCGCCCTGAAGACCACCCTCGCCGCACTCCGCAGGGCCCGCGCGCTGCCCGGCCTCAAGGAGGTCCTCGACCAGGAGTACCGCGTCTCCGCGCACGCGCTGACCTGGCCCGACCTCGCCGAGGGCGTCCGCGCCCAGGTGGTCGACAAGGACCGCGCCCCCCGGTGGGTGCCCGCCACCCTGGACGCCGTCACCGACGAGGCGGTGGCCGCCGCCTTCGTCCCCCTCGGCGAGGGGGCGGAACTGGGCCTGGCCTGACGGGCCGGGTCAGCCGCGCTCGCCCAGTACGGCCGTCAGGTTGTACCGGACCGGCTCCGCGAGCTGCGCGTACGTGCAGCTCTCCGGGGTGCGGTCCGGGCGCCACCGCTTGAACTGCGTGGTGTGCCGGAACCGCGTCCCCTCCATGTGGTCGTACCCCACCTCGCAGACCCGCTCCGGGCGCAGCGGCACCCAGGACAGGTCCTTCGTCCCCGACCAGCGGCTCGGCGCCCCCGGCAGCCGCGCCTCCTCGTGGGCGGCCGCCTCGCCCCACGCCGCCCACGGATGGTCGGCCGCCGACTCCAGCCGCAGCGGCTCCAGCTCGCCGACCAGCTGGGTGCGGCGCCGCGCCGTGAACGCGGCGCAGACGCCGACGTGCTGGAGGGTGCCCGCACCGTCGTAGAGGCCGAGCAGCAGTGAGCCGACGCCGGTCCCGCCCCGGTGCGTGCGGTACCCGGCCACCACGCAGTCGGCGGTGCGCTCGTGCTTGATCTTGTACATGACCCGCTCGTTCGGCCGGTACCCGAGGTTGAGCGGTTTGGCCACCACTCCGTCCAGCCCCGCCCCCTCGAACTGCTCGAACCAGCGCTCCGCCAGCTCCGGGTCGCGGGTCGCGGGAGCGATGTGCAGCGGCGGCTCCGCCTCGCCGAGCCGTTCCTCCAGCTGTGCCCGCCGCTCGGCCAGCGGGCGCGCGGTCAGTGCCTCGTCGTCGAGGGCGAGCAGGTCGAAGGCGACGAAGGAGGCCGGGTTCCGCTCCGCCAGCATCCGCACCCGGGAGGCGGCCGGGTGGATGCGCTCGGAGAGCAGCTCGAAGTCGAGCCGCCCGCCCCGTGCCATCACGATCTCGCCGTCCACCACGCACCGCTGAGGCAGCCGTTCCAGCAGCGCCGCCACCAGCTCGGGGAAGTACCGGGTGAGCGTCTTGCCGGTCCTGCTGCCGAGCTCCAGCTCCGCCCCGTCGCGGAAGACCAGGGCCCGGAAGCCGTCCCACTTCGCCTCGTACTGCATCCCCGGCGGAATCCGCGCCACGGACTTGGCGAGCATCGGCTTCACAGGGGGCATCACCGGCAGGTCCATACCCCGAGTCTGCCCGATATGCGGCATATCTGCTGGCGGCCTACGGTGTCCGCATGGGATCGGATGCGGTGCAACTGGAGGTCGACGGCCACACCGTGCGGCTCTCCCACCCGGACAAGGTGTGGTTCCCCGAACGCGGCTTCACCAAGCTCGACGTCGCCCACTACTTCCTCGCCGTCCAAGGCGGCGTCACCCGCGCCCTGCGCCGCCGGCCCACCACCCTCCAGCGCTTCCCCGACGGCGTGGACGGCGAGTTCTTCTACCAGAAGCGCGCGCCGAAGAACAAGCCCGACTGGCTCGACACCGCCCGCATCTCCTTCCCCAGCGGCCGCCACGCCGACGAGATCTGCCCCGAGTCCCCGGCCGCCGTTCTGTGGGCCGTCAACCTGGGCTGCCTCACCTTCCATCCCTGGCCCGTCCGCGCCCCCGACACCGAGCACCCCGACGAGCTCCGCGTCGACCTCGACCCGCAACCCGGCACGGACTTCCGCGACGCCGTCGCCGCCGCGCAGACGCTGCGCGAGGTCCTGGACGAGTACGGCCTGCGCGGCTGGCCCAAGACCTCCGGCGGCCGCGGCTTGCACGTCTTCGTCCCGATCGAGCCGGTCGAGCCCTTCGTGGAGGTGCGCAGGGCCGCCATCGCGCTGGGCCGCGAGGTCGAGCGCCGCATGCCCGGCAAGGTCACCACGGCCTGGTGGAAGGAGGAGCGCGGCGAGCGGATCTTCGTCGACTACAACCAGACCGCACGGGACCGGACCATCGCCGGGGCCTACTCCGTCCGCGGGAAACCGCACGCCCCGGTCTCCGCGCCGCTGCGCTGGGACGAGCTGGACGACGCCGACCCCCGCGACTTCGACCTGCTCACCATGCAGGACCGCTACGCGGCCCTCGGCGACGTCCACGCCGACATCGACGACCACGCCTACCGCCTCGACACCCTCCTGGAACTGGCCGCCCGCGACGCCCGCGAACACGGCCTGGAGGACCTGCCCTACCCGCCCGACCACCCCAAGATGCCCGGCGAACCCCGCCGCGTGCAGCCCAGCCGCGCCCGCCACGACGACGAGGACTGACCCGGGGAACGGTGCACCTCCCCGGGCGCCGGGCGGAGCGTCGCGGAACCGGGGTCCCGTCGGGTCAGGGCGAGGACTGCGGCGCTTGCAGGACGGACAGCGGCTCCGCCGCCCGGACCAGGTACTTCGCCAGGTACGCGGGCCGGCCCGCGTGCGTGGCCGTCTGGGTGAGGACCAGCAACGGCTCGCCGATCTCCACCTCCAGCAGTTCGGCCCGGGCGGTGTCGGCCGTGCCGACCGTGATCCGGCACTCGCCGGAGTTGAAGACCGGGCCGAGTTTCCGCGTCACGGCGCCCAGCACGGTCCGCTCGGGGTCCGCGGGGGTGCGCAGCAGCTCCGCCAGCGCGGGGCTGACGGCGCGCAGGCGCCCGTCTGCCGGCAGGTGCTCATGGACGAGTGCGACGGGCTCTCCGGCGCGGGTGAGACGGCTCTCCCAGAAGAAGGAGTCGGCGTCCGTCTCCAGGCGCAGACCTTGGGCGACGAAGTCCGAGGCGCGCTGCACCTTCGCCTGGAGCCGCTCCACCTGGACCGGCAGGCCCTGCGCCGCGATGGCGTCCTCGAGGGGGCGCAGCCGCTCCAGTCCGGCGCGGGGGAGCTGAGCCGCGACGAACCGGCCGACGCCGCGCCGGGTGTGGATCAGCCCGTCCTCCTCCAGCAGCATCAGCGCCTCGCGGACGACCGTGCGGCTCACGCCCAGCCGGACACCGAGCTCGCTCTCCTTGGGCAGCGGCGAACCCAGCGGGAAGACCTGGGAGCGGATGCCGGCGGCGAGCCGCGTGTAGACGGCGACCCGCAAGGGCTGGCCGACAGGCGCCGTCATCGGCTCGGCGAAGAACTCCTCCACACTGACGGTCACGCGCCACCCCGCTGCTCTGTCATCCGCCTCCGCGGCGGTGCCCGGGCGTCCCGCCCCGGCACCGCGCCTTTTGAGGCCCCATCCAACCAGAGAGTGGACAGCTCTGGACGCATGGCAGAGCCAGAGGTATAACATCATACATCGTCTTGAACGCACGGTGATGTGGAGGGGCTTCATGGCTACACAGGGTGCCGACCTACAAGGCCACGGCGACCGAGGCCCAGCCGCCTCCCCGGCCCCGCTGCGCGGTGCGGCGGCCTTCGCGCTGGTCGCCACCCTGGTGCTCGGGGTGATCTCGTACCAGCTCAATGCCAGCATGGTCACCCCCGCGCTGCCGGACATGGCCGGCCGGCTCGGCGGGGGCATGGGCGAGATCTCCCGGGTCTCCTCCCTCTTCTTCCTCGCCGGTTCGGTCGCCGGTGTCGTCTTCACCCGCTACAGCGACTTCATCGGCCGCCGCAGGACCCTGCTGCTGGTGCTGGGGGCCGCCTGCGCGGGAACGCTGATCTGCGTCCTCGCCCCGAACATGCCGGTCCTGCTGCTGGGCCGGGTGCTCCAGGGTGCCGCGAGCGCGGCGTTCCAGATGGCGTACGTCATCCTCCACGAACGGCTCGACGCCAAGGGCTTCGCCACCTCCCTCGGGGCGGTGACCGCGATCAACGGCGGTGTCGCCGGAGTCGACGGCTACGTCGGCGGGATGCTCTCGGACGCCTTCGGGTTCCGCGCCATCTTCGGCGTCACCCTGCTGACCGGGGTGGTCGCGGCGGTCTGCGTGGCGCGCTTCGTCCCCG
The DNA here is from genome assembly GCF_042723275.1 of Streptomyces sp. NPDC058373. Classification (NCBI taxonomy): domain Bacteria; kingdom Bacillati; phylum Actinomycetota; class Actinomycetes; order Kitasatosporales; family Streptomycetaceae; genus Streptomyces; species Streptomyces sp. NPDC058373. The sequence continues at coordinate 78,072 of NZ_JBHXJE010000025.1, read as the reverse complement.
ACAGCGACAGGGCCCCGGCGGCGGGCCGGATGGACTGGTGGGGCGCGGCGGCGCTCGCGGCCGTTCTGATCGGGGTCACCAACTTCATCTCCAACGGCTCGTCCGAGGGCTGGGGCAGCCCCGTGTCCCTCGCCTACCTGGTCGCCACCGCCGTCGCCTGCTACGGCTTCCACCGGATCGAGAGCAGGCGCGAGAGCCCCCTGATCGCCGTGCGCCACCTGAAGTCCCGCCAGGTGTGGCCGGTCGTCGCCACCACCGTCGTCACGCTGAGCGCGGTCTTCGCCGTCATGAACTTCACGATCGTGGTCATCAGCCAGGACGACGCCCTGGGGTTCGGCCTCTCGGCGGCCGACTCGGCGCTGCTCTTCCTGGTGCCGGCCGCCCTGATCGGACTGATCTCGGCACCGCTGGCGGGCTGGCTCGCGGCCAGTCAGGGATGGTTCAGGATCCTGCACGCGGGAATGGTGCTCACCCTCGGCAGCCTGGTCGTGCTCGCGGTCTTCCCCCTCGACCAATGGGTCGCCTTCGCGGCCGTCGCCATGCTCGGGGTCTCCTACAACGGCCTGTTCATGGCCGGCATCCACGGTCTGTCCGTGCTCCTCTCCCCCGAGGAGGCCCCCGCCGCCCTGCCGGGCATCAACGGCGCGGCGTACGGCATCGGGGCGAGCGTGGGCACCACCATCGTCGCCCCGTTCGTGGCGCAGGAGACGGCCGGCGGCTACGCCACGGCCCTGTGGATCGCGGTCGCGGTCGCCGCGCTGGCCCTGGCGACCAGCCTGTTCATCGCCCCGCCGCGCGGCAGGACCACCACCATGTGACGGGCCTCCGCCACCGCCCTACACAGCAGACCGGGCGACGCCCCCCGAGCGACGCCCCGTAAAAGACTGAGAAGGAACAGCCATGCGGCCCACCGAACTGCTCTACCTGGACTGCGACACCGGCATCGACGACGCGATGGCCCTGGCCTATCTGCTCGCCTCACCCGGCGTCACGCTCGCCGGAGTCGGCACGGTCAGCGGGAACGTCGACTCGGCCCAGGCCGCCCGCAACACCCTCGACCTGCTGGAGCTCGCGGGCCGTACGGACATCCCGGTCGCGGTCGGCGCCGCCGTGCCGCTCGCCGGCGCCTACCGCGGAGCGGTGCCGCACATCCACGGCACCAACGGTCTCGGCGGTGCCGAACTGGCCCGCACGGAGCGGGAGACGGCGGACGAGACCGCCGCCGAGATGATCGTCCGGCTCGCCCGCGCGCACCCGGGACGGCTGCGCCTGCTGGCCACCGGCCCGCTCACCAACCTCGCGACCGCGCTCCGGCTGGAGCCCGGCCTGCCCGCGCTGGTCGCGGACGTCACCGTGATGGGCGGCGCCGCCCGGGTGTCCGGGAACGTCACCCCCGTCGCCGAGGCGAACATCCACGGCGACCCCGAAGCCGCCGCGGCCGTGCTCGCCGCCCCCTGGGACCTCACCCTCGTCCCGCTGGACGTGACGCTCACCCACACTCTGGAGGAGGACCACCGTCAGGGCCTCCTCGACTCCGAGCGCCCGGTGGCCCGCGCCCTCGGCGAGATGCTGGACCTCTACTACGGCTTCTACACCGACACCTACGGCCGCCGTTGCTGCGCCGCCCACGACCCGCTGGCCGCCGCCGTCGCCGTCGGCGGCATCACCCCCGCGTTGGCCCCCACCGTGCACGTCACCGTCGACGCCACCGACGGCCCCGGCCGCGGCCAGACCATCTGCGACCTGCGCGGGGTCCACCGCGGCTTCCCCGCCCAGCCCGGCGCCCGCTGCCGGGTGGTGCTCAGCGCGGAGGGAGACGTGGCCGGACACCTGATGGAGCGGATATCCGCGCTGTGACCCGACGGCCGGGGCACCCGCCCCGGCCCGCTGTCACCTGCTGCCTACGCCCCCGGCCCCTGCGGCGCCGACCCGTCGGCCTGGCCGTAGCGCCGCTCGAACTGGGCGACCCGGCCCTCGCTGTCCACGGTGCGCGCCTTGCCGGTGTAGAAGGGGTGGCTCTCGGAGGAGATCTCCACGTCGATCACCGGATAGGTGTTGCCGTCGTCCCAGTCGATCGTCCGGTCGCTGGTCGCCGTCGACCGGGTCAGGAACGCGTACCCGGCCGACTTGTCACGGAAGACGACAGGACCGTACGCGGGATCGTTCTGCTTCATGCCGGCGCTCCTCGGGATTCGGCCGTACGGGCACCGGGACCCCGGCGCCCACCTCCCCAGCCTGACCGCCCGGCCCCGCCCCCGCCAGCCCACGCCGTCCTCCGGGCGAGCGGCCCACACGGCGGAGGGGGCCGTCGGCGCGAACGCCGACGGCCCCCGGTTTTCCGTGGGAGACGGGGTCACAGCTCCTTGATGCGGATGTCGCGGTACGAGATGACGTCGGTGACGCCGTGGACCTGGAGGCCGATGTAGCCGGAGGCGTAGCGCCGGCCGTCGGTGCCCGGGTCGTCGTCACGCGGCGGGTTGAAGGACTGGCCGCCGGTGTTGTCGAACTCGTTGATCAGGGTGCCGTTGCGGTAGATCTCGTAGTGCTGCCCGGTCACCTTGATCTCGTAGTCGTTCCAGGTGCCCTTCGGGGTCACCCCGGCGCCGCCGAGGCCGACCCGGTCGAAGCCGTAGACCGAACCCGACTTGTACATGTCGCCGTCGGGGCGGTCCAGGATCTGGAGCTCATGGCCGTAATTGATGGCCACCCACTCCGGACGGGACTCCTCCGGGTGGTCGTAGGGGTGCGGGAAGCGGGCGAAGACGCCCGCGTTGGCGTTGCCGCCCTCCGGCGCGTCGTCCCGCCACTGGAGCTTCAGCGAGAAGTCGTCGTACCTGCGCTCCGGGAACCACAGCATGCCCATGCCCTCGACCTCGGTGGAGCTGGTCATGGACCCGTCCTCGTTCAGGACGAAGGCACCGCCGCCCGCCTGCTCCCACTGGCCGAAGGACTTCTGGGTGCCGTCGAAGAGCTTGCGGTACCCCTCGGTCTGGCCGGGCTTGCCGATGCCGGAGGCCTTGGCGGCCTGCCGGATCTGGCGGGTCTCCCGGTTGTCGAGGACGCCTTCCTTGCCGAGCGCGGTCAGCACCGTCTCGACGTGCTTGAGGAAGAGCGCGTTCGAGGACCACTCACGCTCGTCCTCGATCCGCTCGTTGATCCGGCAGCGGTTGTTGGTGATCCGGTTGGGAACGCCGCTGTCCTGATCGCCGACGAAGACGGACTCCCGCTCGTCGAACTCCGCGCACGGCGGGGCGGGCACGTCGCCGCCGATCACCGAGAACGACACCTGCCGCGCCTCGGAGGTGTTGCCCGCCTTGTCGCTGGCCCGGTAGGCGACGGTGTGCCGCCCCACCCGGTCGACGACGACCGGGTCCTCGTAGGCGAGGTAGGGACCGCCGTCGAGCGAGTACTCGGTCTTGTCGACGCCCGACTCCTCGTCGGTCGCCTTCACCGTCACCTCGGCGCTGCCCAGGTAGGCGCCGGCGGAGTTGCGGTCACCGCTCAGGGTGGCCGACACCTCCGGCGCCGTGGTGTCCTCGGCGGGCTGCTCCACCACGGTGAACTCGGTGGTCTGCGCCTCGGAGCGGTTGCCCGCCTTGTCGGTGGCGCGGTAGCGGAACTGGTGCTCGCCGACGTCGTGCACCATCACCGGCGCGGTGTACGGCTGCCAGGCGCCGTCCGCCCCGAGCGCGTACTCGATGGTGTTGACGCCCGACCCGGTGTCGGAGGCGGTCACGGTGACCGTCGCCATGCCCACGTACGCGCCGTCCGCGTCCTGGTCCCCGGCGACGGTCGCCGAGGTCTCGGGCGGGTCGGTGTCGTCGGTCGGCGGGTTGGCCACCGTGAACTCGGCGGTCTGCTCCGCCGACTGGTTCCCGGCCTTGTCGGTGGCGCGGTAGCGGATCACGTGGTCGCCGACCTCGTTCACCACGATCGGCTCCCCGTACGGCTCCCAGGCGCCGTCGGCGCCCCGGGCGAACTCGACCGAGTCGACGCCGGAGCCCTCGTCGGTGGCGGCCAGCGCGAGGGTGGCGCTGCCGATGTAGTCGCCGTCGGCGTTCTGCTGGCCGTCGACGGAGGCGGTGACCTCGGGGGCGGTGGTGTCGTCCTCGCCGCCGCCGTCCTCGCTCACCACGAGGGTGCCCTGCATCTGCCCGTGGCCCGGGATGGTGCAGTGGTAGCGGTAGGTGCCCGGGGTGAGCACCACCTCGGCGGTGTGCTTGCCGCCGTTGGCGTCGGAGGGGTTGGCGAGGATGTTGAGCTGGACGTCGCTGTTGTAGTCGGGGTTGCCGGTGTCGAACGTCAGGGTGTGCGGCATCGACGTGGTGTTGCCGGTCGCCTCGCTGTTCTCGAAGACGATCGTGGTCGGCCCGGGGGCCGCGGTGGTGGGCGCCGACAGGTACTTGTCGATGTCGTTGCCCGCGGTCCAGGTGAGCGTCTGCTCAGCTGCCGCCTTCGGGTCGCCGCCGCCGATCTCACCGGCGGCGGCGGGGGCGGTCAGCCCCAGCAGCATCAGCAGTGCCGCGATCAGCGCGGTGCCCACGCGCGGGGGTCCGCCCCGCCGTGTCCTTCTCATCACTTCCCCTTCCCGGCCAGGTCACCGGCGGCCGGGGTGGGCCCGCCGCCGGTGTAGGTCACGCGCCACAGCGCCGACTTGTCGTCCGAGGTGAAGAAGCCGCGTCCGTAGTCGAGGACGTACAGGGCGCCGTCCGGACCGAACTTCCAGTCCATGAGGTTCCTGATGCCCTCTTCGCCGATGGGCACGATCTTCTTCAACGACTCAGCGTGCACCGGCAGTCCGCCCTTGCCGACCGTCTTCGGGTCGGTGAGCACGGCATGCCGCGGCTGGTCGGCGTCGTAGAGGTCGCCGACGAACCACTTGCCGTCCCAGTAGGCCGGCCACTTGACGTCGCTGTCGCTGTCGGCGTCGAAGCGGTAGACGGGGCCGTTCATCGCGGCCTGTCCGCCGCCCTTGAGCCACGGAAGCCGGAAGAACTGCTCGGCCTCGTCGTAGGAGGGCACCCCGTTCTCGTCGCGCGGGAAGTCGGGGCCGCCGCCGTCGGGCGAGTACCAGATGGTGTTGCCCGTCACCGGCGGCAGGTTGACCAGGCCGTCGTTGTTGGGCGACTCGTTCTTCGGGGCGTCGCAGTCGTACCAGTCGAGCGGCTTGGTCGGGTCGGGCAGGTTGCGGTCCCGGTAGGGCTGCTTGTTGCCCATGCAGTACGGCCACCCGTGGTTGCCGGGCTCGGTGATGGCGGCGAAGGTGTCGTACTTGGCCGGGCCCCAGGTGGTGGAGGGCGAACCGGCGTCCGGGCCGACCCAGCCCGCGTAGAGGGTGTCGGTCTTCTTGTCGATCGCGATCCGGGACGGATTGCGCACGCCCATCACGTAGATCTCGCCGCGCGTCTTGCCGCCGCCCTCGTCCGGCTCGTCACCGGTGAAGAGGTTGCCCTTCGGCAGGGTGTACGTGCCGTCCGGCTCGGGGTGGATGCGCAGGATCTTGCCGTTGAGGTTGTTGGTGTTGCCCGAGGTGCGGCGGGCGTCGGCGAAGGAGAGGCCCTTGTAGTTGGGCTCCGGGTTGTTGCCCGAGTAACCGTCGGTGAACTGGCTGGAGTTGGTGTCGCCGGTGGCGATGTACAGGTTGTCGTCCGAGTCCCAGGCCATGCCGCCACCCGCGTGGCAGCAGCTGTGGATCTGGACCGGCCAGTCCAGCAGCACCTTCTCGGAGGCGAGGTCCAGCTCGCCGGAGGCCTCGTCGAAGGTGAAGCGGGAGACCCGGCGCTCACCGATCTGCTTGTCCCGGTCGATCTCCGAGTGCGGGGTGTAGTGCAGGTAGACCCAGCCGTTGTCCTCGAACGCCGGGTCCAGCTCGATGCCGAGCAGTCCCTCCTCGTTCTTGACCAGTTCGTCGCCGCCACCCTTGTTGCCGAAGACGGTCAGCGAGGCGGCGAGGCTCACCTCGTTCGTCTTCGGGTCCCAGACGTGGACCTGACCCTGGCCCTTGCCGACCTCGGGGTCCTCCCAGTCGGTGACGACCGGCTGCGAGGCGTCTGCGCCGCCGCGGCCGATGTAGAAGACCCGGCCGTCCTTGGCGGTGACCAGGCCGTGCGGCTCGCCGATCTGGTCGTTCTGCCCCGGCTGGTTGGGCTTGGTGAGCCGCTCCGCCTTGTAGTTGGCGTCGATCGACGCCTTGCAGTCGGCCTGGGTGAGGCGCGCCGTCCACATCAGGGCGCCGCGCAGGTGGTCGCGGAAGTCGGCCTCGGCGAAGCTCTCCGCGGTGCCGCCCATCGCGGTGTAGAAGGAGCGGCCGCCGTCGTAGTCCCGGCACCAGGAGACGGGGTGGTCGGCACCGTTGGCACCCTCGCCCGGGGTGTAGGTGGCCTCCCGCACCCGGGCGATCGTGTGGACCTTGCCGGCCGGGTTCTCCTTCCAGTTCAGCCACTTGTCGGGGCGCTTCCACTCCAGCGGCAGGCTCTTGGTCGCCGGGTGGACGCGGTCGCCGACCTCGACGGTCGCCCGCTGCGCCTTGTCGCCGCTGCCCGCGGTGGGCCGGGCGCCGATCAGCTCGCCGAACCACGAGGAGTACGGCTCGGTGCGGGCCGCGTCGTGGATGCCGAGGAAGCCGCCGCCCGCCTCGACGTACGCCTCCAGGCCGGCCTCCTGCTCGGCGTCGAGGATGTCGCCGCCGCCGGTGAGGAAGACGATGGCGTGGTAGCGGCCGAGCTTGCGCTCGTTGGTGAAGACGGAGGCGTTGGAGCTGGCCTCGGTGGTGAAACGCTCCTCGGCGGGGCCGGAGTTGCCGATCTTCTCGATCGCCTCGATGCCCGCCTCCACGTTGGGCGCCTCGGCGCCGGTCGAGCCGTGGAAGACCAGGACCCGGGTCTCGGCGCCGCCCGGCGGGGACGGCAGAGACATCGTTGTCCTGCCCGGCTCGTCGGGGAACGGCCGCGCGCTGGCCGTCCCGCCGGAGAGCATGCCGGTCAGCAGCGCGCCCGAGACCACGGCCACGGCCGCCGTACGGCCGGCGGCGGCTCTGCCGGCTCGTGCTCCGGAGCCCCGTGGCCCCGGTGTCCCGCCTGGTGTGCCGGGTCGCCGATGCGGTAGCAACCGCATGTGTTCACCCACCCCTCGTCGGTCACAGTAAACAGCGCGGATGAAGCTAGACCTCTTTTCGCGAGCCGCCAAGGCCTATGACCGCAATCGCTCGAACTTTGTCCTGAGTGTGGATAAACGAAGGGTGCGCCGATACCGTATGGCCGTCGTCGGAGCCCCAGGAGCACCGTCGGCCCGCCCAACACCCCCACGTTTCCCTAGGAGTTCAGGCGATGAGCGAGGCGAACGGGTCCATCGGCAGGCGGGGCTTCCACCGCGGCCTCCTGGCGGGAGGAGCGGTTCTCGCCACCGGCGGTCTGACATCGATGTCGGGCTCCTCGGCGGCGGCCGACACCCCGCCCAAGACGGCCCCGGCCGGGGGCGAGGTCAAGCACCTCACCATGTACTGCGAGAAGATGGGCGACGGCCAGACCGGCTACGGCCTGGAGAAGGGCAAGCCCTCCATTCCCGGCCCGCTGATCGAACTCAACGAGGGCGACACCCTCCACATCGAGTTCCACAACCTCCTCGACGTGGACGCCAGCCTGCACGCGCACGGCGTCGACTACGAGATCAGCAGCGACGGCACCCGCGCCAGCAACAGCCACGTGGAACCGGGCGGCACCCGCACCTACACCTGGCGCACCCACACCCCCGGCCGCCGCAAGGACGGCACCTGGCGGCCCGGCAGCGCCGGTTACTGGAACTACCACGACCACGTCGTCGGCACCGACCACGGCACAGGGGGCCTCAGGCAGGGGCTCTACGGCGGGCTCATCGTCCGCCGCGAGGGCGACATCCTGCCCGACAAGACCTGCCAGATCGTCTTCAACGACATGACGGTCAACAACAAGCCCGGCCACGAGAGCCCCAACTTCGAGGCCACGGTGGGCGACCGGATCGAGGTCCTGTCGATCACGCACGGCGAGTACTACCACACCTTCCACATGCACGGGCACCGCTGGGCCGACAACCGCACCGGCCTGCTCACCGGCCCCGACGACCCCAGCCCGGTCATCGACAACAAGATCACCGGCCCCGCCGACTCCTTCGGGTTCCAGTTCATCGCCGGCGAGGGCGTCGGCGCGGGAGCCTGGATGTACCACTGCCACGTCCAGAGTCACTCCGACATGGGCATGGCCGGACTCTTCCTCATCGCCAAGGCGGACGGCACCATCCCCGGCTACGACCCGGACGCGCCCCACCACGCGGCGCCGAAGAAGTCCCCCAAGGACGCGGCCAAGGAGAAGAAGGCCGCCGAGGAGAAGGGCGAGGCCCAGTCCGGCAAGGGGAGCCAGGCGGACTCCGCGGACCACGCGCACCACTGACCCGGCCCCCCGTCGGGGCACCCGGCGTACGCTGACCGGCGAACCACGCCCGTCCGCCGTCCCGCAGGAGTGCCCGCCGTGCCCGTACCGCCCGCCACCCCCCGCCCGACGCTGGAGGCCGTCGCGGCCCGGGCGGGGGTCTCCCGGGCGACCGTCTCCCGCGTGGTCAACGGCGGGGCGGGCGTCACCGAGCAGCTCGCCGCGCGCGTCCGCCGGGCCGTGGACGAACTGGGGTACGTCCCCAACCGTGCCGCCCGCGCCCTGGTGACCCGGCGCCACGACGCCGTCGCCGTCGTCATAGCCGAGCCGGAGACGCGGGTCTTCACCGACCCGTTCTTCGCCCTCCAGCTGCGCGGCATCAGCGACGAACTGACCGCGCGCGACGCCCAGTTGGTCCTGATGCTGACCCGGGGCGACGAGGACTGCGAGCGCGTCGGCCGCTACCTGGCCGGCGGCCACGTGGACGGTGCCCTGGTCTTCTCCCTCCACCTGGACGACCCGCTGCCCGGCCTGGTCCGGCGCGCGGGGTTGCCCGCCGTCTTCGGCGGCCGTCCCGGCGACCCCGCCGCCACGCCGTACGTGGACTGCGACAACCGGGGCGGCGCGCGCACCGCCGTCCGTCACCTGGCCTCGCTCGGGCGGCGCCGGATCGCCCACATCAGCGGGCCGCTCGACCAGACCTCGGCGGTCGACCGGCTCGACGGCTGGCGGGATGTCACCGAGGCCGCCGGGTCCGGTCTGGACGCCGCCCCCGATCTGCTGGCCCCCGGCGACTTCACCCCCGAGGGCGGTGCCCGGGCGATGAGCGCTCTGCTGGAGCGCCGCCCCGACCTCGACGCCGTCTTCGCCGCCTCCGACCTGACCGCCTCCGGGGCGCTGTGGACCCTGCGCGGCGCCGGGCGCCGGGTGCCCGAGGACGTCGCCGTGGTCGGCTTCGACGACCTGCGCACCGTCGCCCGGCACACCGAGCCGCCGCTCACCACCGTCCGCCAGGACATCGAGGAGATGGGCCGCCTGATGGCCCGCAGCCTGCTGGACGGTGACGGCAACGGCGACCGTACCGTCCGCCCCGGCGACGCGGAGGAGCCGGACGGGATCGTCCTGCCCACCACCCTGGTCCGGCGCGCCAGCGCGTGAACGCCCGGACGCGGCAGCCCTGAGGAGGGCTGCCGCGTCCGGGCGCGGAAGGCCGGCAGGGTCAGGCGCCGACCCGCACGGTGAAGCGCACCGGGTTGTCGTCGTGCGCCGCACCGGAGACGTCGGGCTCTCCGTCCGGGCGCACGTCGTCGTAGGGGAAGGCGTACCCGATGGGGGAGTTGGCGTGGACCACGCGCGACCAGTGGTTGGTGACCGGGTCGAGGTAGTAGTCGTCCGCGCCGCCGCCCGGCTGGTCCGGGTGGGTCAGCAGGGTGCTGCGGTTGAAGCCGGCCGCGAGCCGCGCCAGCAGCCCCTTCTTCTCGTCCGAGTCGGAGGGGTTGTTGGTGAACGGGCCGTGGTCGCAGGTGAAGATGTCCCGCGAGACGGGGCGGGGGAACTCGTGGCCGCCGTTGAAGGTCAGCACGTCGCCCTGGACCCGGCCGGTGAACACGCCCCGGCCGCCCTGGAGGTCGATCCGCAGGTCCTCGTTGCTGTACTTCTCCCAGACCTGGTCGATGTAGGGCTCCCAGACGTCCTTGAACGGCATCCGGTCCGGCTCTCCGAACCACGGCGCCATGATGGACTGCGGCGAGACCACCCGGAGCACGTTGCCGTCGTCGCCGCGGATGACCAGCTGGTCCCAGGGCTGCCCGTCGCTCTGGGCCTGCGCCTCCAGGTCGGCGGCGATGCGGTCCACGGCGCCGTCGGGCATCGGCGCGACGTCGTGCGTGCCGTCGCCCTCCAGGGTGATGCCGATCGGAAGCGCGGTGACCAGGTCGACGTAGCTGATGTTCGAGTAGAGCTGCGTGGTGTTGAAGGTGAACTCGCAGAACGACCAGACGCGCCCGTAGTTGGGGTCGTCGGGCGAGGCGAAGGCGGGCTCCACCAGTGACGGCCCCGGGTTGAGGTAGAAGTCCAGGGTGTCGTCCCGGACGAAGTAGACCCGGGAGCCGTACATCTGGGGGAGCGTCAGCACGAGCGGGTCGGAGCCCGCGGAAGGCAGCGGGATCGCGCAGTCGTCTGGCAGCGGGGTGTTGGGCTCGGCGGGGGAGTCGGGGCGGAAGACGCTGCCGTCGGCGCGGAGGATGATCCACTGGTCCGTGGACAGTTCGCGCCCGGTCACATAGGCGTTGACCTGGCCTGACAGCGAGGTGTTCTCCAGCGCCAGCTCGCAGGTGTCGGGCGCCGCCGCCCGGGACCGGGTGGTGGCGGCGGAGAGCTGCGGAACGCCGAAAACGGTGGCGGCTCCGGCCGCGCCCGCGACACCGGTGAGGAACACTCTGCGTGAGATCACGGAAGCCTCCTGGCTCTGTACGTGTGGGGGTGGGCCGCGGGCCGTGGGGGAGTGGGGGGTGGCCGCTGCGGCTGGCCCCCACTGTTGCGGGGTGGAATGAACGCGTCAAGGGATCGGGTTGAGAGCGCTCTCAAAAACTTTCAAACGGCTGAAAACAGGGGGTGGCTGCGCCGGCTGGGCTGTCGGTTGGCTCAGCGCGGCTCAGCGCGGCTCAGCGCGGCTTGGCCGCGCCGGTCCGGGTGGTGGTGGCCTCAAGCGCCGGCCGGGCTGGGTTTGGGTGCGGCCTGGCTTGCCCGCGCCGGTCACTGATTGGCCTCAAGTGCCGGCCGGGCTGGGATTTTTTCGGTCGGCGTTGGCTTTGAGTGGCGGCCTTGCCGGGGGTTCGCGGTTGCTCCGGTGGGTGGGTGGGGTGGGGCCGCGCCGGGGTACCTCCTCACAAACTGACAGCTCAAGGGTCAGTTGGAGCATGGCGGCCGAGGTTGTCAGTTTGCTGCGGGGGCACCCCGGCACGACCCCACCCCACGGTCTCGTACGCGGCCAACCGCCGGTGGGCGGGCAGACCGTCTCCTATTGCTCGGTCCGCCACCGTGGCGGTGATGAGTGGGAGGACCACCGCACCGCTCCACGACAGTGACCACAGACGGCCGCACCTGTCGGACGAGAGATTGCTCGGTGACGGCCCCACCCGCCACCGGCGGCTGGCCGCCGACGAGACGGGAGGGCGGGGACGGGCCGGGGTGCCCCCGCAGCAGACTGACGTGAGGAGCCCGCATAACGCGACAGGCTCCCACCTCGTCAGTCTGTGAGGAGGTACACCGGTGCGGCCCCGCCCGCACCACCCCACGGACAAACCGCGAACCCCACGACAAGGCCGCACTCACGGCCAACGGCAACCGACAAAACCCCAGCCCGGCCGGCGTTTGAGGCCAATCAGTGACCGGCACGGCCGAGACGGACAGACGGCCAAACAACAGCCCGGCCGGCGCTTGAGGCCATCTTGGACCGGCACAGCCGAGCGGCGCTCAGCCAGCCCCAGCCCGGCCGGCGCTTGAGGCCATCGTGGACCGGCACAGCCGAGCGGCGCTCAGCCAACCCCAGCCCGGCCGGCGCTTGAGGCCATCGTGGACCGGCAGGGTCGGGGCGGACAGAACGCCAAAGAACAGCCCGGCCGGCGCTTGAGGCCGACAGGGGGGGGCGAGGCAGCGCCCGTAACGCCCAGCCACACCATGATGTGTCGTCATATCATGGGGAACCCAGCCCTAGTGGGTTCCCCCAGCCCTCAGGCCCCAGGCGCAGCCCACTCCCCGCGTGAGGGACAATGAAGGCTCTGTCGGGGCGGGTTGCAGAGGGGACGCATGACGGACGCGGAGCAGTCGCAGAAGGCCCGTCGGGACGACGGGTCGCAGGACGGCGGCCGGCTGCTCGCCGGGCGTTACCGGCTGGGCGGCGTACTGGGCCGGGGCGGCATGGGCACGGTGTGGCGCGCCGAGGACGAGACCCTGGGCCGGACGGTCGCGGTCAAGGAACTCCGGTTCCCCTCCTCGATCGACGAGGAGGAGAAGCGCCGCCTGATCACCCGGACCCTGCGGGAGGCCAAGGCCATCGCCCGTATCCGCAGCAGCGGAGCGGTCACGGTCTACGACGTCGTGGACGAGGACGACCGGCCGTGGATCGTGATGGAGCTGATCGAGGGCAAGTCCCTCGCCGAGGTGATCCGCGAGGACGGCACCCTCACCCCGAGGCGCGCCGCCGAGGTCGGCCTCGCCATCCTCGGCGTGCTCCGCGCGGCGCACCGCGAGGGCATCCTGCACCGTGACGTGAAGCCGTCCAACGTCCTCATCGAGGGTGACGACGGCCGCGTCGTCCTCACCGACTTCGGCATCGCCCAGGTCGAGGGCGATCCCTCGATCACCTCCACCGGCATGCTGGTCGGCGCCCCCTCGTACATCTCCCCGGAGCGCGCCCGCGGCCACAAGCCGGGACCGGCCGCCGACCTCTGGTCGCTGGGCGGGCTGCTGTACGCCTCCGTCGAGGGCATCCCGCCGTACGACAAGGGCTCGGCCATCGCGACGCTCACCGCTGTCATGACCGAGCCGCTCGACCCGCCGAAGAACGCCGGGCCGCTCTCCGAGGTCATCTACGGGCTCCTCGCCAAGGACCCCGAGCAGCGCCTCGACGAGGCCGGGGCGCGCGCTCTGCTGCGCGAGGTGATCGCCACTGAGGAGGCGGGCGCGGGCCAGGCGGCCGAGGCCACCAAGGTCGTCCCGCTGCCGAAGCCCGCCGACGGCTCCGCCCGCGAGAGCAGGCCCCGGCTGGAGAAGACGCCGAAGGCGGCCAAGGCCCCGAAGGCGGCGTCCGCCGCGGCCGCCCCCGCCAAGTCGCCCGCGCTCTGGCCGAAGATGCAGGCCTCCGACGACGCGCCCGCCGTGCCCCCGGCGGCCGTGTCACCGGCCGCCGCGCCCACCACGGCGACTGCCGCCGGGGGGCCGGGCGGGCGGGTGCCGGTCGCGCGGGCCTCGCTCACCGACGTGGTGTCGCGCCGTTCGCTGGTGGTGGCGCTGGTCGTCGCGGTCCTGCTGGTCGCGGCCGTGCTCGGTTTCGTCCTCACCCGGGGCGGCGACGACTCCGGTGGCGGAGGCGGTCCGGCCGGTGGCGGCGACAAGAACGCCTCCGCCGGGGCCACCGGCGGGGAGGGCGGCGAGAAGGCCGACGGCGGCAAGGGCGCCGCGCAGGACGGAGGCAAGGACGGTGCCGGGTCCGGCGACTCCGGCAAGGGCGAGAAGGACGACGGCGCCGGGGACGGCAAGGGCGGCGACGACGCCGGCACCGGCGAGGGCAGTGGCCATGACCCGGGCGAGCCCGGCGACGACACCCTCGCCCACACCACGTACCGCCACGCCCAGGGCTTCAAGATCGGCCTGCCCGAGGGGTGGAAGTACACCACCACCGGTGCCGCCGGGGCCCGCTTCACCGGCCCGGACGGGCAGAAGCTGCTGGTCGGCTGGACGGGGACGCCCAAGGACGACCCGGTCGCCGACTGGAAGGCGCAGGAGAGGTACATGCGCCGCGCGCAGTACGAGCGCATCCACATAGAGGCGGTCGACTACCGGGGCTGGAACACCGCCGACTGGGAGTTCACCTACGTCGACGGGGGCGTGAAGTACCGCTCCATCGACCGGGGTCTGGTCGTCGACAAGAGCCTCGGGTACGGGCTGATGTACACCGCCAAGGACGCCGAGTGGCACTCCGAGCTGCGCGAGGGCACCTGGCGGACCTTCACGGAGACGTTCCAGCCGAAGAAGTAGCGCGCGGGGCATCGGGGCGGCCCCCGCCCCGGTGCCCCGCCGGGCCCGGGTCGGGCCCGCCCGGCCGCCAGATCGCCCATCCCCTCATCTCCGCCGCCGTCGGCACGTATCGTGAGTGCTTGCGCACCGGGGTGGGGTACAACGGGCCCGAGTGCGAACGGATTTGACCACCGTGCGGCAGGGCAGAAGGCCCGGGCCAGGGCCGGGCCGCCGGGGAAGGGGGACGGGATGGACGAGTACGCGGGACGGGTCCTCGCCGACCGGTACCGCCTGCCGCTTCCCCCGGCGGGCGCCTTCGAACTCTCCGAGACCCCCGCCTTCGACTCCTACAGCGGCCAGGAGGTCCTGGTCCGGCAGGTGCTGCTGCCGGAGGTGGTCGAGGCCGAGGTCCTCGACGGGCAGGGCGGCACCCACGACTACGCGCAGGCCGCGCCGCCCGGCGCCCGTGCCACCCGCAGGCCCGCCGACCCGGCCGTCCGCCGCGCCATGGAGGCCGCCCAGGCCGCCGCCCGCATCCCCGACCATCCCCGGCTCGACCAGGTCTTCGACGTCTTCGCCGAGGACGGCTCGCTCTGGATCGTCAGCGAGGCGGTGCCCGCCCGTCCGCTCGCGGCCCTGCTCGCCGAGCGGCCGCTGACGCCGTACCGCGCGGCCGAGGTCGCCGCCGACGTGCTGACCGCACTGCGCGTGCTGCACGCCCACGGCTGGGTCCACCGCAACATCACCTCCCGCACCGTGCTGGTCTGCGACGACGGCAGGGTCATGCTCACCGGCCTGGCCGCCGGAGCCGCCGAGGAGGCGCTCTGCGGTTACGACCCGGTCCCGGCCCCCGAGCCGGAGGAGGGGCCCGGCACCGCCCCCCAACCCGAGGCGGCGCCCGCCCCGGGCCCGGGCCCCGCCGCCCCGCCGCAGCCCGAACTCCCCGCCCCCGCATCCCCGGACGCCCCCGCGCCCCGACCGCCCGGCCGCGGCGGACCGCCCCCCGGCGCCGGAGCCCGCGCCGCCCGCGCCGGAGCCATAGCGGCATACCGCGCCGGCACATCCCGCGCCGCCGCCCGCCTCAGCGAGGAGCAGCGCCGCCGCCTCGGCGAGCAGCACCCCGGGCAGGAGCCCGCCTCCGCCGAGGCCGAGGCCGGGCCCGAGGAGCGGGCGCCCGGCCGGATAGCCGACCCGTACGGGGTCGGGGCCCGCGAGGCGGCCGGTTCCTGGCACGGCGCCACCCCGCGCCCCCGCGACCCGGCGGCCGACGGGCCCGGCCGCGACGCGGACCGCCCCCGCCTGCCCTACCAGGAGCACCCCGAGCCGTACGGCGCCCCCCGCCCCGCGCCCGAGGAGCGCCCCGGCGACCCGTACGCCCTGCCGCCCGGCCTGCACCCCGAGGCGCTCGCCCCCGGCGACGCCGCGCCCTCGCCGTACGCGGACCACGTCGTGCTGCCGAGCCCGGGCAATCTGCCGATCGCCGCCGTCCCGCACGCCCCCGAGCAGCCGGCGGTGGAGCTGGAGAAGCCCGCACCGGCCAGCTGGGACGAGGTCATGGCGGCGCCGCGCGGCGCGGGCGGCGGGCCGGACACCCCGTTGGAGGCCGAGCGCGCGCGGCAGGCGCGGATGACCGTGGTCGGTGCCGTCACCGAGCGGTGGGCGCCCGAGCAGGCGGGTCCGGTGCACGACCGGTGGCAGCTGGCCGCGCCGGTCGGGCCCGCCGCCGACCTGTGGGCGCTGGGCGCGCTGCTCTTCCGTACCGTGCAGGGCCACGCCCCCTACCCGGAGGAGAGCGTCGCCGAGCTGGTCCAGATGGTCTGCGCCGAACCGCCCGCCTTCGCCGAGGAGTGCGGCCCGCTGCGGCCGGTCGTGGAGTCGCTGCTGCGCCAGGACCCCACCGAGCGGCCCGACTTCGAGGAGCTGAGCGGCTGGCTGCGCTCCATGGTCCGCTCCGCGCCCGAGCCCGACGCCGGGCGCGACATCGTCGCCGCCCCGCCGTACGAGCCGCGCAGGCTGCCCGAGAAGCGCCGCCGGGGCGAGATGGTCCGCCGCCGGGGCAGGCGCCGCCGCGCCGCCGCGCCCCGCCCGCCCGCCCGCGAGCAGCGGCCCGCGCCGCCCGCCCCGGCCCCGGCCCGGGCGGAGTTCGCCGACGGCGCCGACCTCGACAGCGCGTACAGCACGCCCCGGGTCCGGCGGCAACCCCGGCAGGGGCGGCCGCCGAAGGAGCGCGGCGAACCGAAGGCGCTCGGCCGGACCCTGCTGCTGAGCATCCTCGGCGGGGTGGCCGTGGTGGTCGTGGCGGCCGTGCTGTTCCTGCCCAAGGAGGGGGAGGGCGGGAACGGCGCGCCGGCCGCGCCCGCTCCCACCGACACCCGGCAGGCCCCGCCCGCCGCCTCCCCGCCCCCCGAGGCGGGCACCTCGCCCGACGGGGAGCAGTCCGAGCCCTCCGGCGGCGGGGAGGACGAGGAGCCGCCCGCCGACGGGAACGGCGCCGAGGTCGCCCAGGGCTTCACCCTGCGCAAGGACACCGAGGGCTTCCGGGTCGCCGTGGCCAAGGGCTGGCAGCGGCAGCCGAAGAACGGCGGGGGCCAGGTCGTGTACTCCGACGGCACCTTCGACCTGCTGGTCGTCCCGGGCCGCGACACCACCGGCCGCTACGGCGACGATCCCCTCGACTACCAGCTCCAGCACGAGCGCGAACTCGCCCCGTACCGCGCCTCCTCCTGGACCACCTCGCAGAATCTGCGGCGGATCGACGTCGGCGGCCGGGCCATGGCCGAGGGCACCTTCACCTGGGAGTCGGAGAACGGCACCGAGCTGTACGTCCGCAACCTCGCGATCCTTCTCGGCGAGCGCTACCACGTCGTCCAGGTGCGCGGCCCCGACGCCGAACGCGACGAGGTGGACCGCCTGTTCGAGCAGGCGTCCGGAAGCTACGCCGCCAAGTAAGGCGAGGAGCGCGGTCCTTGGACCTTATGGCCGCGCCTCCGGGCGCCCACCGTGGCAGAGTGGCCGCCATCACGGTGGGGGCGGCGCCCGTGTCACGGTGCTGACACCGAGTCCCCGCCACGGTGGATCCGGGCCGGTCGCTTCAAACAGGATGTGAGCATGACGAACAACGGGGGACAGCAGAACGACCCCACCAGCTACGACCTGCGCCCGCCGCAGCAGCCGCCCCCGCCCCGCCAGGGCGAGCCCTCCCCGGCCGGCCGGTACGGCTACCCGCCGGCCCCGCGCCCGCCCGAGCCCGGCGGCCCCAACCCGTACGCCACCCCGGCGGCCGACCCGGCCGACCCGGCCGGTGCGGCCGCGCCGCCTCCGCCGCCCGCGCCGCAGCCCGGCGGCCCGAACCCGGCGGTGCCCGGGGCCGGACGGGTGATCGGCGGGCGGTACCGGCTGGACGACCGACTCGGGCACGGCGGCATGGGGACCGTCTGGCGCGGGTTCGACCTGGTGGTGCACCGGGCCGTGGCGGTCAAGGAGCCCCGGCTGCCGGACCACCTGAGCGAGGCCGAGCGGGAGAACGCGTACCAGCGGATGCACCGGGAGGCGCGGGCCGCCGCCCGGATCGAGCACCCGGCCGTCGTCACCGTCCATGACGTGGTGGTGGAGGAGGGCAAGCCCTGGGTGGTCATGGAGCTGGTCACCGGCGGCTCGCTCGGCGACCGCCTCCAGGACGGCACCCTCGACCCGCGCGAGGCGGCCCGGATCGGCCTCGCCGTCCTCGGCGCGCTGGAGGCGGCCCACGAGGCCGGCGTCCTGCACCGGGACGTCAAGCCGGACAACGTGCTGCTCGGCAAGGGCGACCGCGTCGTCCTCACCGACTTCGGCATCGCCCAGGTCGAGGGGGAGCAGGGGCTCACGGAGACCGGCGCGTTCGTCGGCTCCCCGGAGTTCATCGCGCCCGAGCGGGTCCTCGGCCAGCACCCGGGCCCCGCCTCCGACCTCTGGTCGCTCGGCGTCGTGCTGTACGCGGCCGTGGAGGGCGTCTCGCCGTTCCGCCGCTCGCACACCCCCGCGACCCTCCAGGCCGTCCTGTCGGCCGAGCCGTCCACGCCCTCCCGGGCGCCCGGGCCGCTCGGCCAGGTCGTCATGCAACTCCTGCGCAAGGACCCGGCGTTCCGCCCCGGCCCGGCCGAGGTCCGCCAGGCGCTCGCCGCCGTCGCGCGGCCCGCCTCCGCCGCTCCCGGCGTGACCCGGCTGGTCGGCCAGGGCGCGAGCCAGTGGATGCCGCCGGTCATGCGGCGGAGCCCGAAGGCCCGGTACGGGGTGCTCGGCGGTGTCCTCGCGGTCGTCCTCGTGCTGGTCCTCATCGCCGTCAACCCGTTCGGCGGCGGCGGGCTGCCCGACGGCTGGGTCTCCCGGCCGGAGGCGGAGACGGTCTCGGCCGACATCGCGGTGCCCAAGGAGTACAAGCGGACCACCACCGACAGCGACGACCACAGCGTCCGCTTCAACGACCCGAGCGGCGTCTTCTTCGTCTACGTCGAGAAGGTCGACCGTAAGGAGGAGACCTCCTCCCCGGAGGAGAAGCCCCTCGCGCCGAACGCCTCCGCCTGGAAGCGCTACTACGAGCGGGGCGGCTCCGACGAGACCGAGCTGGAGGAGGCCAAGGTCGCCACCACCACCGTCGACCACCAGGGCCGCGGCAACGCCTTCGAGACGGTCGTCGACCACTACCGTTACGGCGAGTCCGATGACGAGGACGCGCTGCGCCGTCGCTACCACGAGCTGGTCGTCCCCGGCGAGAACCAGGTCTACTGGCGGCTGCGCGTCGGCATGCCGGGCGCCGGCAAGGCCCTGGACGACGGCGAGGAACTGTTCCGCACGATCGCGGACCACTTCACGGTGCAGATGTAGGACGCGGTACGGGAGCGGCGCGCGGCCTCGCGGGGCTCCGGGGGTAGCTCCGGCGCCCGGTGAGGCGGCCGGCGCCTTCGCGGCCCGGTTCGGCTGGGACCCGCGTAGCGAGGAGGCGCCGTACGTGTACGTGCGGGTGGTGCCCACTGCTGTCCGGGCCTGGCGCGGGGAGGGGGAGCCGCGGGGGCGGCTGATCCTGCGCGACGGGGTGTGGCGGGGGTGACGCGGGGCTCTCGGGGGTGCGCGAACGGCGCCTGCGGAGGCCCCCGCGCGGCCCCGCGCCGTCGCATCCCGCACACTCCCGTGATCGAGTTCGCGAGTCGTCGTGACGGTGTCGAGGCCCTGATCAGCGCATATGTGCCAGTGACCGCTGGCGCGATGTGAGGGCGGGGTGAAACGTACTTACCGGCGGGTACCCAAAAGCGCTGGGTGGCCGTACGCTCACGCTCATGACGGAGACGCAGGCCACCGGTGCGCGCACCGGCACCAACCCCCTCGCCCCGGCCCCCCAGGGGACCCGCACCGCGGCCGACGTGGTGACTCCCCAGGTGGTCGCGCAGCTCACCCGCGACGTGGTGGGCTCCGGGCGGACCGCCAACCACGCGCCGTTCACCGGTGAGAAGCTGGCCGACCTGCCGGAGTCGACGCCCGAGGAGGTCGCGGACGCCTTCGCCCGGGCGCGCGCCGCGCAGGAGGCCTGGGCCGCCACCCCGGTCGCCCGCCGCGCCGCCGTGCTGCTGCGCTTCCACGACCTGGTGCTGGCCCGCCAGGCCGAGGTGCTGGACCTCATCCAGGTCGAGACCGGCAAGGCCCGCACCCACGCCCACGAGGAGGTGCAGGCCGTCGCGATGGCCGCCCGCCACTACGGCCGCAAGGCCTCCTCGTACCTGCGCCCCAAGCGGCACACCGGTGCCGTCCCCGGCCTCACCAAGGTCACCGAACTGCGCCAGCCGCGCGGGGTCGTCGGCCAGATCGTGCCGTGGAACTACCCCTTCGAACTCTCGGCCGGCGACGCCCTGCCCGCCTTCGTCTCCGGCAACGCCGTCGTGATGAAGCCCGACACCGAGACCGCGCTCACCGCCCTGTGGGGCCGCGACCTGCTCATCGAGGCGGGACTGCCCGCCGAGGTGTTCCAGGTGGTCATCGGCGAGGGCCAGGTGGTCGGCACCGAGGTCGTGCGGCACGCCGACTACGTCTCGTTCACCGGCTCCACCACCACCGGCAAGATCGTCGCCCAGCGCGCGGCCTCCCGGCTGATCGGCTGCTCCCTGGAGCTCGGCGGCAAGAACGCCATGCTGGTCCTGGCCGACGCCGACCTCGACAAGGCCGCCGCCGGAGCCGTCCGCGCCTGCTTCTCCTCCGCCGGGCAGCTCTGCATCTCCATCGAGCGGCTGCTGGTCCACGAGTCGGTCGCCGACGCCTTCCTGGAGCGGTTCACCGCCCTCACCAAGGCGATGCGGCTCGGCAACTCCCTCGCCTACGGCGCCGACATGGGCTCGCTCGCCGGGCAGCGGCAGTTCGAGGCGGTCCGCGGCCACGTCGAGGAGGCCGTCGCCAAGGGCGCCAAGGTCCTGGCGGGCGGGCAGCCCCGGCCGGACATCGGTCCGTACTTCTTCGAGCCGACCGTCCTGGACGGCGTCGAGGAGGCCATGGCGGTCTGCAACGACGAGACCTTCGGCCCGGTCGTCTCCGTCTACCGCTTCCGCGACGAGGAGGAGGCGATCACCCGCGCCAACGCCACCTCGTTCGGCCTCAACTCCAGCGTCTGGACCAAGGACGGCCGCCGCGGCCGGGCCCTCGCCGCCCGCCTGCGCACCGGCACCGTCAACCTCAACGAGGCGTACGCCTCCGCCTACGGCTCCGTGCAGGCGCCGATGGGCGGCATGAAGGAGTCCGGGATCGGGCGCAGGCACGGCGCCGAGGGCATCCTCAAGTACACCGAGCCGCAGACCGTCGCCCACCAGCGGCTCCTCCCGATGGCCCCGTCCTTCGGCATGGACGACGCCCAGTACGCCGCGTTCATGACCCGCAGCCTCCGCGCCATGAAGGCCTTCCGCCTGCGCTGACACCCCGGCGCCGGGCCGGCCACCCCGCCGCCCGGCGCCCCGCACCACCCGCCTCGCGCGGGCGCCCGCCACCCGGCACGGGACGGCCGGACGGGCCCCCGCCGACGGCCGGCCGCACCCGTACGAACCGAGGAGTGCCCATGTCACAGGAGAGCTCTGCCCAGAGCCGGGAGACCACCCGCGAGCCCGCCGCCGCGGTGCCCCCGACCGCCGAGGACGGGTACGACTACGACGTGCTGATCGTCGGCTCCGGCTTCGGCGGGGCCGTCTCCGCGCTCCGGCTGACCGAGAAGGGGTACCGCGTCGGTGTCCTGGAGGCCGGGCGCCGCTTCACCCGCGAGACCCTGCCGCGCAACTCCTGGGACCTGAAGAACTACCTGTGGGCCCCGGCCCTCGGCCTCTTCGGCATCCAGCGCATCCACCTGCTCGGCAACGTCATGGTGCTGGCCGGGGCGGGCGTCGGCGGCGGCTCCCTCAACTACGCCAACACCCTCTACGTCCCGCCGAAGCCCTTCTTCACCGACCCCCAGTGGGGCGCCATCACCGACTGGCAGGACGAACTGAAGCCGTACTACGACCAGGCGAGCAAGATGCTCGGCGTGCGGCTCAACCCGACCACCACCCCCTCCGACGTCCACCTCAAGGCGGCCGCCGAGAAGATGGGCGTCGGGGACACCTTCCACATGGCGCCCGTCGGGGTCTTCTTCGGCGACGGCAAGGACGCGGCGGGGGAGACCCGCGCCAAGCCCGGCGAGGAGGTCCCCGACCCGTACTTCGGCGGCGCCGGGCCCTCGCGGCGGGCGTGCAGCGAGTGCGGCGAGTGCATGACGGGGTGCCGCCACGGCGCCAAGAACACCCTCAACGAGAACTACCTCCACCTCGCCGAGAAGGCCGGCGCGGTCATCCACCCGATGACCTCCGTCGTCGCCCTCACCGAGGACTCGCGCGGCGGCTTCGCCGTCCGCACCCTGCCGACCGGCGCCAGGCGCAAGGGCCGCGGCCGCACCTTCACCGCCCGCCGCGTCGTGCTGGCCGCCGGGACGTACGGCACGCAGACGCTGCTGCACCGGATGAAGGACACCGGGCTGCTCCCGCACCTCTCCGAGAAGCTCGGCACCCTCACCCGCACCAACTCCGAGGGCCTGGTGGGCGCGCAGACCACCGACCGCCGCTACCGCAAGGCGCACGGCGTCAAGAAGGTCGACTTCACCAAGGGCGTCGCCATCACCTCCTCGGTCCACCCCAACGACTCCACCCACATCGAGCCGGTCCGCTACGGCAAGAAGTCCAACGCCATGGGCGGCCTCACCGTCCTCCAGGTGCCGTACGCGGAGAACTCCTCCCGCGTCGCCGGCTTCCTCGCCAACTGCGCCAAGCACCCGCTGCTGGTGCTCCGTTCGCTCTCCAACCGCCGCTGGTCGGAGCGGACCATCATCGGCCTGGTCATGCAGACCCTCGACAACTCCCTGACCACGTACCGGAAGCCGAAGGGGCTCGGCAAGGGCCTGCTCACGGCCCGCCAGGGCCACGGCGCGCCCAACCCGACGCAGATCAAGGAGGCCGGGGAGGCCGCCACCGCGATCGCGCGGGAGATCAACGGCTTCGCCGGGTCCAACATCGGCGAGCTGATGGGCACCCCGCTCACCGCCCACTTCCTCGGCGGCTGCCCGATCGGCGCCACCGCCGACGACGGCGTCATCGACCCGTACCACCGCCTCTACGGCCACCCCGGCATCTCGGTGGTCGACGGTTCCGCGGTCTCCGCCAACCTCGGCGTCAACCCGTCGCTGACCATCACTGCGCAGGCCGAACGCGCCGCCTCCCTCTGGCCCAACAAGGGCGAGGCCGACCCGCGCCCCGCCCAGGGCCTCCCGTACGAGCGGATCGCGCCGGTCGCGCCGCTCCGCCCGGCGGTCCCGGCCAAGGCGTTCGCCGCGCTCGACCTGCCGTTCCTGGGGATGCCCGCGATGCCCCCCAAGCAGCGGGACGGGGCCGAGGTGACCGGGGCGGCCGAGGGCGCGTAGCCCCGCCGGTCCGTTCGCGGGCCCCGTCAACGGAGAAGGACCTGCACCCCCCTCCGAGTGCAGGTCCTTCTCCGTGCTCGCGCCGCTCCCGGCGGGCCCCCGGCGCCGTCTGCGGCGGCCGGGGTCCGCTCAGGGGTGGATCAGGCGGCGGTGCCGACACCGCCGCGGCGGCGGACGGCGAAGACGACGCCGGTGCCCGCGAGGACGGTCACGCCGCCGACGAGGCCGATGACCGGCAGCATCGAACCGGCGCCGGTCTCGGCCAGCTGGCCGGTCGGCTCCAGGGTCTTCTTCTCCTCGACGGGCTTGTAGCCGCCCTGCGGCTTCTTGCCCTCGTTCTCCTTGGCGTCACCCGGCTTCGGGGTGGCGCCGGAGCCGATCACGGTGAAGCCGTACTCGGCGTAGGCCGAGCTGAAGCAGTTGGCCTCCTCGTTCAGGTAGCCGGAGA
Organism: Streptomyces sp. NPDC058373; assembly: GCF_042723275.1. Taxonomy (NCBI): domain Bacteria; kingdom Bacillati; phylum Actinomycetota; class Actinomycetes; order Kitasatosporales; family Streptomycetaceae; genus Streptomyces; species Streptomyces sp. NPDC058373. The sequence goes on along the minus strand of NZ_JBHXJE010000025.1, from coordinate 54,539 downwards.
AGCCGAAGGCGTAACCGGTGCCCAGCGGAGCGGACTCGGACAGGGTCATCCGGAGCTTGATGTCGAGGGTCTGACGCGGTGCGAGCGTGGTCTCACCGAAGGCGTAGCCGAAGTCGGTGAGCGACACCCACGCCTTGTCCTCCGGGTCGTAGAAGGACAGCTCGACGTTGTCGAGAAGGCTCTTCCCGCTGTCGAGATCCATGTCGGCATCGTTCAGGACGATGGCTTCCCACGAGACCTCGTTGAGCGTCTGCTCGCCGGTGTTGGCGGCGCTCAGGGTGAACTCGTGCGTGGATCCGGCGCGCACCTCACCAGGCAGTCCGGCGACGGCGAGGGTCAGATCGGTGAGCTCGTTGCCTTCCTCGTCAAGGCAGATCCCCGGGCCCTCCTCCTCCGGGTCCTCCTCGTCCTCGTCCTCGTCCTCGGACTCGGACGGCGACGGCTCGGGGTCCTCGCTCGGCTCCTCGGCGCCCTTGGTCGGCTCGCCGCTGGGGTCCTCGGTGCCGGGGGTCTCCTCCTCGGGCGCCGAGTCGGTGGCGGTCGGGGCCGGCTCGGTCTCCTCCGGGGCGGTGGTCGGCTCGGCCGACTCCTCGGGAGCCGTCGTCTCGCTCTCCGACGCGGTGGGCGCCGGGGTGGTCTCGGTGGTCCGGCCGTCCTGCTGTCCGTCCGTCGCGAAGGCGGCGGGGGCCGCGAGCAGCGCGACGGGGCTGATGACGGCGGTCGCGGCGGCGACGGCCATGGCACGGCGAAGCTTCATTCAGGCCTCTGGTGTAGGCGTACCGCCCTCGGGCGGTACGGAGGTGAAGGCGGCCGCCCGCCGCAAGGAGCACGGAAGTGGCCGGTGTTTCGCATGCATGACCGTGCGCCCACGCGAATGGTTGTACGGAACTTCACAGAATTCTTACGTCGACGGGCACATGCCCCCGGGCAGTGACCGGGTTGGGGTCTCTTGATCCCGTGATGCGCCCCGAACGGGGGCGTGAGCTTCCGGGTGCGCGAAGGGCCCCGCGGCGTCGTCTCGGACGCGGCGGGGCCCTTCGGTGCGGCACGGCGTCGTCGGGCGCCAGGGTGCCGGGCAGCGGCGCCGGGGAGGGGGCGGCGCCGTAAGTCGTGCGGAGGTTCGTGGGGCCCGCGCGGGGAGACGGGGGCCCGAGACGGCCGGTTCCGGGCGTCCCCGGAGCCGGCCGTTCAGGGAGTGACCGGACCGCTGTCCCCTGCCGTCCGGTCACGCTGGAGCGAGGTCCCACGACGTGCGGACAGGCGCCGCACGTCTCATCGCTCCAGTGAAAGCCACGCGTGGTTCTTGCAGGCCCGCCCCTGGCTGGCACGGACACCGGGACCAACGAGGCCCGGCGCCCGGCGGTCACGCGCCGTACGGGTGAGAAGCGATGCGAACTCAGGTGCGGGGGGCGATCGTAGGCCGGCCGGGTCCGCCGCGGGACCGCGGATACGCCGGTCAGACCCGGCCCCGGGACAGCTCCAGCAGCGTCATGGCCAGGGAGGTGCCGGGCGCGCCGAGGGCGTCCCGGTAGTGGCTGAGGATCTCCATCTCGCGGGAGAGGTTGACGCGGCGGCCGCCCGAGGAGATCCGCGCCTCCTGGATGACGGCGGAGACCGCGATCCGCTCCTGGACGAGCCCGATGATCCGGTCGTCCAGCGCGTCGATCCGCTCCCGCGCGCCGCCGATCAGCTCGGCCGCCCCGGGGGTGCGGGCACCGGTGCGTTCGGAAGGGGCGGCGGGTGACTGAGGGGCGGGAGTGGGCTGGGAGGGGGCGGTGGGGGTCGCGGTGGTGGTCGTCATGAGGGGCTCCTGCTCCGTCGTCGGCCGGTCCGTGGTGGGCCGGTGCCGTGGGTGGCGCGGTCGGGGGAGCCCCGGGTGCGAAGGGTCCGGGGAGAACGGAAGGCGCCCCGGGCCGTTCGGCCCGGGGCGCCTTCGCACGCTTGTCAGTGGATCAAGCAGCACGACCGTGGCAGCCGGCGGGCCGGGTGCCATAGGTAAAGAGGAAGCTCAGGTGCTGGATCACGGGGCCAGTATGCACCCGCCGGGCGAGAGGGGCGCAAACCGCTTCCGGATCGTGAGACGCCCCACACGGCGCCCGCCATACCCGCCCGGGCTTCCCGGCGCCGCCTCCGCGAGCGGGCGCGGTGCCGGGACGGAGCGGGTTCATCCGTGGGACGAGACGGAATGAAGCGGACCCGGGCCCCGTTAGAATCGATGGACACACACCTCTGTGATCAGCCCATGAATCACCCGCTCACCCGCCGGAAGGCCGCCGCAGTGCCCTCAGCGTCCCCCGCGTCGCCCGCCACCGCCGAGACCGTCCTGGTCGTCGACTTCGGCGCGCAGTACGCCCAGCTCATCGCCCGCCGCGTCCGTGAGGCCCGCGTCTACAGCGAGGTCGTGCCCAGCACGATGCCCGTCGCGGAGATTCTCGCCAAGAACCCGGCGGCCATCATCCTCTCCGGCGGCCCGTCCTCGGTGTACGCGGAGCACGCCCCCACCCTCGACCGCGCGCTCTTCGAGGCCGGCGTCCCGGTCTTCGGCATGTGCTACGGCTTCCAGCTCATGGCGCAGACCCTCGGCGGCACCGTCGACAACAGCGGCGCCCGCGAGTACGGCCGTACCGAGCTGACCGTCTCCAAGTCCGGCTCGACCCTCTTCGAGGGCACCCCCGACGAGCAGCCGGTGTGGATGTCGCACGGCGACGCCTGCTCGGCGGCGCCCGAGGGCTTCACCGTCACCGCCTCCACCGCCGTGGTGCCGGTCGCCGCCTTCGAGAACGACGAGAAGAAGCTCTACGGCGTGCAGTACCACCCCGAGGTGATGCACTCCACCCACGGCCAGCAGGTGCTGGAGCACTTCCTGTACCGCGGCGCGGGCCTCTCCCCGACCTGGACCATGGGCAACGTCATCGAGGAGCAGGTCGCCGAGATCCGCGAGCGGGTCGGCACCAAGCGCGCCATCTGCGGCCTCTCCGGCGGCGTGGACTCCGCGGTTGCAGCGGCCCTCGTCCAGAAGGCCATCGGCACCCAGCTGACCTGCGTCTACGTCGACCACGGCCTGATGCGCAAGGGTGAGACCGAGCAGGTCGAGAAGGACTTCGTCGCCGCCACCGGCGTGCAGCTCAAGGTGGTCGACGCCGAGGAGCGCTTCCTCAGCGCCCTCGCCGGGGTCAGCGACCCCGAGGAGAAGCGCAAGATCATCGGCCGGGAGTTCATCCGCGTCTTCGAGCAGGCGCAGGCCGAGATCGTCGCCGAGGCGGCCGGTGAGGGCGAGGACGTCGCCTTCCTGGTCCAGGGCACCCTCTACCCGGACGTGGTGGAGTCCGGCGGCGGCACCGGCACCGCCAACATCAAGTCCCACCACAACGTGGGCGGCCTCCCGGACGACATCGAGTTCGAGCTGGTCGAGCCGCTGCGCATGCTGTTCAAGGACGAGGTCCGGATGGTCGGCCAGGAGCTGGGCCTGCCCGAGGAGATCGTCCAGCGCCAGCCGTTCCCCGGTCCCGGCCTCGGCATCCGCATCGTCGGCGAGGTCACCAAGGAGCGCCTGGACCTGCTCCGCGACGCCGACGCCATCGCCCGCGAGGAGCTGACCACGGCCGGGCTCGACCGGGACATCTGGCAGTGTCCGGTCGTGCTCCTCGCCGACGTGCGCTCGGTCGGCGTCCAGGGTGACGGCCGTACGTACGGCCACCCGATCGTGCTGCGCCCCGTCTCCTCCGAGGACGCGATGACCGCAGACTGGACCCGGATGCCGTACGACGTGCTGGGCCGGATCTCGACCCGGATCACCAACGAGGTCGCCGAGGTCAACCGCGTGGTGCTCGATGTGACGAGCAAGCCGCCGGGGACCATCGAGTGGGAGTGAGCCTGGCGGCTCAGCCCCAGTGATGCCGGACGCCGCCGTGCCCCCTGTGGGTGCGGCGGCGTCCGGCGTTCTGGCCCCGGTGGGGCCGTGGCTTCCTTGCGCGCCGGTGGGGCGCGCCTCACTGATGGCCTCAAGCGCCGGCCGGGCTGGTTTTTGTGGCTGGGGTGGGGGCTGTGGTGCGGCTGCAAGGTGGCCTCAAGCGCCGGCCGGGCTGGTTTTTGTGGCTGGGGTGGGGGCTGTGGTGCGGCTGCAAGGTGGCCTCAAGCGCCGGCCGGGCTGGAGTTGGCCGGCTCACCGTCTGCGCGTCACCCGCAGCCCCGCCCCCGGGCGCCAGAGGGTGAGCACCATTTCCTCGCCGCTCAGGGCGGTCCACACGACCTCCGACAACTCGGTGCGGAAGAGGTGGAAGGGGCCCGGGGGTGGGGCCTCGGCCGTGCGAAAGGTGTCGAGGACGGCCGGGTCGGTGACCTCGATGGCGCGTCCGGCGACGCGGACGTCGCCGTTGGCCAGGTCGGCGCCGCTGCCCGGGTTGGCCTGGAGGGCGAAGCGGGAGTCGCGGTGGAGGTCGTGGGCCTTCAGGGAGGCGGGCATCATGCCGAGCCACAGCTCGCCCTGACTGAAGCTGACCTCCAGGCCGGAAGTGCGGGGTGAGCCGTCCTTGCGCAGGGTGGCGAGGACCTGGTGCTGGTACTGGCGGAACCGCGTGGCCACGCGCTCGGCGAAGGCGGGTTCGGCGGCGGCCAGGGCGGACCAGGGGACGCCCGTAGAGGTCGGGGCGGGGGAGGGCTGTGCGGATTCCATGCCGGGAGTCTTGCCGGGATACCCGTCACCTTCTGTCGGCTTTTCCGTCGTCCCTCCGTATGCCCCGGCGTGCGCCTCGCCCCGGCGGGACGCCCCGCACGCCCCCGCCTCCCCTTCCGTCGCAGGTCAGCGGCGTCTCCCCGGCCGCCCCGGCCCGCCAGCGACCCCCGCGCGCCCCTGATGTGCCCCGGACCCCACCCATACGGCACAATTTGCAGTCACCGCGCGCCAGTTGGCGGACCCCTGTGGCGGGCCCGGGGCGGGCGCGCGCGGAGGGTGCCGCAGCGGCACCGGAACCGGCGGGACGACGGGGAAGGCGGGCATGGACCGTGGCGGGGCGAGAGGCCGGTAACACGGCGGACGACACCAGCGGGACCGGCGGCGCGCCGACCACCCCCGACCACCGCACGGGCGAAGCCCCGCTGCCCGTACCGGGCCAGGCGGGCGCCCCCGACGACCGGCCCGCGGCCGACACCGCCGACAAGGCCGCAGGGGCCGGCGAGGCCGTCGAGGGCGAGAAGGCCGCCGCCCCGCACCCGCACACCTGCGACTGCCCCGCCTGCCCGCTCGGCGCCCGCGCCGCCCACCGCGAGGCGCAGGCCGCCTTCCGTACCCGGCGGGACGCGCTGGCGGCGGGCGAAGGACTGCCCGCCGCCGTCTCGTACTCGGCGGGGGCCTCCCGCCAGTGGATCTCCGACGAGCTGACGCAGGCCGCCCGCGAGGTCGGCGTGCGGGCCCGGGCGGAGGCCGAGGGCTGGTACACGCTGCTGTGGCGGCGCACCCTGTACGTCGTCTGGAGCGCCGTCGCCGTGCTCTTCGTCGGCCAGGCCGTCACCGCCTTCGCCGCCGGGTGGACCGCCGCCCGTACCGCCGGACTGCTCGCCGCCCTCCTCGGCGCCGGACTGCTCACCGGGGCGGCCCGGGTGCACGGGCGGCGCGGCGGCGTCCTCGCCCCCGTGATCGGCGAGGACAACCGGCTCTCCACCTCCCGCGCGGTCGCCGCCCTGTGGGTCCTGCTCACCGTCTACGCCGTCCTCGTCCTGGCCGGACGGCTCGCCTTCGCCTCCGGTGCCGACCAGCGGGACACGCTCATCGCCGGCCTCGACCTCGCCCGGGGCGCCGGACTGGTCACCGTGCTGGCCGTGACCTGCGCGGTGGCCGTCCTGGTCCGCCGCGTCGTCGCCGTCCGCGTCCAGGGCCAGCGGCTCCAGAAGGCCGAGGCGCACCGCCCGCGCGCCGCCGACCTGCTCACCGACGACAGCGGCCGCGCCCACTTCGCCGACACCCAGTACGTCCTGGTCAGCGCGGTCGCCGTGGTCTACGCGCTGGTCCGCCTGGCCCGCCGCCCCGACCAGCTGCCCGACCTGCCATGGGGCCTGGCCCTGCTCGTCCTCGTCTCGGCCGCCACCTACCTGGCCGGCAAGTACGCCGAGGGGTCCCGGCCCGTCATCCACGCCGTGGTGCGCGCCCGCGAGGCCGGAGACCTGGACGGGCCGATCCGTACCGGTGACGACATCGAGATCCGCGGCGCCGGGTTCCTGCCGCCGAGCGCCCGCACCCCGGACCGGCTCGCGCGGATGGTGGTCCGGATAGGGACCGTCCACGTCCACGTGCCGCTGGTGCCCGTGCCCGGCGGCTTCACCAACCCGTCCGACACCACCCTGATCGTCCCGGTGCCGGTCGAGGTCGAGCCCGGCCGGGCCGAGGTGCAGCTGGTCTCGGCGGCGGGCGTCGAGACCAACAAGGTGATCATCGACGTCGGCGACTGACCCGGCGCCGGGCGCCGATACGGTGACACCCGGTCCTCCGCGCCCGGCGGGGGAGGCGCGCGCACGGAGGCACTCCATGACGACCGGTACGACGAGGCAGCCCCTGACCGTGGTGACCGGCGGCGGCCGGGGCATCGGCGCAGCCGTCTGCGCCCGGCTCGCCGCCGACGGCCACGACGTCGTCGTCGGCTACCGCTCCGACAGGGCCGCCGCCGAGGCCGTCGCCGAGCGGGTCCGCGCCGCGGGCCGCCACGCCCTGGCCGTCGCCGTCGACACCGCCGACGCCGCCGCGGTCGACGCCCTCTTCGACGAGGCCGCCACCCTCGGCACCGTCACGGGCCTGGTCAACAACGCCGGGATGAGCGGCCCCGTCGGCCGCCTCGCCGACGCCGACCCGGCCGGACTCTCCCGCGCCCTGGACGTCAACGTCCTCGGCTACCTGCTCTGCGCCCGCCGCGCCGTCCGCGACCTGGCCGCCTCCGGCGGCGGCGCCCTCGTCAACATCTCCTCCGCCGCCGCCACCCTCGGCAGCCCCGGCGAGTACGTCCACTACGCCGCCGCCAAGGCCGCCGTCGACACCCTCACCGTCGGCCTCGCCAAGGAGGCCGCCGCCGACGGCATCCGCGTCAACTGCGTGGCCCCCGGCACCATCTGGACCGAGTTCCACGCCGACCCCGAACGCCCCGCCAAGCAGGCCCCGGGCATCCCGCTGGGCCGCGCAGGACAGCCCGAGGAGATCGCCGGAGCCGTCTCCTGGCTCCTCTCCGCCGACGCCTCGTACACCACGGGCGCCATCCTCCGCGTCGCCGGAGGCCGCTGACACCCCCTCGGCCCCGCCCGCCACGTATGGCCGAAACCTGGGCGGGCAGGGTCGCCGACGACCCCCGCACCCCCCACCTGAGAGGCGGCGATCCAGCCATGGCACACGGCACCCTGCTCGAACAGCCGGGCGACCTCGGCCCCCGGCGCGGCGTCCGCGCCACCCTGCGGCGGTACGCGCTGCTGCCGCTCCGCGTCTTCCTCGGCGTCACCTTCGTCTACGCCGGGCTCGACAAGCTGACCGACCCCACCTTCCTCTCCGCCGACGGCCCCGGCTCCCTCGGCGAACTCCTGGACGCCGTCCACTCCACAGCGGGCGCCCCTTTCCTGGTCGACCTCGCCCAGAACAGCCCGGCCGGCTTCGGCTACGCCCTGGCGATCGGCGAGCTCCTGGTCGGCCTCGGCACCCTGCTGGGCCTCTGGGCCCGCCTCGCCGCGACCGGCGGCGCCCTCATCTCCCTCACCCTCTGGCTCACCGTGAGCTGGTCGTCCACCCCGTACTACTACGGCAACGACCTCGCCTACCTGATGGCCTGGCTCCCGCTGGTCCTCGCCGGGGCCGAGCACTTCTCCGTCGACCGGGCGCTGCACCAGCGGCGCAGGCGGGGAAGGGACATGGGGCTGGGGGCCGGGGACTAGGGGGTGGCCGTAAAGTCCCGCGCGGGGTTCGTCAGGCACCACCTGGAGGGGCTCCGCCACGCCGTACCTCCGTGAGGTGGGCGAAGACCACCACGTTGGCGCTGTATCCGGTCTTGGGATCGAAACTGCCGCCACACGTCAGGAGCCGCAGCTCGGGGCGGCTGGTCCTGCCGTACACCTTGTCGTCCGGGAACTCCTCCTTCGTGTAGGTATGGACCTCGTCGACGGCGAAGACGGCGGTGCGCCCGTCCGCCCGCCCGACGTGCACGGCGTCGCCCCGTTCGAGCGCGTTGAGGTTGAGGAAGATGGCCGGGCCCGTGCGGGTGTCCCGGTGGCCGGCGATCAGGGCCGCGCCGGGCTCGCCGGGGCTCGGCCCGTGCCGGTACCAGGAGACCTCGTCGGGCTTGCTGAGGGGCGGGGTGCCGAGCCGCCCCTGCTGGTCCAGCCCCATCGCCACGACCGGCGCCTCGATCGTGATGCCGGGGACGGCCAGACGGGTCGGCGGCGAGTGAGGGAGTGCGGGAGGGGCCTGCGCGGGCCCCTCCCGTTGTGTCCGGTTGTCCGAGGCCGCACCGGTGAGCGCGGTGCCCGCTGCGCGCGAGTCCGCGTCGATGTCGGTGCAGCCTCGGACGACGCCCGTCGTGAGGAGCAGAGTCGCGCTCAGCGTGATGGTGAGACGGCTCGCGCGACTCGGCCCGCGACGGCGGGCGCGGCCTCGGTGGTGGGTGTTACGCGGCGCCATCGGCGCGACGACGAGCCCGGCGGACGAGGATCAGCCCGGCCGTTCCGGCTGCGGCCGCCACCAGGAGGGGGCCGCCTGCGAAGGCGGACTGCTCGGCACTTGCCAGGGCGGCACCGCCGCCGCCCGCGGGCACGGCGCCGGAGGGACTCACCTCGTCGGCCCCCAGCGGGCAGTTCACGGTGAACAGCTTCTGCTTGGGGACACCTCCGGGGAAGGTCCAGGAGAGCCGGTACTGGCCCTCGGGGAGGGTGTGGTCGGAGGTGCCGCCCTTGCCGCTGGTGAGGGCGAGAGTGCCCGTCAGCGTCGGCTTGGTGGGCAGCGGGGGCTGCGGCGCGACGGTCCAGGACACGGAGGTCACCGTCTCGAAGTTGTCGGCGGCGAGACGGAACTTGCAGACCTTCGTCTCGTCGCGGCTGTCGGCGGCGGGGGTCCCGGCCTTGTGGATCCTGATATCCCCGCTGTCACCGGGGGCGGCGACGGCCGCTGAGGCTCCGGCGAGCGAGACGCCGCCGAGAGCGAGGACGGCGGCAGCGGCGGACGCGCGGACCAGGGATGCCGAGGTGGGCATGGGAGACTCCTTCGTCAGTACGATTGTCGTACTTATGGGGAGGTTTTTGGATATCCCATGCGCGTCCGGCAGCACGGTCGGCGCGAGCAGATGTGCGTCAGTTGTACCCGCTTGGCCCACAGCGGCGGACCTGGTGCCGGGCCGGGGAAAGGGCCCGCCGCGACCTGCCCGCCTCACCCGCGCCGCCGACGCCTCCGCAGCAGATGCCCGAACAGCCCCACCGCCGCCGCCAGCCACAGCCCCCCGCAGACCAGCGGGAACAGCGCCCACCAGGGGACGGACCAGGCGGAGACGGCGTCGCCCGTGAAGAGGACGGCGGCGGTGATCAGGACGGCTCCGGCGAGCAGGCGGCCGGGCTGGGGTTCATGGCGTAGCACGGATGACCTCCGTCAGGCCGAAGCCCGTTTCGACGTGGACGGTGAGGAGGCCGCCTTCCTTCGCGGCGTAGGTGGCCTTCCGGGTGACGTCGTTGCCGACCGCCACCCCGTCGTTCCGGTCGCCGGGGAGCTGGACGGTGCCGACGCCGGACTCGGCGGTCAGTTCGACGGTGGTCGTCCGGGGGAGGAGTACGCGCAGGTGCCCGGTGGCGACGCGGGCCGTGACCGAGGCGCGTTCGCCCGCGGGGACGGAGACCTCCTGGAGATCGAGGGTGGCGTCGCCGGTGCCGATCCGGTAGTCGGGGCGCAGCGCGGCCGTGTCGGCGGGCCGCCAGGTCGGTGAGGCCCAGTCGGTGGTGGCGTCGGCGGGGAGATTGGCGGCGCCGGCCAGCGCGACCGCGGTCAGCACGGCGAGGAAGATCGTGCCGAGCCCGGTCCGGCCGAGGAAGGCGCTCACCGCGATCCCCAGGCCGAAGACGCCGAGGGCGACGGCCATCGCCGTCTGGAGCGTGGTCCCCAGCGGCTGCGCCTCCCAGTCGGCGAGTGCGGTGAAGGTGCCCGCGGCACCGGCCAGCAGGAAGGTGAGGAAGCCCAGCGAACGGGGTCTGCGCGGCCGTTCGGCCAGCGCGTCGGCGGGCCTGAGGCCGCAGCCGGACTTGCGGAGCCGGGTGCTGGTGGCGCCGCCCGTCCCGTCGGCGAGGGCGGCCGGGCCCCAGAGGTAGCCGGTGGAGCCGGAGTGGGTGCCGTCCTTGACGATCGGGCCGCGCCACCACGACTCGGGTCCGTCGGGCACGGGCGGTGCCTGCGGCTCGGGTGGCATCCCCTCCTGGACGCTCTCGCTCTGCTCGGGCCGGGTCCTGGACCAGTGCGCGGCACCGGCGAGGAGCAGCCCCAGCAGCACGGCGAACCAGAGGAGCTGGCCGTTGTTGATGACCGAGAGCAGCAGTCCACAGCCGACCATGGCGAAGAGGACGGCGGTCAGCGCGGGCCCGTCGACGCGGCCGGAGAGCAGCCGCCGCGCCTCGTTCTCCTCCTCACCCTCGTACGGCACCAGCAGCCAGGCGAAGCCGTAGAAGAGGAGGCCGACGCCGCCGGTCGCGGAGAGCACGGCGAGGCAGATGCGGAAGATCAGCGGGTCCAGGCCGTAGTGCAGGCCGAGGCCCGCGCAGACGCCGCCGATCCTGCGGTGGCGCCGGTCGCGGCGGAAGCCGGGGGGCCGCTCCTCGACGGGCGGCTCGGGGGCTGGCGGGGCACCGGTGGCTCCGGTGGGCGGCGGGGTCATGGCTCCATGGTGACGGGGCGGTTGCCGCCCGGGCAGCCGGTACGACCCTGGACGGACCCTGAAATCAACCCCGAGAGCCCACCGGGACACACCGTCGGGCCCACCGTCCGGAACCCTGGCTTCCACCCCCGGCGGCCCGCCGAATCGGGGCCGGGCTCCGGGAGAACCCTGATGCCGCCCGCCGCGCCGGCGTGTGACGATCGGTCCATGCCGGACGCCGCAGCAGGGACCACCGAGCAGGAGCGGGAGCCGCGCAAGCTCTACCGCAGCAGCGACGGCCGCTGGCTGGGCGGGGTGGCGCGCGGCCTCGCCGGCCACCTCGGCCTGCCCGTCTTCTGGGTCCGGCTCGCCTTCATCGCCCTCTTCGTCGCCAACGGCCTGGGCGCCCTGCTCTACGCCGCGTTCTGGTCCTTCGTCCCCCTCGGCGTCGGCGGCATCTCCCCGCAGCCGCCGCGCGCCCCCGCCAAGGCCGACCGGGGCCAGCTCGTCGCCCTGCTGGCGCTGCTGATCGCCTCGATGGTCTTCGTCGCCTCGGTCGACCTCAGCGGCACCGCCCGCGCCTACCTCTTCCCCGCCCTGCTGGTCGGTGCCGGTGTCGCCGTGGTGTGGCGGCAGGCCGACAACGCCCGGCGCGCCCGCTGGGCCGAGGCCGGGCGCAGGCGGCGGAACCTGACGCTGGCCCGGTCGGCGGCGGGCGTGCTGCTGGTCGGCGCCGGGGTCTCCGGGATGTTCGTCCTGCAGGGGTCGGCCGAGCACCTGGGGGCGATCCTCCAGGCCTCCCTCGCCGTGCTGGTCGGGGTGGCGTTGCTGGCCGGGCCGTGGCTGGTGCGGATGGCGCAGGACCTCGGGCAGGAGCGGCTGATGCGCATCCGCGCCCAGGAGCGCGCCGAGGTCGCCGCCCACGTCCACGACTCGGTGCTGCACACCCTCACCCTGATCCAGCGCAACGCCGACCGCCCCGCCGAGGTCCGCCGCCTCGCCCGCTCCCAGGAGCGCGAACTGCGGAACTGGCTGCACCGCCCCGAGGGGTCGGGCCGCGCCGCCGAGGACGAGCCGGCGACGCTGGCCGAGGCGGTCAAGCGCACCGCCGCCGAGGTCGAGGACAAGCACGGCGTACCGCTGGAGGTCGTCCTGGTCGGCGACTGCCCGCTGGACGAACCGCTGCCCGCGCTGATCCAGGCCGCGCGGGAAGCCATGGTGAACGCGGCCAAGTACGGTGGCGAGGGCGGGCCCGTCCAGGTGTTCGCGGAAGTCGCGGGGCCGGACGTCTTCGTCTCGGTCCGGGACCGCGGCCCCGGCTTCGACCTGGACGCCGTGCCCGCCGACCGGATGGGCGTCCGCGAGTCGATCATCGGCCGCATGGAGCGCCACGGCGGCACCGCCCGGCTGCGCTCCGCGCCCGACGGCGGCACCGAGGTGGAGCTGGAGATGAAGCGGGCGGCGCCTTGACGACCGGGGACGGTCCCCGGGTCGCGGGTGAGGCACCCTGTCGAGACGACGAGGGTGCGGGCAGTGTCGAGGGTGGCGAGGCGGGCGCAGAGGGCGGCCGGGCCGAGAGAGAGGGCGACGACATGAGCGAGACCACGGCCGGTGGCGCGGGCGGTACCGAGGCGACGGGCACCGACGGCGGACGGCGCGTACGGGTCGTCCTCGTCGACGACCACCGGATGTTCCGCACCGGGGTCCAGGCCGAGATCGGGCAGACCGAGGAGACCGGGGTCGAGGTGGTCGGTGAGGCCGACGACGTGGACCAGGCGGTCACCGTCATCACCGCGACCCGCCCCGAGGTCGTCCTGCTCGACGTGCACCTGCCGGGCGGCGGCGGCGTCGAGGTGCTGCGCCGCTGCGCCCCGCTGATGGCCGCCGCGGAGCGCCCGGTGCGCTTCCTCGCGCTCTCTGTCTCGGACGCCGCCGAGGACGTCATCGGTGTCATCCGGGGCGGCGCCCGCGGCTACGTCACCAAGAACATCACCGGCGCCGACCTGGTCGACTCGGTCTTCCGCGTGCAGGACGGCGACGCGGTCTTCTCGCCCCGGCTGGCCGGGTTCGTGCTGGACGCCTTCGCCTCCACCGACGCCCCGCCGGTCGACGAGGACCTGGACCGGCTCACCCAGCGGGAGCGCGAGGTGCTGCGGCTGATCGCCCGGGGCTACGCCTACAAGGAGGTCGCCAAGCAGCTCTTCATCTCCGTGAAGACGGTCGAGTCGCACGTCTCGGCGGTGCTCCGCAAGCTCCAGCTCTCCAACCGCCACGAGCTGACCCGCTGGGCGACCGCCCGCCGCCTGGTCTGACCCCGTCCGGAGGGGGCCGGTCGGCCGGGGGAGGCCAGGCCGCGCCGTTCGGTCCCGTTCCGGCGTGGGATGTGACGCTACGTCCGGTGTGCGGACCATAGTGGGCAGCTATGAGCGCCACCGACACCGCCGACATGCCCCCGGACAGCCCCGACGGCTCCAGCTCCGCCGAACCGCCCGGCAGCGACTCCCGCCCGGACGGCGTGGTCGTCGCCATCGGCGTGGCCGGCATCCTCGGCGTCGTCCTGTGGGCCAGCCTCGGCAAGTCCTCGTTCAAGAACTTCTCCGCCTCCGCCCTGCCCTGGGTGCTGGAGAACTTCGAGTGGCTCTTCGTGGTCGCCGCCGACGTCTTCCTGGTCCTCTGCGTGATCCTCGCCTTCAGCCGCTTCGGCCGCATCAAGCTGGCCCGCGTCGACCGGGACGAGAAACCGGAGTTCACCGACTTCGCCTGGGTCGCGATGATGTTCGCCGCGGGCATGGGGATCGGCCTGATCTTCTACGGCGTCGGCGAACCCGTCACCCACTACCTCTCCCCGCCGCCCTCCACCGACGCCACGGCCGGCACCCCCGAGGCGGCCGGACGGGCCCTGGAGTACTCGTTCTTCCACTGGACGCTGACCCCGTGGGCGATCTACGGCGTGGTCGGCCTCTCCCTCGCGTACACGACGTTCCGGCTGGGGCGCGGCAACCGGATCAGCGCGGTCTTCATCCCGCTCATCGGGGAGCGGCTGGCCAACGGTGTCGTCGGCCGCCTGCTCGACCTGCTCGCCGTCTTCGCCACCGTCTTCGGCACCGCCACCAGCCTCGGCATCGGCGCCCTCCAGATCGCCACCGGGCTCCACCTGACGGCGGGCGTCGACAACACCACCGGGCTGCAGCTGCTGATCATCGTGGTGCTCGGCGCGGCCTTCGTCGTCTCGGCCTTCACCGGCCTGCACGGCGGTGTGAAGTGGCTCAGCTCGGTCAACCTGGTGATGGCCGCCCTGCTGATGCTCTTCATCTTCCTGGTCGGCCCGACCGTGTACATCCTCGACGCCATCCCCTCCAGCGTCGGCGGGTACTTCAACGAGCTGATCTCCATGGCCACCCGCACCGGCGCCTTCACCGACAGCGAGTGGCTCGGCCAGTGGACGATCTTCTACTGGGCGTGGTGGCTCTCCTGGGCGCCGTTCGTCGGGACCTTCATCGCCCGCATCTCCAAGGGCCGCACCATCCGCGAGTTCCTCCTCGCCGTGCTGCTCATCCCGTCCGGCGCCTCCGCCGTCTGGTTCTGCGTGCTGGGCGGGACCGGCATCCGGCTGGATGAGTCCGGTGCGGTCGACATGGCCGAGAAGGAGGCGCAGGGCACCGAGGCGACACTCTTCTCGATGCTGGACGCCCTGCCGATCTCCCAGGTCACCTCGTGGTTCGCGATGGTCCTCATCATGATGTACTTCATCACCAGCGCTGACTCGGCCTCCCTGGTGATGGGTTCGCTCACCAGCCGGGGCGCCCTGCACCCGCGCGCCTGGCTCAACGTCACCTGGGGGGTGCTGATGGCGGCCGTCGCCGCCGCCCTGCTCATCGCCGGCGGCCTCGACTCCCTCCGGTCGGCCACCATCCTCGTCGCCCTCCCCTTCGTCGTCGTCATGCTGGGCCTGTGCTGGGCCACCGTCCGCGAACTCCGCGAGGACCCCGGCGCCGGACCCCGCCGCAGCCAGGCCATGCACGGCCTGCGCGACGCGGTCCGCAAGATGGTCGGCGAGGCCATGTCCGAGGGCCGCAACGACCCCACCGCCCACCCCCGCCTGCGCCGCGCGGCCCGCAGCCGCACCCAGGGCGACGGCGACCGCGTCGAGAGCGACGACCAGGGCCCGGGCAGGGGCCAGGACCAGGACCGCGGCCTGAACGAGTAGGCCCCGGCCCGCCGGGTGACGGGGCGCCCGGCCGGGAAGGACCCGGGCCGACAGCCACCGCGCTTCGGCTTCCGGCCCCGCTACGCGGGCAGCGCGTACAGCTTCTTGCCGTGCAGGGCGAACACCCGCTCGCCGTCGGTCGCCACCAGCCATGCGTGGTGGTCGCCCGAGCCGTCGTTGAAGGTCCAGCGCAGCTCGCCGGAGTCCGCGTCGAGGGCGGCCACGCCGCCGTCCTTGTCCAGATCGGTGGCGGCGTAGACGACGTTCCCCGCCTTGACGTACTGCCGGGGCACCTGGAACCCCGCTTCGGAGAGGGCCTCGGACTGCCAGATCTCCTTGCCGGTGGCCGGCTCCAGGGCGCGTACCGTGCGGCCGCTGTCGGCGATGTGGATCACGCCGTCCACCACGGCCGGCTCCTTGAAGACGGTGAGGCGCGTCGACTTCACCGACCACTTCCGGGCACCGTCGGCCAGGGTGAACGCCTGGAGCCGGTCGCCCTGCGGGACGATCACCAGGTCCTCGTGGACGGTGAAGAAGCCGTAGTTCGTCTTGTCCGTCTTCTGCGTCCACACCTGCCGCCCGGTGGCGGTGTCGCGCACGGTGAGGTTCTTCTTGAAGTCGGTGTAGACGAGATGGCGCCCCTGGACGGCGGCGTGGATGCCGTTCTGCTCGGTGCCGAGGTCGCGCTGCTCGCTCCAGACGAGCTTGCCCGAGCCGGCGTCGAGGGCGGCGATCACGTTGGTGTGGGAGGAGTTGTCCTCCTCCAGGATCTCGGCGACGACGTACACCTGCCGCCCGTCGACCGCGACCGGCCTCGGCTGGCGGTAGCCCTTGCCGAGGCGGCCCTGCCAGGTCTCCTCGCCGGTCGCCGGGTCGTAGCCGGACACCGTGCCGTCGTACCTGCCGCTGGCCAGGTAGAGGGTTCCGTCGCCGACCAGCAGCGGGGCGCCGGGGGCCGCACCGTCCGGCAGCGACCAGCGCTCCTTGCCGGTGGCGGCGTCCCGGGCGGACAGGGGGGAGCCGCTGGCGATCACCAGGCCCGCCACGGCGACGAGTTCGTCGTTGTCCCCGTAGGTCTCGGCCGGCACCGACTCCGTCCACAACGCCTTCGGCGCCTTCCCGTCCTCGCCGCCGCCCGCCGAGGGCTTCCCGGTCCCGGCGGGCTTGTCGCCGCCGGTGCCCCCGGATCCCGCGTCGTCCACCGCGTCCTCGCGGCAGCCAGCCGCCCCGGCCCCCAGCACCGCCAGTGCGAGCCCGCCCCCGGCAAGCCGCAGTACCCGTCGTCTGGAAGCTCCGCCAACCGTCGTCCCGGCCATGTCGCCGTACCCCCGTGCGTTCGAAAGAGTGGAATCGGGCGCCTGAGCGCCCCTGTGCCGAGAAAGGTAGGCGCGGCCGGGACGCCGCGTAAGGTGGCGCGTCCCCATCGGGACGACATCGTGAACCGGCCGGGACATATGCCGACGGCGCCGGTCCGGAGCGGCGGGGCGTGCGACGGCGCGCGCCGCCCGAGGGAGGGGTGGAGGGTGCGGTCGTACGGGGTGGCGCTGTGGAGGAGCCCGGCCGTGGGCCCGGCGGCCGCGTCCACCGGGGTGGCCGCGGCGCTGGTCGCGGCGGCCGGGGCCGACGGGGGGATGGCGGTGACCGCGCTCTGCGCGCTGATGGCCGGGGCGGCGCCGGGCCGGGCCCGTACCTCGCTGCTGGTGTGGTCGGCCGGGGTCGTGCTGGCCCTGCTGGCGGTGACGGCCCGGCCGGAGTGGGGTACGTACGGGGGCCGGTTCGTCGCCGCGATGGCGCTGGCCTGGACGGTGCCGTGGTTCGCCGGGCGGTTCGTCCGGCAGTACCGGGAGCTGGTGCGGGCCGGCTGGGAACGCGCCCGCCGGCTCGAACGCGAACGCGCCCTCGTCGCCGAACAGGCCCGCCTGCGCGAACGGGCCCGCATCGCCCAGGACATGCACGACCTGCTCGGCCACGACCTCAACCTCCTCGCCCTGGGCGCGGGCGCCTTCCAGCTGCGGCCCGGCCTCGACGCGGAGAGCCGACAGGCCGCCGCCGGCCTCCGCGCCTGCGCAGGGGAGGCGGTGGAACGCCTCGGCACCGTCGTCGGGCTCCTCCGTGCCGACGCCCCCGGCCCGCCGGAGGACCCGGCCACCCTCGCCGAGCGGGCCGCCGCCACCGGGATGCCGGTGACCCTCGACGCGAGCGGCGACCCCGCGCCCGTACCGGACGCCGTCCGCACCACCACGGCCCGAGTCGTCCAGGAGGCCCTGACCAACGCCGCCAAGCACGCGCCGGGCGCCGCCACCGAGGTGACGATCCGCCACAAGCCCGCCCGCACCCGGGTACGGGTCCACAGCGCGGCCCCGCCCGCCCCGCCGCCCGCCCAAGGCGGCGGGCTCGGCCTCACCGGGCTGGCCGAGCGGGTGCGGGTGGCAGGCGGGGAGTTCACGGCCGGGCCCGACGGCGGCGGCTTCACCGTCGAGGCGACCTTGCCGCACACCCCGGCCGCGCCCGCGCCCGCCCCACCGGCCGCCCCGGCGCCGGAGGCCGCCCGTCCGCGCCCCGCCCGGACCCTGCTCGGCGCGCTCCTCGTCCCGCTCTGCGCCGTCGCCCTGCTCACGGTCGGCCTGCGCGGCTGGGAGCTGTACCAGAACCGGGCCGCCGTCCTCACCCCGCAGCAACGCGCCCAGCTCCACGTCGGGCAGGATCAGAGGCAGGCCGAGCGGCTGCTGCCCGCCCGGCAGACCGTGTCACCGCCTCGTGACAGGCCCGCACCCCAGGAGGACGGCACCGCATGCCGGTACTACGCGCTCACCGCCGACCCCTTCGACGACCGCTCCGGGGACGCCTACCAGGTCTGCTTCCGCGAGGGCGAGGTCAGCGCCCTGGACAGGGTGGCGGGCGGGTGACCGGCCGGTGATCCGCGTCCTGGTCGCCGACGACGAACCCCTGGTACGCGCCGGGGTACGCGCGGTCCTCGCCACCGATCCCGGCATCGAGACCGTCGCCGAGGCCGCTGACGGCCACGAGGCGGTCGAAGCGGTCCGCCGCCACCGCCCCGACGTGGCCGTCCTCGACATCCGCATGCCCCGCGCCGACGGCATCGAGGCCGCCGCCACCCTGCGCCGCCTCGCCCCCGCCACCGGCGTCGTCATGCTCACCACCTTCGGTGAGGACCCGTACATCCTGCGCGCCCTGGACGCCGGAGCCACCGGCTTCCTCGTCAAGTCCGGCCCGCCCGAGGAGCTGATCGCCGCCGTCCACGCCGTCGCGGGGCAGGCCGCGTACCTCTCCCCGAAGGTCGCGGCCCGCGTCGTCGCCCACCTCACCGCGGGCCAGGCCGCCACCGGCCGCGCCTCGGTCGCCCGCGCCCGGGTCGACGCGCTGACCCCGCGCGAGCGGCAGGTCCTCGTCCTGGTCGCCGAGGGGCTGACCAACAGCCAGATCGGCAGCCGCCTCGGCATGACCGAGGGCACCGTCAAGGGCCACGTCAGCTCGGTCCTACGCCGCCTCGGCGTCGACAACCGGGCGGCCGCGGCCGTCCTGGCTCATCAGGCGGAGATGCGGTGAGGGGAGAGGCCTTCTACAGGTCTCGTCCGGATCATCGGGCGGACCGAAGGAAGATGCCGCCGCGGCCGTACCGGCCGGGGCTCTCCGCGCGTGTCCGGCCGACGCCCGGTCGAGTCCTGCTGGACCCGCAGGCCGTCTGTTCCGCGTCCGCGTGCCGATCTGAGTGCGGCGGCCGGGCGGAACTCGGTGAGTGCGGCCTCTTCTCCTCATCCCGACCGGTCAGTATGTTTCGGTGGTGGTCGGGCCGCGCCGAGCCGATGGAGGGATCCGTATGACACCACCGTCCGTGCCGCAGATCGAAGGCCACTGCGACGAGCGGTTCGCCGGAGTGCGGGCCGCTTTCGCGGCGAACTTCCGGGAGCGCGGCGAACTGGGCGCGGCCGTCACCGTGCAGGTCGGCGGAGAGACCGTGGTGGACCTGTGGGGCGGCTGGGCGGACCCCGGCCGTACGCGTCCCTGGCAGCGGGACACGCTGGTCAACGTCTGGTCGACGACCAAGGGCCCGACCGCACTGTGCGCCCACGTCCTGGCCGATCGGGGCCTGCTCGACCTGGATGCCCCGGTGGCCAGGTACTGGCCGGAGTTCGCGGCGGCCGGCAAGTCCTCCATCCCCGTACGGCATTTGCTCTCGCACCGGGCCGGCCTCGCCGGACTGCGCGAGCCGCACTCCCTGGCCGCGCTGTACGACTGGGACGTGACCACGGCACGGCTGGCCGCGACGGAGCCGTGGTGGGAGCCGGGCGCGCAGTCCGGTTACCACGCGCTGACGTACGGCTTCCTGGTGGGCGAGGTGATCCGGCGGATCACCGGCCTGCTGCCGGGGGAGTTCCTGCACCAGGAGATCACCGGCCCGCTGGACATGGACTTCACCATCGGTCTCCCGGAGAAGGACGCCGGTCGGGTGGCCGAACTGGCCCGTCAGCCGATCCCGGACAGGAAGGAACCGGCCGCCGCCCTCACCCAGTTCACGCCGGCCGCGCTGGCCGCCCTGGCCAACCCGCTCGTCGGGGTCGCCGAGGCCAACTCCCCGGAGTGGCGGGCCGCCCACCTCCCGGCGGCCAACGGTCACGGCACGGCCCGCGCGGTCGCCGGGCTGTACGGCATCTTCGCTCGCCGGGGACTCTCCGGCGACCACCGCGTCCTCTCCCCGGAGGCCGTGGAACGCGCCCGCCAGGGCCAGGGCCCCTGCCGCGACCTGGTCCTGGGCGCGGGCTTCGCCCACGACACGGAGCTCGCCCTCGGCCTCTGGCTGAGCGGCCCCAACGCCTCCTACGGGCCCAACCCCCGCGCCCTCGGCCACGACGGACTCGGCGGCTCCTGCGGTCTGGCGGACCCGGAGGCCGAGGTCAGCCTCGGTTACGTCATGAACCGCATGGGCTCGAACATCGCGGACGACCCCCGGAAGATGACCTTGATCGACGCGGTCTACACGGCACTGTGACGCCCACTCGGAAGGCCGCCACCCAGCGACTGAAGGGCTCGCACCGAACGGCCGGACTGTCCCGCCCTCGGACGGGTCCGCGGCTTGCCGACGCGCAGATCCGCCTTGCCGCCGTCTTCCTCCGGTCAGCGAGCTGATCCGTAAGAAGCGTCTCAGGCGTCAGAGGCGTCTCAGCCGTCGAGGCGGGTCCGCACCGGCGTCCGGCCGCCCTCGCCCGTGCGGCGGGCCGGCACGGAGGCGACCAGCCGCGCCACCGCGCCCACCGCCACCAGCAGCACCGCTGCCGTCACCGACGCCGCCAGTACCGCGCCCGCCGCCACGTCGTGCGGGTAGTGCACCCCGACCGCCACCCGCACCACCGCGCCCGCCGCCCCCAGGGGCAGCACCACCCACGCCAGCCGGGGCCGCGTCAGCGCCAGCCCGACCGCCAGCGCCACCGCGAGCGTCGCGTGGTTGCTGGGGAACGACCAGTCACCCACCGCCGGACACCCGGCGACCACCCGCCCCGCCATCGCCCGGCACGGCCGCTCCTCGTCCACCACCAGCTTCAACGCCTCACTCCCGGCGTACGCGACGACCGTCCCCACCCCGGTGAGCACCGCCCCCGCGACCCCCACCGCGTCCCGCCCCCGCCAGGCCCGCCACACCACCCACACCAGCAACGCACCGAGCACCAGCAGGACCCCCTCGGACACCACCTCCAGCACGCCCCCGAGCCAGCCGGGCCCGTCCGCGACAGCACCGGAGATCCCCCGGTGGAGCCGGGCCGACAACCCGCCGGTGACGAGCACCGGTTCGTCGCTGCCGAGCCCCGCCGACGGGGGCGAGCCGACCGGCCCCGGCGCGAGCACGGCGACCCCGAGGGCGCCGGCGAGGAGGACGGCAGCGCCGGTGAGCGGCCGGGAACTGGGGGTGTGGATCGCTGTTCTGGGTCTCATGGCGGGGACGCTAGGCCGCGCCGGGACCTTGGAGCCTCTCCCGATCGACGGGGGCGGGGGTGACGTTCGTCAGGGCTCGGGCCCCTTCCGGCGCTGGTGGCAGCCCCTCACTTCGCCCCGGACGGCCACGGCGGCACCCTGACGCGCGACGAGATCCGCTTCGAGGCGGCCCTCGGCCCACTGGGCTCCCTCGCCGAACGGGCGGCGCTCGACCGGTCCATGCCCCGTCTGATCCGGGAGCGGAACGAGCACGTGCGGGTGGAGGCGGAGAAGGGGGCCGAGAGGCGGAGGCTTCGGAGCCCCGCCCGACGCCCCCACGGCCGCCCTCCTGACCTGCGGCGCGCCCCACTCCGCTCCGATTGCGGCCCGCCACGGCTCGCCCAAAACTGGACAGAGTGCCCACGTGCGCCGGGGCGGCCCCCTGCCCGGCGCCCCCCAGCCCGCCGCTTCCGGAGGCCCGCATGTCCGAGCTCCCCCCGCCGCCCACTCCCTACCTCGAAACGGCCGCCAAGGAGCTGGCCGAGGCGACCGACCCGCACCCCCGGATCTACGAGGTGCCGCCAGAGCAGGGGCGCGACATCCTCGCCGGGCTGCAGAGCGGGGAGGGCGTGGAGCGGCCGGAAGTCGACGAGGAGTGGGTGACGGTCGACGCCGGGCAGTTCGGCCAGGTGCGTACCCGGATCATCCGGCCGAAGGGCGCCTCGGGGCCGCTCCCCGTGGTCCTCTTCCTCCACGGCGCCGGGTGGGTCTTCGGCGACGACCGGACCCACGACCGGCTTGTGCGCGAACTGGCCGTCGGCGCGGGCGCCGCGGGGGTCTTCCCCGTCTACGAGCGCGCGCCCGAGGCCCGGTACCCGACCCAGGTCGAGCAGAACTACGCCGTCGGCCAGTGGATCCTGGAACACGGCGCCGAGCACGGCCTGGACGCCTCGCGGACCGCGGTCGCCGGGGACTCCGTCGGCGGCGCCATGTCGGCCGTCTTCGCGATCATGTGCAAGGAGCGCGGCGGCATCGACCTGAGGGCCCAAGTGCTGCTGTACCCGGTCACCGACGCCGACTTCGGCACCCCGTCCTACCTGCAGTTCGCCGAGGGGTACTACCTCACCCGTGACGGCATGAAGTGGTTCTGGGACCAGTACGCCCCCAACTCGGCCCAGCGCACCGAGGTCTACGCCGCCCCCCTCCAGGCCACCACCGAGCAGCTGCGCGGGCTGCCTCCGGCGCTGGTCATCACCGACGAGGCCGACGTCCTGCGCGACGAGGGCGAGGCGTACGCGGCGAGGCTGCGGGAGGCCGGGGTCGACGTGACGGCGGTGCGCGTCACCGGGATGGTCCACGACTTCCTGCTCCTCGACAGCCTGCGCGACACCCGCGCCGCCCACGTCGCCCGCCACCTCGCGATCGACGCTCTCACCAAGGCCCTGCACGACTGAGACCCCCGCACGCCCCCACGCGCGCCGTCGCCCCCCGGCCGGGCGGCGGCGCCTGGTGCAGTGGCACGGCCCGGCGGGTAACCGCATCAGCATGAGCCATACACACAAGGGCGAGGGACGGACTCTGCGGGGCAAAGGGGAAGAGGGGCGGACGGGGGCGCGTCAGCGGCTACGGGCCCGGCCGGGCTGGGGCGCCCTCGTGGCGGTCGCCTGCGCGGCCTCGCTGACCGCGTGCGGCGGCAGCGGCGGCGCGGAAGCGGCCGCCGACGGGACGGGGAGCGCGGCGGGGGCCTCACCCGCCACCACCGCCCCGGCCGAGTCCGCCGCCCCCTCCGAGCCGACGGGTACGCCTCCGACGAGTGGGGCCCCGCCCAGCCAGGACCCCGGCGGCGACGCGCCCCAGAGCCCCACGCCCCCCACCGAGCGGCCAGGCGCCGTCGGCAGGTGCGAGGCGTCGGGGCTGGCGCTCGCGCTGGAGGCCGACGGGCAGGAGATGAACAGCAAGTACTTCGATCTGCGTCTGACCAACACCGGCGCCGAGCCCTGCGACCTCGTCGGCCACCCCGGGGTCTCCCTGCTGGACGCCGACGGGAAGCGCGTCGGCGAGCCCGCCACCCGGAGCAACGACGGGGCGGGCGGCGGGGGCCCGGTCCGCCTGAAGCCCGGGCAGGCGGCCCACGCGACGGTGAAGACGGCGGGCGAGGGCGTCACCGACGGTGCCTGCTGGCCCGAGGCCGCGGCCCTGCTCGTCTACCCGCCCGGCTCGAAGCAGACGGTCACCACGCGGAGCCTGGGCGGCCTGCGGGTCTGCGGCGACAGCTTCCAGGTGGGGCCGGTGGGCGACCGGGCGCCCTGACCCGCCGCCCGCACACGCGGCAGGCGGCCACGAGGAGTCTCCTCGTAGCCGCCTGTGGCCGTCGGCAGCAGCCTGCCGGGAGCGGGTCAGCGCGCTCGGTTCCCGGTGATGAGGCGGTAGATCAGCAGCACGATCACCGAGCCGACGATGGCGGCGATCCAGGTCGACAGGTGGAAGAACCCGTTGATCGAGTCGACGCCGAAGATGACCTTGCCGAGCCAGCCGCCCAGCAGACCTCCCACGATGCCGATCACCATCGTGATCAGGCAGCCCCCGGGGTCCCTGCCGGGAGTCAGTGCTTTGGCGATGGCGCCGGCGATGAGGCCGATCAGGATCCAGGCGATGATGCCCATGAGCGCGTCCTTTGCTTTCTCTCGGTCTGCCCTGTAGCCGCTACTACACGAGTGTCGTACGTGAGCCCTCATGCCCCACGCGCGCCGACCCATGTCCACCCGAGCGGGCTCCGGCTCGGCTTCGGCGACACCGCCACCGTGCGTGACGACCGGCGGTGGTGCGGGCGAGGCGCGCCCGGGCGTCACCCGTGCGACGCGCGCCCGGGCGTCACCCGTGCGAGGCGCGCCGCCCCCACTGCCGCCAAATCCGACATAGCGGACATTAGACTCTGTCGCCGCGGTGATCCACGGGACCGCGAGCCGCCTCTCCCCGGGAGCGCACGTGCCGAGGAAGAACCTGACCGCCAACCGGAGGACGCTGGCCCATCGCGTCCGTTACGCCGTCCGCCACCCGGACCGGGTGCCCCGCTTCCTCGCCCGCGCCGGGCGGGACACGTGGCTGCGGCTGCGGCACCGGAGCCACGTCGACTACTACCGGGCCGTGATGCGCCACGACACGGCGGCCAGCCCCGAGGCCGCGGTGGGCAGCAAGTCCCATGACCGCTGGCTGGCCCTCGGCGCCCTCCAGTTCGACTACCTGACCGGCCACGGCCTGCGGCCCGAGGACCGGATGCTGGAGATCGGCTGCGGCAACCTGCGCGGCGGCTGGCGCTTCATCGAGTACCTGGAGACGGGCCACTACTACGGCCTCGACATCTCGCCGGACATCCTCTTCGCCGCCCAGCAGACCCTGGTCGACCGGCGCCTCCAGGAGAAGCTTCCCCGGCTCACCCCCGTCCGCGACCTGACCTTCGCCTTCCTGCCCGAGGCGCACTTCCGCGTCGTGCACGCGCACAGCGTCTTCTCGCACTCGCCGATCGAGGTCATCGACGAGTGCCTGGCACACGTCGGCCGCGTCCTGCGCCCCGACGGTTGGTTCGACTTCACCTTCGACCGTACGGAGAAGGAGGAGCACCACGTGCTGCGCGAGGACTTCTACTACCGCACCGAGACGCTGACGGCTTTGGCGGAGAAGCACGGCTTCACGGCCGAGTTCATGGAGGACTGGGAGGCGCTGCCGCACGGCCAGTCGAAGCTGCGCGTCCGGCCCCGTGCGGCCCGTCCGGCTGCCACGCCCGGAGCCGTCGACCCGGCCGGCCCGGGCGCGGTGGCGGGGGCACCGGCCTCGTAGGGCCGCCCTTCAGCCGCCGTCGGGTGAGCCGGCGGCCCAGGGCGTTCGGGCCGCTTGCGGATCTCCCGGCCCTCATGATGAAGCAGGGTCCGGGAGCGGGTCAGAGCCGCGGGATCCGGGCGCGCAGGAGGCAGAACTCGTTGCCCTCGGGGTCGGCCAGGACGTGCCAGTTCTCGTCACCGGTCTGGCCGACGTCGGCGGGCCGGGCACCGAGCGAGAGCAGGCGCTCCACCTCGGCGTCCTGGTCGCGGTCGGTCGGGCTGACGTCGAGGTGCAGGCGGAGCCGCTCGGGGCGCGGGTCGCTGCTCGGGCTGAGGACGAGGGTGGGCTGCGGGCCGCCGAAACCGGTGCCGGGCGGCCCGATCTCGATGCTTCCGTCGGCCTCCCGGCCGAGTTCGACGTAGCCGAGGACCCCGCTCCAGAAGACGGCGAGCCGTTCGGCGTCGGCGGCGTCGATGACCAGCTCACTGATGCGGCATGCCATGCCCGTCAGTGTACGGATCACGACGGTCCCGGACGGGCACCCTGGCCCGGCGGCAGGTTCTGTGCCACTCTCCCCAACGGGCGTACGGACGCCCGGAGTTCGGCGGAGAGGGGAACTCGGTGCGGGCACGTCGTACGTTCACGGGCTGGTGCGCGGCCTCGGCCGTGGCCATGGCCCTGGCGCTGACCACCCTCACCGGCCAGGCGTCCGCCGCCGGGCGCGAGCCGATGCCCGCCGACCCGACCCTCGCCGACCTGACCTTCCTCACCGCGCACAACGCCATGCACAACACCGAGGACCAGCGGAAGCCCACCCTCGCCGCCCCCAATCAGCCGCACCGCGTCAGCACCCAGCTGGCCGACGGCGTACGGGCGCTGATGCTGGACGCGCACCACGCGGGCGGCCGGGTGCGGATGTGCCACGACATCCCCGTCCTCAACCCTTGCGGCGGCAACGTCGAGGCGGCCGCGGTCTTCGAGGACATCGCCGCCTTCCTGGAGCGCGACACGGAGGCCGTGGTCACCGTCTTCCTGGAGGACTACACCACCGCCGACCAGCTCACCCAGGAGCTGGGCGACCTCCTCGGCCCCGACGGCCGACTCGGCGGCACGGTCTTCCGCCCGGACGCCGCCGGGGTGCGCGAGAACGGCTGGCCCACGGTCAGCTCCCTGCGCGCCTCCGGGCAGCGCCTCCTCCTCTTCACCGACGACACCGCCGCCTCCAGCCGCGACCACGGCAAGAACCGCCTCGGCTTCATGAGCCAGAAGGAGTGGACGGTGGAGAACTACTGGTCGATGGGCGGCGGCATCGGCGACGCCGACTGGTCCTGCTACAGCCGCTGGGACGACCTCCCCCTCACCCAGGAGGAACCCGGCTTCCGCCGCCTCTTCGTGATGAACCACTTCCGCGACATCCCGATGTACCCGACCTACGCCAACGACAACGCCAAACTCCGGGACCGCGCCGAGAACCACTGCCTCCCCGCCGCCGGGAAGAAGCCCAACTTCCTCGCCGTCGACCAGTACCGCGACGGCACCCCCATGGCGGCCGTGGACGCGCTCAACACCTACACCTACAGGTAGGACGCCCCCGGGCGACGTGAGTACGTCTACTCAGGCGGCAGCACCTCCACCCTGAAAACGTGGGAGCCGGCACCACCAGTCGACACCACCCACGGATTTCCGGAGGCCCTGACATGGCTGCCGCACAGCGTCCCGCCGGTACGCCCTTCCGCCGCTCCCTGCTCAACCCGGCCGCCCTCGGCTACCTGGCCGTCGTCGCCGCCGTCTGGGTCTGGATCGGCGTGGACACCCTGCTGGTCGACCACGCGGACGCCAGCCTGGCCGGCGTCTGGGGCTTCCTCGTCACGGCCCCGACCTCCTTCCTCTTCGCCGCCCTGCCCGGCCCGCTGCCACTCATCGGCGTGGCCGTCGGCGCCCTCGTACAGGCGCTGGCACTGGGAGCGGCGTACCGCCGGCTGGCGGGACGGACGCGGGGGGAGGGGGACGCGGGGGCCAGGCATGCCTGAGCCCGCCCGCCCTCACCCCACCCGCGCCGCCCCCGCGAACGGCATCTCGGTGATCGGGGCGATCCGTACCGGGGCGTTCGGGTTGGGGGCGTGGATCATCTGGCCGTTACCGATGTAGAGGCCGACGTGGCTGAGGGAGGAGTAGAAGAAGACCAGGTCGCCGGGGGCGAGCTGGGAGCGGGAGACGCGTTGGCCGGCGTTGATCTGGGTGTAGGTGGTGCGGGGGAGCGAGACGCCGGCGGCGCGCCAGGCGGCCTGGGTCAGGCCCGAGCAGTCGAAGGCGTTCGGGCCGGTGGCGCCCCAGACGTACGGCTTGCCGAGGGCGGTGTGCGCGAAGGCGACGGCCTGGGCGGCGCGGGCGTTGGGGGCCTTGACCGAGGCGGCGGGCCGGGCCTGGCCGCGGGAGGCGCGCGGGTCCTCGCCGGTGACCTCGGCGCGCTCGGCGGCGGTGAGGCGGGCGAGGAGGGCACGGGACTCGGCGAGCTTGCCGGTGACCGTCTTCTTGTGCGCCCGCAGCTCGCCGCGACGTTTCTCCAGCCCCGCCAGGACGGTGTCGGCCTCGGTGCGGAGCTGGTCGACGGCGCGCATCCGCTGGCGTACCCCGGCGATCTCGGCGGACTGGCGCCCGGCGGCGCGGTCGGCGCGGGCGGCCCGGTCGAGGTAGCCGTCGGGGTCCGAGGTGAGGAAGAGCTCGACGGCCGGGTCCACGGCGCCGGCGCGGTACTGCGCGGCGGCGGTGGCGCCCAGCGAGGTGCGGGCCTGGCTGAGCTGGGCGGTGCGGCGGGCGGCCTCGTCCTGGAGCTGGTCGAGTCGGCGCTCGGCCTTGTCGGCCTTCTCCTTGGCCCCGTTGTACTTCTCGGTGGCGATCTCGGCCTCCCGGTGCAGCCGGTCGACCTTCGCCTTGACCTGCGCGGGCGTCGGGTCGGGCGCGGCCTGGGCCGCGGGCGACCCCGCGACGACCGTCCCGGCCGCTCCGGCGAGGGCCAGCGCGGTGGCGGTGGCGGTGCGCAGTGTGGCTCCCGGAGTGAGGCGCCCGGGGGCGGGGAGAGTCACCGCCATCTTGCGGAATCGAGGCTTCCGGTGCGAGGCCACAGCGCACGCGTCCTTCCGGTCGGGGTCAGGGGGCGAGCCGGGTTCCGGCGGAGCCCGCACAGGGGGGCGGGTGCCGCCGGGCCGTCTCGGTGGCGCGGCCGGTGCCGTTGGACTATGCCGGGTGCCGGATGCGCCACGGAGGAGCTAAGCCCGGATGTCACGGCCCGGTGACGGATTGTGCGCAAACGTCCGAACGGAAGCGGACCCCGACCGCTTGCGACTACTTCCATCCCGCCCCTGTACCGCCTCCAGGGACCCCATGATCGAACGCCTTCCGAGACCACACGGCCGAACGCCTTCCGACACCACATGGCCGAACGCCCCACGGGCCGGGAACGCCCGCCAGGCTCGGAACGCCCTCCGGCCTGGAACGCCCCCCAAGTCGGAGCGACCTGCCAAGCCCGGCCGGCGCTTGAGGCCAGTCAGTGACCGCGACCAAGGACCTCACGCGAGCCCGCCCCCCGAGCCTCACCCGAACTGCCCGGCGCCGGTGCCGATACGGCTGAGGCGCTGAGAACGCCGCCCTCCGCGCCGTGGCCCTGGTGGGCCGGGGGTGTCAGGGGCCCCGTTAAGGTGCGGGCCATGGACGTCCTCATCAATGTGTTTGTCGGCCTGCACATCATCGGTATCGCCTCCCTCCTGGGAGGCTTCCTCACCCAGATGAAGGCGATCGGCGCGGGCACGGCCCGCTTCGTGCCCGCCATGCTCCACGGCGCCCTCACCATGCTGGTCACCGGCATCGTCCTGGTCGGCCTCAACGAGATGGACGGCGGCACCCTCAACCACATGAAGGTCGGCATCAAGCTGCTGGTCCTCATAGTGATCCTCGGCCTGGTCTACGTGAAACGCGACGACGAGAAGGTCGACAAGGGCGTCTTCGCCGCCGTCGGCGGCCTCACCGTCCTCAACATCTTCATCGCCACCCTCTGGACCTGACCCCCGCGCCCACCGGGCCCGCCACGCAGGCCGCGACACACGGCGAAGGCCGGGTTCCCACCGTCGACCCACGGTGCGGAACCCGGCCTTCGCCGTGCGGGGCGGTCCGGGTCAGGCCGGCCGCACCACGCTGTGGATCGGCATGTAGTAGATCGACTCCACCCGGACGTCGGCGCCGGGCTTCGGCGCGTGGATCATCTCGCCGCCGCCGATGTAGACGCCGACGTGGCTGATGTCGTCGTAGAAGAAGACCAGGTCGCCGGGTTGCGCGGAGTCGACGGAGACCTGCTGGCCGACGCCGACCTGGTCCCAGGTGGTGCGGGGCAGCGAGATCCCGGCGGTCTTCCAGGCGGCCTGGGTGAGGCCCGAGCAGTCGAACGAGTCGGGTCCGGCCGCGCCCCACACGTACGGCTTGCCCATCTGGGCGCGGGCGAAGGCGATCGCCTTCTCGGCCTTGGCCGCGTACGAGGAGTCGGGGGCCGTGGAGCCGCCGCCGGAGCCGGACCCCGTTCCGGAGCCGGAACCCGACCCGGACCCCGAGCCCGACCCGGCCTCCTCGCGCTCCTTCTCCTCGGCCTCCTCCCGGGCCTTGCGCTCGGCCTCCTCCTTCTCGGCCCGCTCCTTCGCCTTGCGTTCGGCCTCCGCCTGCTTCTTCCGCTCGATCTCGGCGAGCCGCGCCTTCTCCTCGGCGGTCAGCTCGGAGAGCAGGGTGCGGGCCTCGGCGAGCTTGCCCTGCACCTCGCGCTTGGTGTCCTTGAGGGTGCGCTGCGACTCGGTGAGGCTCTCCAGCTGGCGGGCGGCCTTGGCGCGCTCGCGGCCCGCCTCGGCCTGCTGGGCCTGGTAGTCGTCGATGACCGCCTTCTGCCGCTGGGTGAGGCGGTTCATCAGCTGGCTCTGGTCGAACCAGCTCTGCGGGTCGTCGGCGAGCAGCAGGGTGGCGGTCCCGGACATGCCGCCGCTGCGGTACTGGGCGGCGGCGAAGGAGCCCAGCTCCCCGCGGGCCGCGTTCAGCTTGTCGGCCCGCTTGGCGACGCTGTCCAGCAGCTTGTCGACCTTGGCGCGCTGGGTCCTGGTCCGCTCCTCGGCCGCGTTGTACTTCTGGGTGGCCGTGCCGGCCTCGCGGTAGAGGCGGTCCACCTTCTTCTGCACCTCCTCCAGGGAGGGCTTCGCCACCGGACGCTGCGGGGCGGCCTGTGCGGTCTGCGACAGCAGGGCCACCGAGGTGAGGGCGGCGGTGGTGAGGCCGAGGGCACCGGCGGTGCGGTTGCGCGGGGCGCGGGGCTTGCGATGCGACGCCAAGGCGGCAACTCCTTCCGTGGACCGCCTGCCGGGTCAGGGACGCCCTCGCAGTCCCGCGCGGCGCCCGCGGCGCCCGGCACGCACTCCCGCCGCACCGGGCGAAGGCACGAGTACGTCCGGTACGAGCGCCTTCGCCCGGCACGCCGAGAGCACGCACCGGACACCGCGGACACCGCACAGGACTGCGAAGACACCCCTGGCTGTCGGGTTCGGGCGTACGGAAGGCTGCCCTACGGTTCGACGGCCGGGCCCGGCTGCGAGCCCGGCTCCGTGTCGGGTACCGATTCACCCCGGTGGTGCGCGGTGGGTCCCCGGCTCCGGGGCCCGTGGAGGCGTACCGGATTCGGCAGGGGGCGGTTCGCTCCGGCGCGAGTCGCCGGCGGGGGACGTACCGACCCGGCCAGCACGCTAGCCAACTCGTGTGGTGCCTGTGAAGGTTGATGTGCGATATGCCCGATACGTTTTCGTTATCTTGTCGGTGGACGGACGGAAAGCGGGGCCGGAGCGGTGCGGGGCGATCGGTGAGCGGTCGCCGGGCAGGTCGGCGAGGGCGGCTTCCGGGAGTGACCTGGCGCACGCCGTCGGCTCCCTTTCGTGTCCGGTACGTCACGTTCCCCCTGCCCGTCGGCGCCCGTCCTGCGAAGTCCGGGCCGGTTGTCGGCGGGGCGCCCTAGACTCGGTAGGCGATGAGCAGCCTCTTTGACGACAGCTTCCTGGCCGACCTCCACTCCTCGGCGCCCTCCGCCCGGCTCGGGGACGAGCCGCCGCCCCCGCCCGAGGAGGAGGCACCGGAGGAGATCCCGGCCGACCTGTTCGGCGGGAAGTTCGACGCGCCCGCGGACCGGGACGCGTACTACCGGGACGGCGCCCCGCGTCCGGCCGTCGACCCGGCCACCCTGCTCCACGGGCTCAACGACGAGCAGCGCGCCGCCGTCGTCCACAGCGGGTCGCCGCTGCTCATCGTCGCCGGAGCCGGTTCCGGCAAGACCCGCGTGCTCACCCACCGCATCGCCCACCTGCTCGGCGAGCGCGGCGTGCACCCCGGCCAGATCCTCGCGATCACCTTCACCAACAAGGCCGCGGGCGAGATGAAGGAGCGCGTCGAGGAGCTGGTCGGCCCGCGCGCCAACGCCATGTGGGTCTCCACCTTCCACAGCGCCTGCGTGCGCATCCTGCGCCGCGAGTCGAAGCACCTCGGCTTCACCTCGTCGTTCTCGATCTACGACGCGGCCGACTCCAAGCGGCTGATGGCCCTGGTCTGCCGCGACCTCGACCTCGACCCGAAGCGCTTCCCGCCGAAGTCCTTCACGGCCAAGGTCTCGAACCTCAAGAACGAGCTGGTCGACCCGGAGGACTTCGCGGCCCAGGCGGCTGGGGGCACCTCCCAGACGGAGTCTGGGGGAGGCTTCGAGCAGACGCTGGCGCAGGCGTACACGATGTACCAGTCCCGGCTGCGTGAGGCGAACGCGCTGGACTTCGACGACATCATCATGACGACGGTGCACCTGCTCCAGGCGTTCCCCGACGTCGCCGACCACTACCGGCGCCGCTTCCGGCACGTCCTCGTCGACGAGTACCAGGACACCAACCACGCCCAGTACTCGCTGGTCAGGGAATTGGTCGGCACCCCGGCCGACCGCCCGGTGGACGTCCCCGAGGGCGCCGAGTCCGACCACGACCCGCTCCACCCGGCGCCCGAGCCGGCCGAGCTGTGCGTGGTGGGCGACGCCGACCAGTCGATCTACGCCTTCCGCGGCGCCACCATCCGCAACATCCTCCAGTTCGAGGAGGACTACCCGAACGCCACCACGATCCTTCTGGAGCGGAACTACCGCTCCACCCAGACGATCCTCACCGCGGCCAACGCCGTCATCGAGCGGAACGAGAACCGCCGCCCGAAGAACCTCTGGACCGACGCCGGAGCGGGCGCCGGGATCACCGGATACGTCGCGGACACCGAGCACGACGAGGCCCAGTTCGTCGCCGAGGAGATCGACCGGCTGACCGACGCGGGCGACGCCAAGGCAGGCGACATCGCCGTCTTCTACCGCACCAACGCCCAGTCCCGTGTCTTCGAGGAGATCTTCATCCGGGTCGGCCTGCCCTACAAGGTCGTCGGCGGCGTCCGCTTCTACGAGCGCAAGGAGGTCCGCGACGTCCTCGCCTACCTGCGCGTCCTTGCCAACCCGGAGGACAGCGTCTCCCTGCGCCGCATCCTCAACACCCCCAAGCGCGGCATCGGCGACCGCGCCGAGGCGATGATCGACGCCCTCGCGCAGCGCGAGCGGGCCAGCTTCCCGCAGGCCCTGCGCCGGGTCGACGAGGCGTACGGCATGGCGGCCCGCTCGGCCAACGCCGTCAAGCGGTTCAACACGCTGATGGAGGAGCTGCGCACGGTGGTCGAGTCCGGCGCCGGGCCCGCCACCGTCCTGGAAGCGGTCATGGAGCGCACCGGCTACCTCGCCGAACTCCAGGCATCCACCGACCCGCAGGACGAGACCCGCATCGAGAACCTCCAGGAGCTGGCCGCCGTCGCCCTGGAGTTCGAGCAGGACCGCAGCGAGGAGGAGGGTACCGGGACGCTCCCCGAGTTCCTGGAGCAGGTCGCCCTGGTCGCCGACTCCGATCAGATCCCCGACGAGGACGAGGACGGCTCCGGCGTCATCACCCTGATGACCCTGCACACCGCCAAGGGCCTGGAGTTCCCCGTCGTCTTCCTCACCGGCATGGAGGACGGCGTCTTCCCGCACATGCGCGCCCTCGGCCAGACCAAGGAGCTGGAGGAGGAGCGCCGCCTCGCCTACGTCGGCATCACCCGCGCCCGCGAGCGGCTCTACCTCACCCGCGCCGCCATGCGCAGCGCCTGGGGCCAGCCCTCGTACAACCCGCCCTCCCGTTTCCTGGAGGAGATCCCCGAGCAGCACCTGAAGTGGAAGCGGACCGGCGCCATGGGCGCGCCGGCCGCCGCGAGCCCCCGCGGCCCGGCCGGTTCGATCGCCTCCTCGCTCTCCTCCTCCACCCGCGCCAAGGGCGCCCCGGCCTTCGCCACCCGCCGCGCCTCCGAGCAGCCGGTCGCCTCGCTCGCCGTCGGCGACCGCGTCAGCCACGACCAGTTCGGCCTGGGCACGGTCGTCGGCGTCAAGGGCGCCGGGTCGGCCGCCGAGGCCACCGTCGACTTCGGCGGGGAGAAGCCGAAGCGGCTGCTGCTGCGGTACGCGCCGGTCGAGAAGCTGTAGCCCGGGCAGGGCCGGGACCGGGGCGGCGGCGTGCCCCGGTCCCGCCCGGGGCCTGGACGACGCCGTCGAGACTGATGAACTCGATGATGACGATGCGCATGGCGGGTGCTCCTCGGGTCGGTCCGTCCGGCGGTCCGGTCAGCGGACGGGGTAAGCGTTACAGCAGTACAGACCCGTGCGGCGCCCGGAAATCATCGCGTCGCGGCGCCTTTTCCGCCGGGTCCTCGCCCACACTGGGCGGG
This sequence comes from Streptomyces sp. NPDC058373, assembly GCF_042723275.1. Classification (NCBI taxonomy): domain Bacteria; kingdom Bacillati; phylum Actinomycetota; class Actinomycetes; order Kitasatosporales; family Streptomycetaceae; genus Streptomyces; species Streptomyces sp. NPDC058373. The sequence continues at coordinate 20,909 of NZ_JBHXJE010000025.1, read as the reverse complement.
CGCGGTCCCGAGGCGGCCGGAGGGGCACGCCGGGCAGGCCGCCGGGAGGAGCGAGGCGTGCGGTCACCGATTCCGGAGTACCTGGACGAGGTCCTCCAGAACTGCGCGGGCGACCGGGCGGGGGCCGTCGCCGACTACGTACCGGAGCTGGCCGCCGCCGACACCGAGCAGCTCGCCGTCGCCGTCTCGGCGGTCGACGGCACGGTCTACGAGGCGGGTGACAGCCGGACCCCGTTCACCGTCCAGTCGATCTCGAAGCCGTTCGTCTACGCCCTCGCCCTCGCCGACCGGGGCTGCGAGGCGGTCCTCGCCAAGATCGGCGTGGAGCCCTCCGGCGAGGCCTTCAACGAGCTCTCGCTGGAACAGGGCTCCGCCCGTCCCCGCAACCCCATGATCAACGTCGGCGCCCTCACCGCCCACACCCTCGCCGGACCCCGCGGCGCCCCGCGCGAGGAGCGGTTCGAGCGGATCGTCTCCGGCATCTCCGCCTTCGCCGGGCGTCGCCTGGAGATCGACGAGGCGGTCTGCCGCTCCGAGATGGACACCGCCCACCGCAACCTCGCCATCGCCCACATGTTGCGCGGCTACGACGTCATCCAGGAGGACGCCCCGCAGGTCGTCCGCGACTACATCCGCCAGTGCTCCCTGCTGGTCACCACCCGCGACCTGGCTTTGATGGCCGCCACCCTCGCCAACGGCGGCGTCCAGCCCGTCACCGGCGAACGCGTGGTGAGCCGCGAGGTGGTCCGGCAGGTCCTCAGCGTCATGACCACCTGCGGCATGTACGACGCGGCGGGGGACTGGGTCTCCACCGTCGGCATCCCCGCCAAGAGCGGCGTCTCCGGCGGCGTCCTCGGCGCGCTCTCCGGCCAGGTCGGCATCGGCGCCTTCTCCCCGCGCCTGGACCGGCACGGCAACAGCGTGCGCGGCGTCCGCGTCTGCGAACGGCTCTCCGCCGACATGGGCCTGCACATGATGGACGCCCCCGCCCCCGCCCGCTCCGTGCTGCGAGGCGGCCGCGTCCTGCACGGCCCGGGCAGCAGGACGGCGCTGATCTACGAGTTGCAGGGCACCATCCAGTTCGCGGGCGCCGAACGCCTGGTGCACGGCATCGCCCACACCCCGCCAGGACACAACGAGGTCGGCCTCGACCTCACCCGGGTCTACTCCGTCAACGCGGTCGCCCGCCGCATGATCCTGGAGACCGTCCGCCGCCTCACCCGCGACGGCCACGCCGTCACCCTGATCGACCCGGACGGTGTCCTGCCCGACCCCGACGCGGGCGACGGGATCCGGCCACGCGTGGTCAGCGTCTGGGAGTGGGGGCAGGCGCCCGGCGCCGACAGCTGACGGGCTGGACGAACGGCGGCCCCGGCGCCGGAGCGCCTACTGCGGGTCGAGGCCGTGGCTGCGGAACCAGGCGAGCGGGTCGATGGAGGCGCCACCGCCCGGGCGGACCTCGAAGTGCAGGTGCGGGCCGGTCGACTTGCCGGAGGTGCCGGCGTGGCCGATCGTCGTTCCGGCCTTGACCTCGCCGCTCTGCATCGTCGTGCTCGACAGGTGGCAGTACCAGGTCTCCGTGCCGTCCTTGGCGGTGACGATGGCCATGTTGCCGTAGGCGTCGTTCCACTGCGTGCGGACCGTGCCGTCGGTCGCCGCCATCACCGGCGTGCCGTGCGAGACGGGGAAGTCGATGCCGGTGTGCACGGAGAGCCAGTTGATACCGGCCTGCCCGTAGTAGGCGCTCAGGCCGTGCTGCGCCACCGGGAGGGCGAATTTCGGCCGCAGTCGTTCGGCGCGGGCCGCCTCCTCGGCGGCCTTCTTCCGGGCGACCTCCTGGCGTTCCTTGAGGTCGATGCGTTCCTGCGTCCGGCTGGCCCGGTCCGCGAAACTGCTGACGTCCGCCTGGAGGTTGGAGAGCTGCGTGTCGAGCGTCCGGTTGGCGACGGCGGGCTTCACCGCGTTCGCGTCCGGCGCGGCCTGCGTCGTCGTCCGGTCCTGCTCGTCACCGCCGAGGTCGCCGACGGAGGCCGCGGCGATCCCGGTCACGCCCATGACGCAGACCGAGGGCACCGCCACGGTCAGCAGCGCCGACCGCTTGGCGGGCTGCCGCCGCCGGGAACGTCCGCCCCGGGCCGCCTGCCGCCCGACGACCACCGCTCGCCCGTCGCCCGCGCCCTCGCCGTCCTCGTACGGGTCGTAGTACGCGGCCGGCCCGTCGTCGTCCACGCCGTCGGCCGCGTGCTCACGCGGATTGTCGGCCTCCGCGCCGTCGGCGTGCCCGGCCTCGGGGGCCTCGTCGGCGGCGGCGTCGTGCGCGGCCGTCTGCCAGGCGCCGGTGTCGAACTGGCCGGTGTCGAACTGGCCGGTGTCGAACTGGCCGGTGTCGAATGGAGTCTGCTCGAACGAGGCCGTCTCGAACTGGCCGGTTTCGTACGAGGCCGTCTCGAAGGAGTGCTGCTCCGGATCGGGCGTGGCGGCGGGCTGCCCGGTGGCGGGGTCCCAGCTCTGCGTGGTGTCCCACTGGCCGGTGTTCCACTGGCCCGTCGTGTCCCACTGGCCGGTGTCGAACTGGCCGGTGGCGTCGTACGTGCCGGGCGGGGACCACGTGCCGGTCGTCTGGGCCACGCCGCCGGCGTCCGCCTGCTCGTAACCGGGGGTCGCCCACATGGCGGTCGTGTCGTACGTGCCGGTGCCGTACGCGAGGCCGCTGCCGGAGGTGTCGTACGCGCCCGTGTCGTACGGCGACGGCTGCGCCTGCTGGGCCGCGTACGGGTCGAAAGTCTGGGTGTGCTGCTCGGTGAGCGTGGCCGCCTGTCCGGCGTCCGTCCACTGGGTGGAGTCGTACTGGCCGGTGTCGTAGGCCCCGGTCGCGTAACCCGCGTTGCCGTAGAGCCCGCTCATCCCGGTGCCGTACGTGGCGTCGGCGGTGTAGGGGGCGGACTCCGGGGCAGACGCGCCGTAGCTCTCGTACCCGGTGTAGCCGAACTGCGCGTTCTGCTGGTCGTACGTGGCGTACTGCGGGTAGTCGGCGTCTGGAGCCGGGTCGGGGGTGTGCGTGCTCCCCGACGGGTGACGGTCGTTCACCAACTTCTCTTTCGCCTCGACAGCAGGGCTGGGGGTCTGGCGTGGGGCACCCCCAGAGGCAGAGCAGTGCGGCGACTGTACCCGCCGGTTCGTGGGCCCGACAATCTTCGGCAGGTTTCCTGCCGTTGAGAAAGGGGCATTCGGTCGCCTTTCGGGGGACGGCGGGCGCAGGCTTGGCCGGAGATTCGATTGCTGTTCGAATGCGGCGGGGTGTTCGGCGGTCCGGGTGAGGCGCCGGACGGTTGCGGCCGTTGCCGTTTCGAGTCCTGCTCGACGCGGGAGCGAGATGGCGAAGCGGGGTGAACGGGGCCAATCGGGCGCGTCGGGGCGACTCCACCGCAAGGTGATGGCCAAGGCATTGCGGGGGATGGGCGGGAGCCGGGGCTGCCGGTGGGGGCACGTGTGCGGGGCCGTACAGCCCGTCCGGCCGGGGTTCCGAGGGCTCAGGCGACCGTGCTGCCGGCGTCGTCCGGCTGTCCCGGGGTGGCGTGCGGAGTGGCGTGCGGAGCCGGTGCGGCCGCCTGGCGGGCGGGGGCTGCCAGGGCCTCACGCACCAGGCCGGTCACCGTGGGGTGGACCGGGAGGGTGAGGTGGCCGATGCCGGTGACCAGGACGTTCTCGCCGCTCAGGTCGGGGTGGTCGAGGCGGGCCGTGCTCGTCGGGACCATGACCTGGTCGAGATCGCTCCAGACGGAGACGAACCGGGTACGGCACCCCGGCGCCGGTCGCCGCAACTCCTCGATGACCGGCGACTCCGGACGCATCTGCCGCACGATCGGGTGCACGTCGGCGGGGCGTGCGACACGCGTACCGCTGTGCGGGGTGCCCAGGGTCACCAGGGTGCGGACCGTCGCGTCGCCGCCGAGTCGCTGCACGTAGTAGCGGGCGATCAGGCCGCCCAGGCTGTGCCCCACCACGTCGACTCGGGCCGCGCCCGTCCGCTTCCGCACCTCGGCGACGTGGCGCCCGAACAGTTCGGCCGCCGCCCTGAGGTCGCAGGTCAGCGGGGAGTGGTTGAGGGAGACCACCGCCCGGCGGGGATGCGCCGCGTGCCCGTCGCGCAGCAGGGCGCGGCGGAGCAGCACGAAGACGGACCGGTTGTCGGCGAAGCCGTGGAGGAGGACGGCCGGGGGGAGGGGGGCGTGGGGAGGGCGCGGGAGCTCGGTGGGAGGTGCCTGCGGTGGTGCGGGGCGGGGAGTCGGGGTGCGTGTGCGGCCGGGTGCCCGCGCGGGCGGTGAGGTGGAGAGGCGCTCCGCCGCCAATCCGGTCGGGTAGAGCGCGAGATGGGCCATCAGCACGGTGAACTCCAGGGCGGCCGCCCGGAGTAACGCCCTGGGGGCGTGTGGGGCGGGCGGAGCCTCGGGAGAGCCGTCAGCCTCTTCCGGGCCGGAGTGCGTGCCGGGGAGCTGGCCGTCCGGGCCCGGACTGAGGAGGGGGAGCGCGCGGAGGGCTCCGGCCGCCGCGGCTTCGGCGGTGGTGGTGAGCGAGGCGAGCCAGGTGGTGGGGCGGGAGACGGGGGAGTCAGCGGAGGCGGAGGAGTTGGGTGTGGCGGGGGTGGCGGGTGAGGCGGGGGCCGGGAGGAAGGGGAGAGCGGGAAGAGAGGGGAGAGAGGAGAGAGGCAGGGGGAGAAGGAAGGGCAGCGGCAGTGCTGGCATAGGCCGACCTCCGGCCGGAGTGCGGGAGCGGGGCGCGCTCGGCCGCGTGGACTCCTGGTCGGCCGCTTGCCGGCCACAGGTCCGGCGCCCGTCCGGCCCGCTGGTCAACCGTCGGTCCTGCGACGGCGATACGGCGGGCGGGGTACGGCGGGCGCCCGCGCCTCGCGCCGTACGACGGTCGGGGTGCGAGGGCCACGCGCCCTGCCGGGGTGGCTCGATTGTGGGGTCGGGCCTGGTTGTCGGGCGGGGCTGGGCGTGGCGGTCGGGAACGGGCCCGGTCCGCCGCATCACCGAGTGGGCCTTTCGGCGCCGGGCCATGGCGGCTGACAGTGGAGGTGAGGTGATGGTGTCACTGCGGCTACCCCCCGCTCCCCGCGCCGGTCCTGGGCCGGCCGAGCAGCGAGGCGAACGCGTCCCACGTGTGATTTCCCCCTCCCGCCTCACCCCGAAACTGCCGGTTGGGCGATGCTGGGGATAACGTTCGTTCACATTCCCGGCCCGTGAGGGTGCGCGAACATCTCGCTAATGGAGGCAGTGATGGGTGTGGCAGCCGGACCGATCCGCGTGGTGGTGGCCAAGCCTGGGCTCGACGGCCACGACCGTGGCGCCAAGGTCATCGCCAGGGCGCTGCGCGACGCGGGCATGGAGGTCATCTACACCGGGCTGCACCAGACGCCCGAGCAGATCGTGGACACCGCCATCCAGGAGGACGCCGACGCGATCGGCCTCTCCGTCCTCTCCGGCGCCCACAACACGCTCTTCGCCAAGGTCATCGAACTCCTCGCGGAGCGCGAGGCCTCCGACATCCGCCTCTTCGGCGGGGGGATCATTCCCGAGGAGGACATCCCGCTGCTCAAGGAGAAGGGCGTGGCCGAGATCTTCACCCCCGGCGCGACGACCGGGGCCATCGTGGAGTGGGTACGGGCCAACATCGGGGTGGAGCGGTAGGGAGTCGTCCTGCGGCGGCTCCGGGCAGCTCCGGGAGGCATCGGCCGAGGCGTCGGCACCCGGCACTGGCCTCGGCTGGGCGTGGCCCGGCTCGGGGACGGCGCCCGGCTCGGGGACGGCGCCCGGCTCGGGAACGGCTCGGGCGTGGCGCCCGGCTCGGGCACTGGCCCGGGCTTCAGTACTCGTCTCCGCCTGGCCCGGTTTCGGCACTGGCCCCGGTGCCGAGCGCGGGAGCTTGCCGGGAGCGGCGGCTGCGCGGTGGGGAGTTGGCCTTGGGCCTCCCCTCTCCCCGAGGCTTCCGGCCCTGCGGTCCCTTGCTCCTCCTCCTGTCCCCTTCTTTCTTCTTCTCTGTCCCCTTCTTTCTCTGTCCCCCTTTCTTCAGGGGAGTCCGGCGGCGGGGCAGGCCGCTCAAGCCGGGGGCTGGGTCAGCTCCGTGTGCATGGCCTCGCGGAGGCGGAGGGTGCCGGCGAGGCGTTCGAAGGCGTCCGCCCAGTAGGCCGTGGTGGAGTTGGCCGGTGTGTCGGGTGCGGGCGGGCCGGCCTGGGTGAGCGTTGCGAGCCGGGGCGCCTCCGCCGGGTCGAGGCACCGCTCGGCCAGGCCCATGATGCCGCTGTAGCTCCAGGGGTACCCGCCCGCCCGCCGCGCGGAGGTGAGGGCGTCGACCACAGCTCTGCCGAGCGAACCGGCCCACGGAGCCGGGCAGGTGGCGAGGAGCTGGAACGACTCGGAGAGCCCGTGGGCGGAGATGAATCCCGCCACCCAGTCGGCCCGTTCGTCGGCGGGAAGGGCGCCGAGCAGCCGGGCGCGCTCGGCGAGGGAGACCGCGCCGGGTCCGTCCGCGACCGGGGAGCCGGGGGCGCCGAGCAGGGCGCGTGACCAGGCCGCGTCCTGCTGGCGGACCGCCGCCCGGCACCAGGCGCCGTGCAACTCGCTCTGCCAGCCCTCCTCCACCGGCAGGGCCACCACCTCCTCGGGGGTACGCCCGCCGAGCCGCCCGCCCCAGGTCGCGAGCGGCGTCGCCTCCACCAACTGCCCGAACCACCAGGAGCGTTCGCCGCGATTGGCCGGGGGCTTGGCGGTCACCCCGTCGCGCTCCATCCCCGCGTCGCACTCGTGCGGGGCCTCCACCGCGATCCGCGGCGCGCCGGTCAGGGCGAGGCTGACGCAGGAGGCGGCCCGCTCGGCCATCCGCGCGCCCAGCGCCGACCCCGGCAGCGACGACAGCAACTCGGCTGCCGCCGAACGGACGTTGCGGCTGCGGTCCGCCAGCGACTCGTCGAGGAACGGCTCGTCCGCCTCGCTGAGCCCCGCCCGCAGAGAGTCCAGGAAGAGCAGGCGGTCCTCGGCACGCTCGGTACGCCAGGTCGTGGCGAGCAACTCCCTGGCCCGGTCCGGCTCCCGCTCCCGCAACGCGCCCAGCAGCGTCACCCGCTCAGCGAACAGGCCCTCCTCCCACAACCGCGCCACGCCCTCGGCGTCCTCCGGCGACGGCTGGCCCGCCGCTCCGCCCGGCACTCCCCGCAGCGCGAACCGCCAGGCCGGATTGTGCTGGGCCAGCCACAGCGCCCGCGGCCCGGCGAAGGCCAGCGCGGCGGGCCGCAGGTCGGTACGGGCCCGCGCGGCGTCCAGCAGGGCGGGGAGCAGATCGTGCGGCGGGGCGTACCCCTGCTGGAGCGCGGTCGCCAGCCACTGCGGCAGCAACTCGGTGAGGTCCGGCGCCGCACCCCGACGATCGCCGCCACCGGCGGCCCGTACGGCGAGCAACTGGGCCAGCCGGTTACGCGCCGCCCGTGGGAGGGGAGGCCGGGCGTCGGGCTTGGCCGGGGCCGGGAAGGGGGCGGCCGGAGTCGCCGGGCGCAGCCCGGCGCGGTACCGCACGGTGCGCACGGCCGCTGCCGCGAGCAGCGCCCCCGGGGCGCTCCCGCCGGAATGCCCGGGCACGGGGCTCGCCCGGCGGTCGGTGCCCAGCAGGGCGGTCCTCACCAGCTCCTCCCAGGGGAGGGCGGTCGCTCCGCTCACGGGGCGGAGGGCGTCGGCGGGCGAGGGGGCGGGCTTGCCGGGCGGCCGCACCACTTCACGGGGCGCCTGGCTTGACTGGCCGGGAGGACGCGTCGATTCGCCGGACTCCTGCCCCGACCGGCTGGGAGGTGGGGCCGATTCGCCGGGAGTCTCCTTCGAACCCCCGAGCGCCTGCCCCGGTTCGCCAGGCGTTCGCGCCGAGGTGCCGCCTTGCTGGATGGGGCCGGTGATCTCCGGCATGGTTGCCGCGCTTTCCCGGGCCGCGCCCGTCGTCTCGTTCCGCATGTCCGCCGTCCTTCGCACCGGTCTGCCTCCTCTTCCTTCCGCCCTGCTCGCCACCTGACATGCCTTGCCTGTGTCGCTGCCCTGCTGTCCTGCTGTCCGCCGTCCGGCTGCTTCCGTCGAGGCCGGTCGACGCCGGCCGGCGTCGACACCTTCGGTCCGGGTGGGCGGCGTACGAGCTCGGACGTGCCCGGGCACGTCGCAGGCCGTGCCCGTCGCCCCCTGCACCGCCCGCCCGGGCGGTCCCGCTCAGCTCAGCGACACCACCGCGTCATCCCCCTCCGCCCACGCCGACAGCGGCGTGAACCCCCGGTGGCCGCACTCGCCGAAGACCGTGACCGGGGCGCCGCCGGAGAGGGACACCAGGCGCCACAGGCCCTGGCCGGCGAGGGCGGAGGTGCTCAGGGGGAGGGCGGCGGAGCCGTCCGGGTCGGCCAGCTGCCAGCCCCGGCCGTCGGGGAGCGGCGCCGGTATGACCGGGCCGACCGTGACCGGGCAGTGCGGGGCCCACGGGTCCTCCCGCACCGCCCGCCCGTACCGGCTGAGCGCCTCCGTCACGTCCACCCCCGTGGGACGTGACGCGGGGGCGGCCGGAGCGCCGAACCGCTCGCCCAGCTCGGCCCGCCCCCCGGCGCCCCGCGGGAACCAGGTCAGCTCCGCGTCGGTGGCGAGGCCGACCGGAAGGGTCAGCTCCGGGGCTCTGCCGGCGGCCCCGTAAGACAGGAGCAGCGCGGTGTGGCCCGAGGCGGTGCCGTGGAGCCAGGCGCGGCGGGTGGTCAGGCGGGCGTCGGCCGTGTCGTACTGCGCGAGGACCAGCCAGGTGTCGCGGAGCGGCGGCCCCTCCGCCTTCGTCGGCAGGCCCAGGCGCCCGGAGACCACCGAGGAGAGCGCCTCGGGCAACTCGCCCTGCCGCCCGCGGGCCCGCACCAGCAGGTACAGCAAGGAGCTCTCCTCCAGGAGCCGCACCGGCCAGCCCGGCCCCGACCCCGGGATGGCCCCCAGTTCCCGGACGCGCGCCGCCAGTCCTGGTGCCTGGGCGTCGACCATGCGGGCCGCCGTCTCCTCCCAGAGGGCGTACCCGGACAGCTCCGCCGAGGCGAGGCCGCCGCGGAGCAGGTCCTCAAGCCGCTGCTCCAGTTCGGTGGCGCCCGCCGTGACCCGCTCGCCGCGCTGCTCCGCCCGCTTGCGCGCCGCCTCGGAGTCGGCGGGCACGGCCGGGGCGTCCTTCTTCTTCGCGGTGCGCTCCGCCCGGCCCGCCAGCCAGGCGCGGACCCACTCGGGCGCCTGCTCGCCGTCGGCGAGAGAGACGGGCCCCTGGGGATCACTCCAGAGGAGGAGCAGCCCCAGCGCGTGCTTGCAGGGGAACTTCCGGCTCGGGCAACTGCACTGGTACGCCGGACCGGACGTGTCGACCACCGTCCGGTACGGCTTGCTGCCGCTTCCCTTGCACAGGCCCCATACCGCCCCCTCATTCGAACATCCGGCTTCGGACCACGGTCCAGAAGCGCCGAGTTTGCTTCCCGCTTTGCGCGACGCCGCGTCAGGAGCAAGTGCCAGCACCTGCTCCGCCGCCCAGCGCACCCCCTGCTGAGTCATGTCCTCGAAGGTAGGACCCGCCACTGACAAGCCGTCATCAATGCAGGTCAGAGTGATTGTCAGTGGCGGGGTGCACGGTGGGGACCAGCAACCGAGCCGAAGGGGGACCATGGGAATGAGCGTGTCGGTGGGGACCGGGAAGGCCGCGGGCGACGTGGCGGGTGTGACGGTGGAGCAGAGTGAGCAGCGGGGGACGGGCGACGTGAAGAATTCGAACAAGCGGCAGGCGGAGAGCACCACCCAGGGGGCGCTGCGGCCGCACGCCGAAGTGGCGTTCGCCGCCGAACTGGCCGCCCTCGCCGCGCAGGACGACCGGCCCCGCCCGGCCCGGTGGAACCTCTCCCCGTGGGCGGTCGCGACCTACCTCCTCGGCGGCACCCTGCCGGACGGCACGGTGATCACCCCGAAGTACGTGGGCCCGCGCCGCATCGTCGAGGTCGCCGTCACCACCCTCGCCACCGACCGCGCCCTGCTCCTGCTCGGCGTCCCGGGCACCGCCAAGACCTGGGTCTCCGAGCACCTGGCGGCCGCCGTCAGCGGCGACTCCACCCTGCTGGTCCAGGGCACCGCCGGCACCCCTGAGGAAGCCATCCGGTACGGGTGGAACTACGCCCAGCTCCTCGCCCACGGCCCCAGCCGGGACGCCCTGGTGCCCAGCCCCGTGATGCGGGCGATGGCCGACGGCATGACCGCCCGGGTGGAGGAGCTGACCCGCATCCCCGCCGACGTGCAGGACACCCTGATCACCATCCTCTCGGAGAAGACCCTTCCCATCCCCGAGTTGGGCGCCGAGGTCCAGGCCGTCCCCGGCTTCAACCTCATCGCCACCGCCAACGACCGCGACCGGGGGGTCAACGAACTCTCCAGCGCCCTGCGCCGACGCTTCAACACGGTGGTCCTGCCGCTGCCCGAGAGCGTCCAGGCGGAGGTGGACATCGTCTCCCGGCGGGTCGAGCAGCTCGGCCGCTCCCTGGACCTGCCCCGGCTGCCCGACGGCACCGAGGAGATCCTGCGGGTCGTCACCGTCTTCCGGGAGCTGCGCGGCGGCGTCACGGACGACGGCCGGACCAAGGTCAAGTCCCCCAGCGGCACCCTCTCCACCGCCGAGGCCATCTCCGTGGTCACCAACGGCCTGGCGCTCGCCGCCCACTTCGGCGACGGAGTCCTGCGCCCCGGCGACGTGGCCGCCGGCATCCTCGGCGCCGTCGTCCGCGACCCGGCCGCCGACCGGGTCGTCTGGCAGGAGTACCTGGAGACCGTCGTGCGCGAGCGGGACGGCTGGAAGGACTTCTACCGCGCCTGCCGCGAGGTCAGCGCGTGAGCCGCCCCACCGCCCGGGAGGCCGGGCCCACGACTGACGGCACGAAGAGCGAGGAAAGGGGGACAGCCATGCGGCGGCCGACGGCAGGAGAGGGCCCCTGGCTGCTCGGGGTGCGGCATCACGGGCCCGGGTCGGCCCGTTCGGTGCGGGCCGCGCTGGACGCGGTCTCACCCAGCGCCGTCCTCATCGAAGGGCCGCCCGAGGCCGACGAACTGGCCCACCTCGCGGCCGACATGGACATGCGGCCACCGGTCGCCCTGCTCGCCCACGCCACAGACGATCCCGGCCGCTCGGCGTTCTGGCCGTTCGCGGAGTTCTCCCCGGAGTGGGTCGCGCTGCGCTGGGCCCTGGACCACGGCGTCCCGGTCCACTTCATCGACCTGCCCGCCACCCACACCCTCGCGCTCCGCCCGGCGGACGGGGAGCGCGAGGGGGATGGGCAGGGCGAGAAGGGCGGTGCGGAGGAGCAGCAGCCGCCGCTCACCGCCGAGCCCGACGGGACCGCCGGGCCCGAGGCCGACGGCCGCCCGCACCCCGAAGCCCTGCGGGTGGACCCGCTGGCCGTCCTCGCCGACGCCGCCGGGTACGACGACCCGGAGCGCTGGTGGGAGGACGTGGTCGAGCACCGTGGCACCCGCGGCGCGGGGCCGGGCCCGGAGGACGACGCGGGCGAGGCCGCGCTCGCCTCGTTCCACGCGCTCGGCGAGGCGATGGGGGCGCTGCGCGAGGAGTTCGGGGACGGTGGCCACCCACGGGACCTCGTCCGCGAGGCCCACATGCGGGTCCGGCTCAAGGCCGCGCGCAAGGAGCACGGGGACTCGGTCGCCGTGGTCTGCGGCGCCTGGCACGTCCCGGCGCTTGCCCGACGCACCACGCTCACCGCCGACCGCGCGCTGCTCAAGGGAGTGCCCAAGGTCAGAACCGCCCTCACCTGGGTGCCGTGGACCCACCGCCGGCTCGCCAGGGCCGGGGGGTACGGCGCGGGAATCGCCTCGCCCGGCTGGTACGGCCACCTCTTCTCGGCCCCCGACCGGCCGGTGGAGCGCTGGCTCACCAAGGTCGCCGGGCTGCTCCGGGAGGAGGGGCAGCAGGTCTCCTCCGCCCATGTCATCGAGGCCGTCCGGCTCGCCTCGGCCCTCGCCACCCTGCGCGGCCGCCCGCTGGCCGGGCTCACCGAGACCACCGACGCGATCCGCTCCGTCCTCTGCGAGGGCTCCGACGTGCCCCTGGCGCTGATCGAGGACCGGCTGACGGTCGGCGACGTCCTCGGCGAGGTACCGGCCGCCGCCCCGGCCGTCCCGCTCCAGCGCGACCTGGACCGGCTCCAGCGGAGTCTGCGGTTCAAGCCCGAGGCCGCTGACCGTGACGTCGACCTGGACCTGCGCAAGGAGAACGACGCCGCCCGCAGCCGTCTCCTCCACCGCCTGACCCTCCTGCGCGTCGACTGGGGCACACCGACCGCCTCCCGCTCCGGCACCGGCACCTTCCGGGAGAGCTGGCGCCTCTCCTGGCAGCCGGAGCTGGCGGTGCGGGTCGCCGAGGCCGGGGTCTGGGGCACCACCGTCGCCTCCGCCGCCACGGCCAAGGCACGGTCCGACGCCTCCTCGGCCGAGCAGCTCGCCGACATCACCGCGCTCGCCGAACTCTGCCTGCGGGCCGAACTCTCCGACGCGCTCCCCGTCGTCATGCGCGCCCTCGCCGACCGGGCGGCGCTCGACTCCGACGTGGGCCACCTGGCGCAGGCGCTGCCCGCGCTGGTGCGCTCGGTGCGGTACGGCGACGTGCGGGGCACGGACACCGCCTCCCTCACGGAGGTCGCCGCCGGGCTGGCCGAGCGGATCTTCGTCGGCCTCCCCCCGGCCTGCACCGGCCTCGACACCGACGGCGCCCAGGAACTCCGGCGCCAGATCGAGGCGGTGCACACCGCGGTGGGGCTGCTCGCCGACACCGGGGCCGCCCGGGTCGACGGGCCCGGACTGCGCGAGCGGTGGCGCGCGGTGCTGCGGGCGATCGCCGACCGGGAGACCGCGCCGGGCGTGGTCCGCGGGCGCGCGGTGCGCCTGCTGCTCGACGAAGGCACCCTCGACGAGGACGCGGTGGCCCGCCGCATGGGCCTCGCCCTCTCGCCGGGGACCCCGCCGCCGGACGCGGCCGCCTGGATCGAGGGGTTCCTCGGCGGCGCGGCGGGCGGCGGCATGCTCCTCGTCCACGACGAGCGGCTCCGGCTGCTGCTGGACACCTGGCTGGCGTCGGTCCCGGCCGCCGCCTTCACCGACGTCCTGCCCCTGCTGCGCCGCACCTTCTCCGCCTACGAGACAGGGGTACGCCGCACCCTCGGCGAACTGGTCCGGCGCGGCCGCCCCTCGGAAGGCGACGCCGCCGAAGGGGCGGCCCTTCCCGGAGCCCCGGCCGACGGCTTCGGCCCCGGGCTCGACCGCGAGCGCGCCGACGCGGTCACCGAGGTGCTGCGCCGGCTGCTGGGCGACCTCGGGCGGTTCGAGCAGGTGGGGGCGAGGTGAGCCCCACGCCGGGACGGGAGGCGGAGGGGCTCTGACCCGGGAATGAGCAGGACGGGCGGGCACCGGCCGACGGCCGAGGCCCATGACGGGCGCACACAGGGGGAGCGACCAGAGATGACCAAGGACAGGACGGCGGACATGGCGGAGGGGACGGCGGACGGCATGGAGGCGAGCGGGGTGCTGGAGGCCGACAGGGCGAACGGGGCGGCCGAGGGGCGCGGGGACGAGGAGCGGCTGCGGCGCTGGCGGATGGTGCTCGGGGGCGGGCCCGCCGACGGCACCGGGTACGTGCCGGCGGGGAACGACGCCGCGATGGACAAGGCGCTGGCCGCGCTGTACGGCCGGGCCGAGGACCGAAACGGGCGGCTCAAGCCGGGGTCGGAGCGGGCGGGCGGGCTCGGCGGGTCGGCGCCGTCGGTGGCGCGCTGGCTGGGGGACATCCGGACGTACTTCCCCAGTTCGGTGGTGCAGGTGATGCAGCGGGACGCCATCGACCGGCTCGGGCTGTCGGCGTTGCTGCTGGAGCCGGAGATGCTGGAGGCGGTCGAGGCCGATGTGCACCTGGTCGGGACGCTGCTGTCGCTGAACAAGGCGATGCCCGAGGAGACCAAGGAGACGGCGCGGGCCGTGGTCCGCAAGGTCGTGGAGGAGCTGGAGAAGCGGCTCGCCTCCCGGACGCGTACCGCGCTGACCGGGGCGCTCGACCGCAGCGCGCGGATCAGCCGGCCGCGCCACCACGACATCGACTGGAACCGCACCATCGCCGCCAACCTGCGGCACTACCTCCCGGAGTACCGCACGATCGTGCCGGAGCGGCTGATCGGGTACGGCCGTGCCTCGCAAGCGGTGAAGAAGGAGGTGGTGCTCTGCATCGACCAGTCGGGATCGATGGCGGCCTCGGTGGTGTACGCCTCGGTGTTCGGTGCCGTGCTGGCCTCGATGCGGTCGATCGCGACCCGGCTCGTCGTCTTCGACACGGCGGTGGTCGACCTGACCGACAAGCTGGACGACCCGGTCGACGTCCTCTTCGGCACCCAGCTCGGCGGCGGCACCGACATCAACCGCGCCCTCGCCTACTGCCAGAGCAAGATCACCCGCCCCGCCGACACCGTCGTCGTCCTCATCAGCGATCTCTACGAGGGCGGTATCAAGGACGAGATGCTGAAGCGGGTCGCCGCGATGAAGGCGGCCGGGGTCCAGTTCGTCACCCTCCTCGCCCTCTCCGACGAGGGCGCCCCCTCCTACGACCGCGAGCACGCCGCCGCCCTCGCGGCACTGGGTGCCCCCGCCTTCGCCTGCACCCCCGACCTCTTCCCGGACGTCATGGCGGCGGCTCTGGAGAAGGGGACGATTCCGATACCGGACAGGGCCTAGGCGCGCCCGACCTGCCCGTTCGCCTCTGGCGAAGTCGATCACCGGGTGCCGCGTGCGCCGACCCGCCCCGGCGACTCCGCCACCCGCCCCCGGCCCCCCGCCAGGCACCCCGGGAAGGCGCCCCAGCCGCTCGGCTCCCCGAGCCCCCGACCGGCGAAAAGCCCCGTGCCGGAGGCGCCCGCTCTACCACAGCACTCCCCGCCAGGTAGACGGGTGAGCGGTCCCCTCGGGCAGGCTCACTGCCTGAAGGAGCCCAGCCCGCGCACGGGTTGCGCATGCCGCACGACCGGGCCGGACGGCGCGCGGGGTCTGCCGTCGGCAGCGCGGACCGCCCGCGGGCCGCGCGCCCGCCCCCGGCTCCCGAGGCGGCCCCCGGCGCCGGGGCGCGGCTCCGCCCCGGCACGGCGGGGCGTCCCGGGTGCGGGGCCGGGGCGGGCCGGACGGGTGGGCGCGGACGGCACGCTGTGACAGGTATCACCGCCCAGGTGTGATCTGCGATTTAGGGGCGCCGCGCCAGCGGCGTTAACCTGCCAGACGGACATGCCGCGTACCGGTGACCGAGTACGCCTCCCCTGTGACAGTGCGCAGTCACGTTGCCCGCCGCGGCACGCCCATGCAGACCATTGACCGCACAGCGGCGAGACCACTGAAAAGGGACGGACGCGCGTGGACCTGTTCGAGTACCAGGCGAGGGACCTCTTCGCCAAGCACGGTGTACCGGTGCTGGCCGGTGAAGTCATCGACACGCCTGAGGCGGCCCGCGAGGCGACCGAGCGACTGGGCGGCAAGTCCGTCGTCAAGGCGCAGGTCAAGGTCGGCGGCCGCGGCAAGGCCGGTGGCGTCAAGCTGGCCGCAACCCCCGACGAGGCGGTCGCCCGGGCGACCGACATCCTCGGCATGGACATCAAGGGCCACACGGTCCACAAGGTGATGATCGCCGAGACCGCGCCGGAGATCCTTGAGGAGTACTACGTCTCGTACCTCCTCGACCGCACCAACCGCACCTTCCTGGCCATGGCCTCGGTGCAGGGCGGCATGGACATCGAGGAGGTCGCGGAGAAGACCCCCGAGGCCCTCGCGAAGGTCCCGGTCGACTCCAACACCGGCGTGACCATCGAGAAGGCCCGCGAGATCGTCGCGCAGGCGAAGTTCCCGGCCGAGGTGGCCGAGAAGGTCGCCGAGGTCATGGTGACGCTGTGGGACACCTTCGTCGCCGAGGACGCGCTCCTCGTGGAGGTCAACCCGCTCGCCAAGGTCGCCTCCGGTGACGTCCTGGCGCTGGACGGCAAGGTCTCGCTCGACGAGAACGCCGACTTCCGCCAGCCCGACCACGAGGCTCTTGAGGACAAGGCCGCGGCCAACCCGCTCGAGGCCGCCGCCAAGGCCAAGAACCTCAACTACGTCAAGCTCGACGGCGAGGTCGGCATCATCGGCAACGGCGCGGGTCTCGTCATGAGCACCCTGGACGTCGTCGCGTACGCCGGTGAGAAGCACGGCAACGTGAAGCCCGCCAACTTCCTCGACATCGGTGGCGGCGCCTCCGCCGAGGTCATGGCGAACGGCCTGGAGATCATCCTCGGCGACTCGGACGTCAAGTCCGTCTTCGTCAACGTGTTCGGCGGCATCACCGCCTGCGACGAGGTCGCCAACGGCATCGTCCAGGCCCTGGAGCTGCTCAAGACCAAGGGCGAGGACGTCACCAAGCCGCTGGTCGTGCGCCTCGACGGCAACAACGCGGAGCTGGGTCGCAAGATCCTGTCGGACGCGAACCACCCGCTGGTGCAGCGCGTGGACACCATGGACGGTGCGGCCGACAAGGCCGCCGAGCTCGCGGCTGCGAAGTAAGGACGAGGGACTTCCACACCATGGCTATCTTCCTCACCAAGGACAGCAAGGTCATCGTCCAGGGCATGACCGGTGCCACGGGCATGAAGCACACCAAGCTCATGCTCGGTGACGGCACCAACATCGTCGGCGGCGTGAACCCGCGCAAGGCCGGCACCAGCGTCGACTTCGACGTCCCCCAAGGCCCGAATGGCCAGGGAGGGGCCCCCACGGACGTCCCGGTCTTCGGCTCGGTCGCCGAGGCGATCGAGAAGACCGGCGCCGACGTCAGCGTCATCTTCGTCCCGCCGAAGTTCGCGAAGGCCGCCGTCGTCGAGGCGATCGACGCCGAGATCGGCCTGGCCGTCGTGATCACCGAGGGCATCGCCGTGCACGACTCGGCCGCCTTCTGGGCGTACGCGACGAGCAAGGGCAACAAGACCCGGATCATCGGTCCGAACTGCCCCGGCCTGATCACCCCCGGCCAGTCCAACGCCGGCATCATCCCGGGCGACATCACCAAGCCCGGCCGCATCGGTCTGGTGTCCAAGTCGGGCACGCTGACCTACCAGATGATGTACGAGCTGCGTGACATCGGCTTCTCCTCCGCCGTCGGCATCGGTGGCGACCCGGTCATCGGCACCACGCACATCGACGCCCTCGCGGCGTTCGAGGCGGACCCCGAGACCGACCTGATCGTCATGATCGGCGAGATCGGCGGCGACGCCGAGGAGCGTGCGGCCGACTACATCAAGGCCAACGTCACCAAGCCGGTCGTCGGCTACGTCGCGGGCTTCACCGCGCCCGAGGGCAAGACCATGGGCCACGCCGGCGCCATCGTCTCCGGCTCCTCCGGCACCGCCCAGGCGAAGAAGGAGGCCCTTGAGGCCGCCGGTGTCAAGGTCGGCAAGACCCCGACCGAGACCGCCGAGCTGGCCCGCGAGATCCTCGCCGGCTGACGCCGACCGGTCCGCGCCGTCCGGCGCGACCAGCCACGCCTGAGGGCCCGCACCTCCCTGACGGGGGTGCGGGCCCTCAGGCGTTCGGTCGCCCGGGCGTACCGTCAGCCCGGCAGCGGCTTGATCCTTTCCGGCCCGGCCGCCGGGTGCTCGCGCAGGGTCGTGCGCAGCGAGCGCTCCGCCTCCGAGAGCGGGCCGGGGCCCAGGTGCGGCGGGACACCGCGAACCGCCTCGCCGGCGGCGGGAGGCCGGACGTAATGGTCGGAGGCGACGCTGAGCGAGAAGCCCGTCGCCCCGGCGACCACCGCGGTGAGCACCACGGCGGACCGCGTCCACCGGCGTACGCGCCGTTCACCCACCGTACGGATGACCGCACCCTGCTCCGTGGTGACCGGTTCCATGGGGGACAGGGCGTCGAGCCGCCGGTGCAGGGCGGCCGGGTCGGCGAGGGCCGGTACGCGCGCGGCGACGGCGGCGCGGGCCGAGAGGAGCCGGTTGCCCGCGGCCCGGGTGGTCGCCTCGGTCTCAGCCGCGGTCTCGGGCAGGTCCAGGCCCACACCGTCGTAGAGGAGCAGGGTGCGGCGGTGGCGGGGTGGCAGCGACAGCAGCGCGTTCATCAGGTCGTGGTCGGCCCGGCCGCGCGGCGGAGGCAGGACGGCGCCGGGCCGGGCCGGACGGCGGCGGGCCGCGCGCATCCGGTGCCACGGGGAGACGGCGTACTCGTGCGCGGCCGCCCGCACCCAGCCCGCAGGGTCCGGGTCCACGGCCACCTCCGGCCATCGCGCCCAGGCCAGTTGGAAGGCGCGCTCCACCGACTCCACCGCCAGGGCGTGCCGCCCCGTCAGCAGGTAGGCCTGCCGGACGAGGACCCCGGCACAGGCGGCGTAGAGCGCGTCGAAGGCTTCGCGGGGGGTCTGCCCGGCCGGCCTCGGGGGGCTGGAGGCCGCCGGGAGGATGGCATCCGCCGCGGGTGGGTCGTCCTCCGTGGCGGGGCTCTCGGCGGCGGGCCGCCCGCCCGCCTCGGCCGGTCCGTCCTGCGCGGGCTCCGGGCGGGCCGCCTCCGGACGGGCGAGCTCCGGGGGCGCGGCCTGCGTCCCGGGGCTCGGCGCGGCCTCCGGCCCTCCGCCGCGGGCCCCCACCCCGACCAGCCGCTCCGCCCCGACGGGCTGTCCGGCCCGCCGGGCGGCTGGGCGCGAGCGGGCGGCGGTGGTGAGGAAGCGGGCGTACGCCTCCAGGGCGCGGCCCCGAGGAGTGGTGCGGTCGGTCTCCCAGGAGTGGATGGTCGTGCTGGTGACGCTCATCAGCTCGGCCAGTGCCGCCCGGCTGAGGGAGGCCGCCTCGCGGAGTCTCCGGCGTTCCGCGGGGGTCGGGAGCGGCGGGGCGGGACGGTTCGTCATGTCGCGTTCTCCACAGCAGGGGCCGGGGCCGCCGGGACCGGAACGGGGAGCGGACACACCCCACCTGTCCATACGGAAAAGTACATAACCGTATCTTCGGCGACACATCCGTTCTTCGCCTGTTGCGCGCATCCCGTCCGTGGCATTGGGAGCATGACCGGTGTGACCCGAATGACCGATGACTCCCTTTCACCCGCCGCCCGGCTCAGGGCCCTTGCCGAACGCGTCCGCGACCGGTCCCCGGCCCTGGCGGGGTGTCTGTTCGGCGGCGCCGTCGCCGCCGGTCTCGGACTCGGCGCCTACGCGGTGGTGGTCATGGCCCTGTGGATCGGCTCCCCTTACCCGGACAGCGGCCCCTCAGGCGCCACCGGAACCGCCGTCAGCCTCTGGCTCCTCGGCCACGGCGTCGGCCTCACCCGCGCCGACACGCTCACCGGCACCCCCGCCCCGCTCGGCCTCACCCCGCTGCTGCTCGCCGCCGTCCCCTTCTGGCTGGTCCGCCGCGCCGCCCGGGAGGCCGCCGAGCCCGAGACCTCCGAGGCCCCCGCGATCGCCGGCCGGACCGTCGTCTGGGGCGTCACCGGCGGCTACACGGCCGTCGGCGCCGTCGCCACCCTTTACGCCGCGGGCGGCGCGCTGAGCCCTTCCCTCCGGGAGGCCGCCTGGCACCTGCCGTTGTTCGCGCTGGCCGCCGCCCTCACCGGACTCCGCTCCGTACGCACCGGCTGGTCCGCCGACGCACCGTCACCCGCGCGCGACGAAGGGCGCTTCGGGCGGGTGCGCGCGGCGCTCGCCGGAGGGCGTGGCCCCGCCGCCTGCCGGGCCGGTCTCGCCGCCGCCCTCGCGCTGGCGGGCGGCGGCGCCGTCCTCGTCGGCACCTCGCTCGTCCTCCACCGGGACCCGGCCCGCGCCTCCTACCTGCTGCTCACCGACGTCTGGTCGGGGCGGCTCGCCGTCCTCCTGCTCGCCCTCGCTCTCCTCCCCAACGCCGTGATCTGGGCCGCCGCCTACGCGCTCGGTCCCGGCTTCCAGGTCGGCGCCGACACCCTCGTGACCCCGCTCGCCGTCACCTCGGGGCCCGCGCTGCCGCCCTTCCCGCTGCTGGCCGCGCTGCCTTCGGACGGGCTCGGTACGCCGCTGACCTGGGCGATCGCCGCGGTCCCGGTGGCCGCGGGGATCACCGCGGGGTGGTTCGCCGGACGCGCGGCCACCCCGGCGGGACGACCCGGCGACCCGGCCGACGAGCCGGAGCCCGCCGACACGGCGGCCCCCTGGTCGGCCACGGCCACCGCGGGTGTCGCCGTGCTGACCGCCCTCGTCACCGGCCTCGTCTGCGCGGGTGCGGCCCTGGCGGCGGGCGGGCCGCTCGGGGTCGGGCGGCTGGCGGAGCTGGGCCCGGCCTGGTGGGCGGTGGGCGGGGCCGCCCTCGCCTGGACGCTGCTGCTCGGCCTCCCCACCGCGCTCGCCCTGCGCGCCTGGCGGCTGCGGACCCGCAGGCCCCGAGACGCGGACGCGGCGGGCGGCCGGTGGGCCGGGGCCGGGCTCTTCGGCATCGCGATGACCGGGACGGGGCTGGCCGTGCCGGGAGCGGGCGCACCGGACGCGGCGGCTCCGGCAGCGGGGAGCGATCCCCCGGCAGCCGCCGCCGAGGACGAGCCCGGCGCGGACGAGCCCGAGGACGACGGCGAACACGAGGACGCGCTGGACTGGTGGGAGCGGGTCTCGCGTCCCGACCCGGTGGCCGCGCTCGGCGGCTCCCTCGGCACCCCGTACGACCTGTACGACCAGCTCCCCGCCCACGGCCCCGAGGACTGGCGGGCCCTGCCCGCGGAATCGGAGAGCCCGCCGGGAGGACTCGCGCCGGGGCGGGAGTGAGGCGGCGGCCACACAGCAGTGCGGCGGCCCCCCCCCCCCCCGGGCGCCGGCGC
>NZ_JBHXJE010000024.1:0-94392 GCF_042723275.1 Streptomyces sp. NPDC058373 | reverse complement strand
GGTCCGGGGCACCGGCCGCCCTCCTGGGGGTGGCTGCACGCTCCCGTCCGCCCCTCCCCCGGGCGCCCGCGAGGCGCCCGTCCCGAACCCCGGACGCCCGCGCGCTCAAACACCAGGCGTCCGGCGCACCACGGCGACACCGGCCCGCGCGGCCGAGGCAGCGGCCGGTGCCCGGCAGTCGAGGAAGTCTTCCGTGCGGTTTCGCCAGCAGGCCCTGACCAAGCTCCAGTCGCCCGAACAACTGGACCTGCCGGTGCGGTTCGCCCGCCCGCAGGGACTCCTGGTCCTCGCCGTCACCCTCGTGGTGATGGCCGCCGGCGGCGTCTGGGCCGTGACCGGCTCGGTCGCCACCACCCTCACCGCACCCGGCGTCCTCACCCACGCCCAGGGCAGCTACGTCGTCCAGAGCACCGTCGCGGGCCAGGTCACCGCCGTCCGCACGGCCGAAGGCCGGCGCGTCGCCCGCGGCACCCCGCTGCTCACCGTCCGTACCGCGCGGGGCGACGTGACCATCCGTGCCCTGGCCGCGGGCCGCGTCACCGCGCTCGCCGCCTCCACCGGCGCCGTCGTCACCACCGGCACCGACCTCGCCGCCGTGGAACGGCAGGCCCGCGCCGACGACCCGCTTCTCGCGGTGCTCTACGCACCGGCGGACAGCGGCAGTTCGCTCAGGACCGGCGCCGACGTCGACCTCACCGTGCAGTCGGTGCCCGCCCAGAGCTACGGCGTGCTGCGCGGCACCGTGAAGTCGGTCGGCCGCACCGCCAGGACCCGCCAGCAGATCTCCGCCGACCTCGGCTCCACGCAGCTCGGCGAGGAGTTCTCCCGGGGCGGGCCGCCGATCGCCGTGGAGATCCGGCTGCACCCCTCGAAGAGCACCCGCAGCGGCTACACCTGGTCGACCTCCGACGGCCCGCCGCACCCGCTCACCACCCTCACCCTCGTCGACGGCGCCGTCCACCTGGACGAACAGCGCCCGGCCGATTGGCTCCTCCCGTGACCGCACCCGCCGAGGCCCCCGCCGCCGGGACCGGCGCCACCGCCCCGCCCACGCCCGGCGGGCGCCGGGGCCGCCGCGCCGCCCCCTCCTCGTCCGGCCGCCGCCGCGCCGCGCCCCCGCGCCGTACGCCCCGCCGGCGCCCCGTCCGCACTCCCACCGTCCTGCAGATGGAGGCGGTGGAGTGCGGCGCCGCCTGCCTCGCCATGGTCCTCGCCCACCATGGGCGGCACGTCCCGCTGGAGGAGCTGCGGATCGCCTGCGGCGTCTCCCGCGACGGCTCGCGCGCCAGCAACCTCCTCAAGGCGGCCCGGAGTTACGGACTGACCGCCAAGGGCATGCAGATGGAGCCGGCCGCGCTGCGCGAGGTGCAGGCGCCGGCGGTGCTCTTCTGGGAGTTCAACCACTACGTCGTCCACGAGGGATTCCTGCGGCGCCCCGGGCGGCGCGGCGCGGTCCGCCTCAACGACCCCGACAAGGGGCGCCGGGTGGTGAGCGAAGAGGAGTTCGACGCCTCCTTCACCGGGGTCGCCCTGGTCTTCGAGCCGGGCCCGTCCTTCCGCAGGGGCGGGCGCAGGCCCGGCCTGCTCGGCGCGCTCCCGGCCCGGCTGCGCGGCACCGGCGCCACCCTGCTGACCGCCCTCCTGGCCAGCCTGCTGCTGGTCGTGGTGGGCGCGGCGCTGCCCGCGCTGAGCCGGACGTACATCGACCTGTTCCTGATCGGTGAGCGGACCTCGGTGCTCGGGCCGCTCTTCGCGGCGATGGGCGCGCTGGTGGCGCTGACCGCCTCGCTCACCGCCCTCCAGCAGGCCAACCTGCTGCGCGGGCGGATCATCTCCTCGACGCTGAGCAGCGCACGGTTCCTGCGCCACCTGCTGCGGCTGCCGGTGACCTTCTTCGCCCAGCGCTCCCCCGCCGACCTGGTGCAGCGGCTCCAGTCCAACGACGCGGTGGCCGAGACCCTCGCCCGCGACCTGGCGGCAGCCGCCGTCGACGGGGTGGTGGTGGTGCTGTACGCGCTGCTGCTGTGGACGTACGACCCGCAGCTCACCCTGGTCGGGGTGGGGATCGCGCTGCTGAACATCGTGGCGATGCGGGTGGTGATCCAGCTGCGGGCCACCCGTACGCAGAAGCTGCGGGCGGACAACGCGCGGCTCACCACCACCGCGTACACCGGTCTGCAGCTCATCGAGACGATGAAGGCGACCGGCGGCGAGGACGGGTTCTTCCGGCGGTGGGCGGGGCAGCACGCGACGACGCTGGAGGAGCAGCAGCGGCTCGGGGTGCCGACCGCGGTGTTGTCGGTGGTGGCTCCGGCGCTCGCCACCTTCAACAGCGCGCTGATCCTGTGGATCGGCGGGCTGCGGGCGGTCGAGGGGCACCTCTCGGTGGGGCTGCTGGTGGCGTTCCAGGCGTTGATGGTGCGGTTCACCGCGCCGCTGACCCGGCTCAACGGCGTCGCGGGCCGCATCCAGGACTTCGCGGCGGACGTGACGCGGCTGCGCGACGTGGAGGCGTTCCCGGCGGACGGGCTGTACCGCAGGGAGGGCGGCGGGGACGGTGAGGCCGACACCCGGCGGCTGGCGGGCCGGGTGGAGCTGGAGGGGCTGACGTTCGGCTACAGCCCGCTGGACCCGCCGCTGCTCACGGAGTTCTCACTGACGGTGGGTCCGGGGCGGCAGGTGGCGCTGGTCGGCGGCTCGGGCAGCGGCAAGTCGACGGTCTCCCGGCTGCTGGCGGGCCTGTACCAGCCGTGGGAGGGCACCATCCGCATCGACGGGCAGCCGCTGACGCAGATCCCGCGCTCCGCGCTGGCCGCCTCGGTCTCCTTCGTGGACCAGGACATCTTCCTCTTCGAAGGCACCGTACGGGAGAACGTCACCCTCTGGGACCCGTCCCTGCCCGACGAGGCGGTCCGCACCGCGCTGCGCGACGCCGGGCTGGAGGAGGTGATCGCCCGCCGCCCGGACGGCATCCACGCCCGTGTCGAGCAGGACGGGCGGAACTTCTCCGGCGGCCAGCGGCAGCGGCTGGAGATCGCCCGGGCCCTGGTGCGCCGCCCCAGCGTGCTGGTGCTGGACGAGGTGACCAGCGCCCTCGACGCGGAGACGGAGCAGCGGGTGATGGCGGCGCTGCGGCGGCGCGGCTGCGCCTGCGTCCTCATCGCGCACCGCCTCTCCACCGTCCGCGACAGCGACGAGATCGTCGTGCTGGACGGCGGCCGGATCGTGGAACGCGGCCGCCACGCCGAACTGGTCGCCCGGGACGGGGCGTACGCGGCCCTGGTCGAGGAGAAGTGAGATGACGGGCACACAGGGGGCGGCCCACGCCGTCCCGGCGGCCGACCCGGTGACGGCGGCGCTGGGCGGGCTCGGCGCGCCGGTGGAGGCGACCGGCGGGGTGGCGCTGCCGCTCGGCGGCCCCTCGGCGCTGTGGCTGGTCACCGAGGGCAGCCTGGACCTCTTCGCGGTGGCCGCCGCCGAGGACGGCCACTGGCACTTCCTCGGCCGCCTGGAGGCGGGCACGCTCCTGCTGGGCGCGGTCGAGGGGCCCCGGCACACCCTGGTGGGCCGCCTCTCCTCGCGGTGCGTCCTGCGCCGCCTGCCGCTGCGGGAGCTGTACACCCCGCAGGGCGGGCCCGAGGCGTACGACGGGTACGCGCAGGGCGCCGGGCCGCTGGAGCACGCGGTGGGGCTCGGCCTCGGCCGCGGGCTCGCGGTGCTGTTCGCGGCGCCGGCGGACGGCCCGGCGCCGGCGGACGGCCCGGCGCCGGGGGCGGGCCCCGCCGACGAGGACGTGCTCTGGGTGGACGTGCCGCCCGGCAGCGTGCGCCTGGGCGCCGACTTCGCCGCCGAGGCCGCCGCGGATCTGCTGGTCGACGGGGCGCTGTGGCAGTCCCTGGTGGACCAGCAGTACCGGCTGCTGACCGCCGTCGACGGCTGGGTGGAGCGGCTGGAGCGGGCCCACGAGGATCGCGCGGCGGCCGGTATCCGCGCCGGTGAGGCGGTCCGGGAGCGGGCCGACCAGGCACTGCTCGACTCGATCGGCCGCCGCGACCGCTCCCCGCGGGGGCGCGGTGAGGCGGGCGACGACGCGGTGTACGCGGTCTTCCGCCAGGTGGCGCGGGCGAGCGGCATCCCGCTGCCGGAGACCGCCGCCCGCTCGGTGGCGGGCGGCGGACGGCTCGACCCGGTGGAGCGGCTCGCGACCGCCGCCCGGATCAGGACCCGCCCGGTGCGGCTGGCCGGTGAGTGGTGGCGAACCGACGCCGGGCCGCTGGTCGGCAGGCGCGCCAAGTCCGGCGCCCCGGTGGCCCTGCTGTGGCGGCGCGGCCGGTACGAGGCGCTCAACCCGGCCACCGGCGCCCGCATCCGGGTGGGCGCCAAGGAGGCGGCCGACTTCGAGGAACGCGCCACGATGCTCTACCGGCCGCTCCCCACGGGCCCGCTGACACTGCGCAGGCTGATGCTGTTCAGCCTGCGCGGCTCCCGCGGCGACATGCGCAACCTCGCCGTCAGCGGCCTGGTCACGGTGGTGCTGGGCGCGCTGGTGCCGCTGGCCACCGGGCAGGTGCTCGGAGCGTACGTGCCCAGTGCGCAGACCGGGCTGATCGCGCAGATGTGTGTGGCGGTGATGGTGGCCGGGGTGGTCTCGGCGGCGTTCATGCTGCTGCAGTCGCTGACGCTGCTGCGGCTGGAGGGGCGGATCGAGGCGGCGTTGCAGCCGGCGGTCTGGGACCGGCTGCTGCGGCTGCCGACGGCGTTCTTCGCGGACCGGTCGACGGGTGAGCTGGCCAGTGCCGCGATGGGGATCAGCGCGATCCGCCGGGTGCTGTCGGGGATCGGCCCGACGGCCGTGCAGTCGGTGACGGTGGCCGGGGTCAATCTGGTGCTGCTGCTGGCGCACAGTGTGCCGATGGCGCTGGCGGCGATCGGGATGCTGCTGGTGGTCTCGGTGATCTTCCTGGTGCTGGGGCTCTGGCAGGTGAAGTGGCAGCGGAAACTGGTGGAGCTGGGCAACCGCCTCAACAACCAGGCGTTCCAGACCCTGCGTGGCCTGCCGAAGCTGCGGGTGGCGGCGGCGGAGAGCTTCGCCTACGCCGCGTGGGCGCGCGGGTTCGCGCGCAGCCGCCGGATGCAGCAGAAGGCCGGCCGGATCAGGAACCTCTCCACGGTGCTGAGCGCGGTGTACCTGCCCCTCTGCTCGCTGCTGATGTTCATGCTGCTGGCCGGTCCGGCGCGGGGCACCATGTCGGCGGCCGAGTTCCTCACCTTCAACACGGCCGTCACCATGATGCTGACCTCGGTGACGCAGCTGACCGGCGCGCTGGTGTCGGCGGTCGCGGTGCTGCCCCTGTACGAGCAGGTCCGCCCGGTGCTGGACGCGGAGCCGGAGGTCCGCGCATCGGCGAGCGCACCCGGCGAACTGACCGGCGCGCTCCAGGCCCGCGGGCTGTCCTTCCGGTACGCCGAGGACGGCCCGCTGGTTCTGGACGACGTGTCGCTGTCGGTGCGGGCCGGGGAGTTCGTGGCGGTGGTCGGCCCGAGCGGCAGCGGAAAGTCGACGCTGCTGCGCCTCCTCATCGGCTTCGACCGGCCGCTTGCGGGGGCCGTCCTCTACGACGGGCAGGACCTGGCGGCCCTCGACCAGGCGGCGGTGAGGCGGCAGTTGGGCGTCGTGCTGCAGAACGCCCAGCCGCTGACCGGCACCGTGCTGGACTGCATCTGCGGTGCGGAGGTGTTCACGCAGGAGGAGGCGTGGGCGGCGGCCGAGGCGGCGGGGCTGGCCGACGACATCCGGCGGATGCCGATGGGCCTGCACACCATGATCGCGCAGGGCGGGGCGGTCTCCGGCGGCCAGCGCCAGCGGCTCATGATCGCCCAGGCGCTGATCCGCCGCCCCCGGCTGCTCTTCCTCGACGAGGCGACCAGCGCCCTGGACAACGGCACGCAGCGCACCGTGATGGAGTCGACGCGGGCGCTGGACGCGACCCGGATCGTGGTCGCGCACCGGCTGTCGACGGTCATGGACGCCGACCGGGTGCTGGTCATGGACGGCGGCCGGATCGTGGAGGAGGGCGCCCCCGCCGATCTGCTGGCCCTCCCCGACGGCCGGCTGCGGGCGCTGGTGCGCAGGCAACTGGCGTGAGGGTCCTGGCCAGTCTCCGGCGGCGGCCCGGCGGGGAGGCTTCCCTCCCGGAGTACGAGTCGAGGGAGACGCGAGTTGCCCGGCAAGGAGAAGGCGGCGGCCACCGCGCCCCGGGCGCCTGGTCTTCGCCCAGCTCGCGGTGGTCGCCGCGGCGGGCGCGGTGATCGCCTTCTTCGCCGTGGAGACCAAGGGGAAGACCCTGGAGGAGCTCAACTCCTGAGCCGGAACACCCCCTTCACCGGGCCCCGCGCGGTACCGCCGCGCGGGGCCCGCGCACGTCAGGCCGCCGTGTCGCGTCCGCGGCGGAGCGCGACGGCGCCCCCTACCGCCCCCGGCAGCAGCACCGCGCCACCGCCCCGCCCCGGAGCAGCACCCCCGGCACGCCGGACGACTCCGGGACGCGTACGGCCAACTCCTTGCGATGGAGTCCCCGGCGCCGGAGACGGCGAGCCGGGCATCCTTCCCGCCCGGGCGCGAGCCGCAGGGTGGCGTTCTCGGTACCCCTGTCCGGACGTCCCGGCCGCGCCGTGAGCCCGGCAGACAGGAGGGGCAGGAAAGGAGGGCACCCCGCCTCGCAGAGGGGGCGACCCGCCGATGAGCCCCGCTCACCGGCGACTTTCACTTGAACTCTCAAGCATCGGCTATGCTCGGGCCCAACCTTGCTTGATCTTTCAAGCAAGGCCGCTGTGTCCGCCTGCCCCCACACCTCGCGGGAGTACCCCTCCATGACGGCCCCCAGCACCTCCCCCACCCGCCCGCTCTCCGCCGACGGCCCGCCCGGAACCGCTCCGCGCCCGGCCGGTCTCGACGCCGGTCTGCTGCTGCTCCGGATCGTGGTCGGCGCGATCATGGCCGCACACGGTGCCCAGAAGCTGTTCGGCTGGTTCGGCGGCGGCGGCATCGACGGGACCGCCCAGTTCTTCACCTCCGTCGGCTACCCGGCCGGGGAGACCATGGCCACCGTCGCCGCGCTCACCGAGACCTTCGGCGGCCTGGCGCTGATCCTCGGCCTGCTCACCCCGCTCGCCGCCGCCGCGGTCACCGGCACGATGATCAACGCCCTCGCGGTCAAGTGGAACGGCGGCTTCTTCTCCCCGGACGGCGTCGAGTACGAGCTTCTCCTCACCGCCGCCGCGGCCGCCCTCGCCCTGACCGGCCCCGGCCGCCTCGCCGCGGACCGCGCCCTGCCGCCGCTGCGCGACCACCGCACCACCCACGGCGTCGGGGCCCTGGCCCTCGCGGTGATCACCGCGGGCGTCGTCCTGCTGCTGCGCGGCTGACCAGCCCGGAGGCGCCCGGGCCGCTCCGGCGGTCCCGGCGCCTCCTCCGCGTGCCCGGACTGCCCGGCCCCCGTCATGGGGTACACCCACCCCATGACCCCGACACCGGCACCCGCCCCGTACCGCCTGCTCCCCGGCGCCGAGGACTCCCCCGTTCTGCTCCACGTGCCGCACTCCTCGCGCGTCGTCCCGCCCGAGGTGCGCCGCGACCTCCTGCTGGACGACGCCGCCCTCGCCCGCGAACTGGACCTGCTGACCGACGCGCACACCGCCGAACTGGCCGCCCTCGCGACGGCGCTGGCCCCGCACACCCCCTGGCGGTTCGTCAACGGCCTCTCACGGC
Source organism: Streptomyces sp. NPDC058373 (assembly GCF_042723275.1). NCBI lineage: Bacteria > Bacillati > Actinomycetota > Actinomycetes > Kitasatosporales > Streptomycetaceae > Streptomyces > Streptomyces sp. NPDC058373. The sequence continues at coordinate 86,624 of NZ_JBHXJE010000024.1, read as the reverse complement.
TCGTGGTGGACCCGGAGCGGTTCCCCGACGAACGCGAGGAGATGGCCTCCGTCGGCATGGGCGCCGTCTACACCCGCACCGCCCACCGCACCCCGCTGCGCCCCGACGGCTTCGACCCCGCCCCGCTGCTCGACCGCTACTTCCACCCGTACGCCGAGGCGGTCACCGAGGCCGTCCAGGACCGGCTGAACGCCACCGGCCGCGCCGTCATCCTCGACGTGCACTCCTACCCGGCCCACACGCTCCCCTACGAGCTGCCCCCGACCACACCCCGCCCGCCGGTCTGCCTGGGCACCGACGCCTTCCACACCCCGCCCGCGCTGCTCGCCCACGCCCGGGCCGCCTTCGGGGACGCCCCCGCCAGCGACCTCGACACCCCGTTCGCCGGGACCTACGTACCGCTCCGCTTCCACGGCACCGACCCCCGGGTCACCGCCCTCATGCTGGAGCTGCGCCGCGACACGTACCTCACCGAGCCCGCCGGGGCCACCCACGCGGGCCTGACCACCCTGGCCAAGTCACTGGCCGACCTGGTCGACCGGATCTCCGGGTGAACCGCCCCGGACGCGCCGCGTCCCGCGCCCCCAGGACGGGGACGCGGGACGCGTTCACGGTGCCGGCGGGCCGGGCGGGCGGGTCAGAAGAAGACCCCGCACCGCAGGGAGACGTTGGCGTACGGCGTCGCCTCGCCGGTACGGACCACCAGGCGGACCCGGGCCGTGCGGGACTTCAGCTCCTCGTGGCTGACGTACTCCAGCGCGGACAGCCGGTCGGCGAGCAGCCCGGCCGTGCCGGGGCTGGCCGCGCGCACCTCCTCGGCCGCCGTCGCCCCCTCCACCACCAGCTCCGCCAGGAGCCCGTCGAGGACCTCCGCGAAGGAGGGGACCCCTGCCCGGAAGGCCAGGTCGACCACGCGAGGGCCGGGAGGTATCGGCATGCCCGCGTCGCAGACGAGGAGCTCGTCGCCGTGGCCGAGCTCGGCCAGCGCCCCGGCGAGGTGCCGGTTGAGGATGCCGGAGCGCTTCACGGGGCCGCCACCTCCTCGGCGGTCGGGTACGACGCCTGGGCGCCGGGCCGGGTGACGGCGGCGGCGCCGACCCGCACCGCGTACCGGGCCGCCTCCACCAGGCTCTCGCCGAGGCCGAGCCGCCAGGCGAGGGCGGCGGTGAAGGCGTCGCCCGCCCCGGTGGTGTCGACCGCCTCGACACGCGGGCTAGGCACCCGCACCCCGTCCTCGTCACCGGGACCGGCGACGAGCGCGCCGCCCGCGCCGAGGGTGACCACGACCGAGCGCGGGCCGAGGGCCAGCAGCCCCCGCGCCCACTCCTCGGGGGCCTCGCCCGCCTCCTCGCCCAGGATGAACCGGGCCTCGTGCTCGTTGACCACCAGCGGGTCGCAGGCGGCCAGCACCTCGGCGGGCAGCGGCGCGGGCGGCGACGGGTTGAGCACCAGGCGGCCGTCGGCCGGAAGGGTCCGCGCCAGCTCGGCCACGGTCTCCAGCGGGATCTCCAGCTGGGTGGAGACCACCCGGGCCCCCGCGACCAGCGGTGCGGCGGACCGCACGTCGGCCGGGGTGAGTCGGCCGTTGGCCCCCGGGGAGACGACGATGCTGTTGTCTCCCGAGGGGTCCACGGTGATCAGGGCGACCCCGGTGGGGGCCCCGCCGACCAGCACCCCGGAGGTGTCGGTGCCCGCGGCGCGCTGCGCGTCGAGCAGCAGCCGGCCGTGGGCGTCGTCGCCGACCCGCGCCAGCAGCGCCGTACGGGCGCCGAGGCGGGCGGCGGCGACGGCCTGGTTGCCGCCCTTGCCGCCGGGGTGGACGGCGAGGTCGGAGCCGAGCACCGTCTCACCGGGGGCCGGCCTGCGCTCGACGCCGATCACCAGGTCGGCGTTGGCCGAACCGACGACCAGCAGGTCGTGACCGGCGAGCTGTTCCTGCACGATGGTTTCCCGCTTCCTCAACTCGGCCGTCCTCAGGAGAAGTCGGCGGCGTTCTTCGCGGTGACGACCTTGACCGGCACCATCACCTGAGCCTCGGTCTTCTCACCCCGCGCGGCCTTGACGGCGTTCTGCACGGCGGCCTTGCCGAGCTCGGCGGGCTGCTGGGCGACGGAGGCGAACAGGGTGCCCGCCTCGACCGCCTTCAGCCCGTCGGGGGTGCCGTCGAAGCCGACCACGGCGACATCCTTGCCCGCCTTGGCGCCGAGCGCCTTCGCCGCGCCGAGGGCCATCTCGTCGTTCTCGGCGAAGACACCGTCGATGTCGCCGTTGCCCTGGAGCAGGTTGGTCATGACGTCCAGGCCCTTGGAGCGGTCGAAGTCGGCGGGCTGCTTGGCGACCACCTTGATGCCCGGGAACTCCTTGAGCCCTTCGGCGAAGCCCGCGCCGCGCTCACGGCTGGCGGAGGTGCCGGCCGTGCCCTGGAGGACGACGATCTCGCCCTTGCCGCCCAGCTCCTCGGCGAGCGACCGGGCGGCGAGCTTGCCGCCCTCGACGTTGTCGGAGGCGACGAACGCGGCCGTGTCGGCCTTGTTGACGCCCCGGTCGGCCGCGATCACCGGGATGTCCGCCTTGTTGGCGCCGCGCACGGCCGGGCCGACGGCGTCGGAGTCGACCGGGTTGACGATCACCGAGGCCACTCCCGAACTGGTGAAGTTCTGGAGCTGGTTGGCCTGCTGGGAGGCGTCGTTCTGGGCGTCGGTGACGGTCAGCTCGACCCCGGCGGCCTTCGCCTCGGCCTGGGCGCCCTCCTTCATCTGGACGAAGAAGGGGTTGTTGAGGGTGGAGAGCGACATGCCGACCTTGGTGGTGGTCGAGGAGGAGCCCGGGTTGAGCAGCGACACGGCGGCGACGACGGCGGCGACCACGACCGCGGCTGTACCGATCTTCGCCGCGCTCTTCCCCTTGCCGCCTGATCCCGGCGCTCCGGGTGCCCCCGCGGCGCCCGCCGTGCTGCCGGTGCGGCGGCGCAGCGTGTCGAGGAGGACGGCGAGCGCGATGACGACGCCGATGACGACCTGCTGCCAGAAGGCGGAGACCGACAGGAGGTTGAGGCCGTTGCGGAGCACGGCGAGGATCAGCGCGCCGATGAGGGTGCCCGAGGCCTTGCCGACACCGCCGGCGAGGCTGGCGCCGCCGATGACGACGGCGGCGATGGCGTCCAGCTCGTACCCCTGGGCGGCCTGCGGCTGCGCGGAGGAGAGGCGGGAGGCGAGGACGACACCGGCGACGGCCGCGAAGAGGCCGGAGAGGGCGTAGATGACGAGCTTCTGGCGCTTGACGCGGATGCCGGAGAGGCGGGCCGCCTCCTCGTTGCCGCCGATCGCGTACATCGAGCGGCCGATGTAGGAGCGGCGCAGGACGACGGCGGTGATCAGGCCCATCGCGATCATGACCAGCACGGGCACCGGCAGCCAGCCGCCGAGGGTGTCACCGAGGCGGGAGACGGAGTCGGGGAAGGCGATCGGGCTGCCCTGGCTGATGACCAGGGAGAGTCCCCGGCCTATGGAGAGCATGGCCAGCGTCGCGATGAACGGGGGGAGTTTGCCGTACGAGATGAGCGCGCCGTTGACCAGGCCGCAGGCGAGGCCGGTGGCGGCGGCCAGCAGCACGGCGAGGACGACGGGGACGCCCTCGCTGGTGGCGAGCCAGGCCAGCACGGTGGCCGAGAGCGCGGCGACCGAGCCGACGGAGAGGTCGATGCCGGCCGAGACGATGACGAAGGTGACGCCGAAGGCGAGGATCGCGGTGACCGCGGCCTGGACGCCGACGTTGAGCAGGTTGTCGGTGGTCAGGAAGTCGCCGGAGAGCACCGACATCGCGACGACCAGGACCACCAGGGCGCTGAGGGCGCCGTTGTCGAGCAGGAGCCGGCGCAGTGCCGAGGCGGTTCCGCCGCCGCTGCCCGTGTTGTTCTTGACGGTGTCAGTGGCCACGGGGGGCCTCCACTTCCTTCACTGCGGGGTCGTTCGAGGGGGGTGTGGTGACGGCGAGGGCCATCACGGCGTCCTGGGTGGCGGCGTCGCCGGTGAGTTCACCGGCGAGGCGGCCCTGGGCCATGACGAGGACGCGGTCGCTCATGCCGAGGACCTCGGGGAGGTCGCTGGAGATCATCAGCACGGCGTGACCGGAGGCGGTCAGCTCGTTCATGAGCTGGTAGATCTCGACCTTGGCACCGACGTCGATGCCGCGGGTGGGTTCGTCGAGGATCAGCACCTTGGTGTCGGCCAGTAGCCACTTGCCGATGACGACCTTCTGCTGGTTGCCGCCGGAGAGGGTGCGTACGTGCTGGCCCAGGCCGGCCATCCGCACGCCGAGCTGCTCGGCGATGCGGGCGGCGGCGGTGCGCTGGCCCTTGAGGTCGACCAGTCCGCCGCGCGAGGCGGACTTGAGGGTGACCAGGCCGAGGTTCTCCTGCACGGAGGCGTCGAGCACCAGACCCTGGCCCTTGCGGTCCTCGGGGACCAGGCCGAGCCCGGCCGCCATGGCGGCGTTGACGTCGTGGCGGGGCAGCTCGCGCCCGAGCACCTCGACGGTGCCGCGGTCGTACGGGTCGGCGCCGAAGACGGCGCGGGCGACCTCGGTGCGGCCGGCGCCGACCAGTCCGGCGAGGCCGACGATCTCCCCGGCGCGGACCTCGAAGCCGACGTCCTGGAAGACGCCGTCCCGGGTCAGGCCGCGCACGGTCAGCAGCGGCTCGCCCTGCTCCGGGTGCTCGCGCGGGTACTGCTGGTCGATGCTGCGGCCGACCATCAGGCGGACCAGTTCCTCCTCCGGGGTGGAGGCGGGCACCTGGTCGACGGAGCGGCCGTCGCGCAGGACGGTGACGCGGTCGCCGAGGGCGGCGATCTCCTCCAGGTGGTGGGTGATGAAGACGATCCCGACGCCGTCCGCGCGCAGCTGCCGCACGATGGCGAAGAGCTTCTCCACCTCCTCGGAGGTGAGGACGGCGGTCGGCTCGTCCATGATCAGGACGCGCGCGTCGAGGCTGAGCGCCTTGGCGATCTCCACCATCTGGAGGCGGGCGATGCCGAGGTCCCGGACGCGGGCGCGCGGGGAGAGCTGGAGGCCGACCCGGCGCAGCAGCACCTCGGCGTCCGCCTCCATCTTCTTCCGGTCGATGAGGCCGAACCGGCGCGGCTGGCGGCCGAGGAAGATGTTCTCGGCGACCGTCAGGTCCGGCACCAGGTTGAACTCCTGGTAGATGGTGGCGATCCCCAGGCGCTCGGCGTCCTGGGCGCTCTGGATGCGCACCTCGCGACCCTCGGCGTAGACGGTGCCGCTGTCGGGGCGGTAGGCGCCGGAGAGCATCTTGATGAGGGTGCTCTTGCCGGCCCCGTTCTCACCGAGCAGGACGTGCACCTCGCCGCGGCGCAGGTCGAAGTCGACCGAGTCGAGGGCGACGACGCCGGGGAAGGTCTTGCGGATGTTCTCGATGCGCAGCAACTCGTCCGGGTTGCTCACAGCTTGCTCCTTGCGTCGCGGGGGTCGGGTGCCGTCGTGGCGGGCTCGCCGCAGGAACGGCGGACGACGAGGCGGGAGGGGAGGGTGACCGACTGCGGGGGTCTGCCCTCGATGAGGTCGGTCAGGGCGTGTACGGCGGCCCGGCCGAGGTCGGCGGTGGGCTGGGCGATGGCGGTGATCGGCGGACCGGTGTGCACGAACCACGGGATGTCGTCGAAGGCCGCGAGCCCGATGTCCCCCGGGACGGCGAGGCCCCGGGCGCGAATCGCGTCGAGCGCGCCGAGCGCCATCAGGTTGTCGGCGGCGAAGACCACGTCGGGCGGCTCCGGCAGGGCGAGGAACCCCTCGGTGACGCGCCGACCGCTGTCGGCCTGGAAGTCCCCCTGGCCGACCAGCTCGGCGGGGAGGGGGATGCCGTAGGCGTGCAGCGCCTCGCGGAAGGCCTCGACGCGCTCGTGTCCGGTGGTGGTCGCGGCGGGCCCGGCGATGATGGCGAGCCTGCGGTGGCCGAGGCCGTGCAGGTGGGCGACGAGGTCCCGGATGGCGCCGGTGCCGTCGGCCCGGACCACGGGCACGTCGAGACCGGGCATCCACCGGTCGACGAAGACCATCGGGGTGGGGCCCTCGGCGGTCTGCCGCATCAGCGGGGAGCTGCCGTCGGCGGGCGAGACGAGGAGCCCGTCGATCCGCCGGTCGAGCAGGGTCCGCACGTGGTGGTCCTGGAGCTCGGGCCGCTCGTTGGCGTTGCCGATGACGACGCTGTAGCCGAGCACCCGGGCCTCCTCCTCCACCGACCGGGCCAGCTCGGTGAAGTACGGGTTGAGCACGTCGCTGATGACCAGGCCGAGGGTGCGCGTCTGGTCGGTACGCAGCGACCGGGCGAGGGTGTTGGGCCGGTACCCGAGCCCTTCCACGGCGGCCATCACTCGCGTACGGGCGCCCTCGCTCACCGACGGGTGCCCGTTGAGCACCCGCGAGACCGTGGCGACGGAAAGCCCCGCCGCCGCGGCGACATCTTTGATGCCCGCCATGTCCGGACCACCTCCTTGTGGCTCCGTCCACCGTGGTTCCGGACAGCGCGGGCTGAAGGGCCACGGAGCGTGGAAACGATTACAAGGAGGATTGGAAACGATTACAGGAGGGGAAGGCAAGAGGTTCGGCGGGGAGAAATCAGATCGTGATGAGCGCGCTCAGATGAGCGAAGGGGAGACGGCGGCCGGGACCCGCACCGGGCGGAGGCGGACCGGGGCGGCGACTCCCTCGCCCGGGAGGCGCGGGGACGGTCCCCGTCGGTGACTGCGGCCTCTGACGGCACGAGCTGTCGACCGCGGCGAGCCGGCGGTCCGCCCGCACCTCGCACGGGTCCGGCCCCTGGCCGCGCGCCACGTGCGCGACCGGCGAGGCCGACGCCGGTGGGGCCGGACGCGGGTGGGGCCGACCGACCGTCCGTGGCGGTGGCCGGACAGGACGAGGGCGCCCGACCCGCGCTGACACGGGATCAGGCACCCTCGTCCGTGGATGCGCGCCGGGCCGGCCGCTGCCGCCGGGCCGTACGCGCGTCGCCTCTCAGGCCGGCCAGGAGCCGGTCAGCCGCTTGACCGCGGTGGCTCCGCCACGGTCCACGACAGCCTTGACGGCCGCGAAGATCGCGCCTTGGAGAGCCGCCGCCAGCAGGACCTCCCGCCAGCCGCGCTCCTGGTCGGTGGCGCCGGGCGCCTCGTCGTCGTGCCCGAGGGTCTTCCACGCCTTCCGGAAGACCACTCCGGCCAGGGCGCCGCTGGCGGCTCCCAGCGCCATCCCGAACGGCTTGTACAACACCTTGGAGGCCTTCATCGACGCCTCCTGCCGCGCGCCACGACGACGTACACCGCCAGCGCCGCCAGGCCGAAGCCCAGAAGCGGGCCGGCCTTGCCGCCCCGCGCGGCCTCGGTCACCTGGAACGCCTTCTCGCGCACCGGCTGCGGGGCCCTGTCCAAAGCCTCCGCCGCCTTGGCCTGCGCCTGGGCCTTGATGTCGGCCGCCTTCGCCTGCGCCTGCGCCTTCACGTCCGCCTTGGCGGCGAGGGCCTCCACGGTCATGCCGAGTTCCTCGCGGGTGCCCTCCACCTGGTGGCGGAGTTCCTCGGGGGTCGGCGTGGAGTCGTCACTGCCGGGTTGCCGGGTCATCGGCGGGTTCCTTCCTTGATCTGGGCCACGTCGGCCTTCACGTTGTCCCTGGCCTCTTCGGGCACGGGCGGGGCCGCCTGGGCCATCTGCTTCTTCCCGGTCACGGCGAGCAGCCCGGCCAGCGCCCCGAGGACGAGGGCCACGACCAGAGCGGCGCACCACAGCGGCCACACCAGCGCCAGGGCGGCGATGGCGGTGGCCACCAGGGCAGCCAGGGCGAGGAACCCGACGATGCCGGCGGCACCGAAGAGGCCGCCGCCGAGCCCCGCGCGCTTGCCCTTCTCGGTCATCTCGACCCGGGCCAGGCGCAGTTCCTGCCGGGTCAGCTCGGTGATCTGCTCGGACGCCTGCTTGACGAGGTCGCTCACGGTCTGCTGGCCGGCCGTCTGCCCGGGGCCTTGAGGAGACGGGGGCCTGCCGGAGGGGGTGCTCATCCTCGCTCCTTCCTGTGGTGCGGTCGTTCGGTCAGGTGAAAGATGGCGGAGGTCTTGGCCGGCCGCCACTCGGTGTGCGGCTCGGCGTCCCGGCCGCATACCCCGCCGGGAGCACGCGATGTACGCCGTACGGGTGTCCGCTCGCGAGACGCGGCCGGCGCCTCATCCGCCGTTGGCGTCCCGGTGGTCCTCGTCGGACCAGGACCGGGTGTCACGCGGCTCGACGTACGGCTCCTCGTCCACCGGATGGCCGCCGACCACGGCCCGCTCCCGTGCCATCTCGGCGTCGAACTCCAGACCGAGGAGGATCGCGATGTTGCTGATCCACAGCCAGACGAGGAAGATGATCACGCCCGCCAGGGCGCCGTACGTCTTGTTGTAGGACCCGAAGTTGGCCACGTACAGGGCGAACCCTGCGGAGGCCACCATCCAGATCAGCAGCGCCAGGAAACTGCCCGGGGAGACCCAGCGGAAGCCCTTGGTCTTGGCGTTGGGGGCGGCCCAGTACAGCAGCGCGATCATCATGATCACCAGGAGCAGCAGGACCGGCCACTTGGCGATGGACCACACGGTCAGCGCCGTGTCCCCCACGCCGATGACCGAACCCGCCCGCTGGGCCAGATCGCCGGTGAAGACCACGATCAGGGCGCTCACACAGGCCATCACCACCAGCGCCACCGTGATGCCGACCCGCACGGGCAGCACCTTCCACACCGGCCGCCCCTCCGGCATGTCGTAGACCGCGTTGGAGGAGCGGATGAAGGCGGCCACGTACCCGGAGGCGGACCACAGCGCGGCGAGCACACCCACCACGGCGAGGAGAGACCCCAGTCCCCCGGCGCCCTGCAACTGCTCGACGGCGCTCGTGACGACGTCCCGGGCGGGCCCCGGCGTCATCTTCTTGACGTTGTCCAGCACCCGGTCGGTGGCCGACTCACCCGCGATGCCCAGGAGCGAGACGAGCACCAGCAGGCCCGGGAAGAGCGCCAGCACGCCGTAGTACGTCAGCGCCGCCGCCCGGTCGGCCAGCTCGTCGTCCTTGAACTCGGCCGCCGTCCGCCGGAGCACCGCCTTCCACGACTTCTTCCGCAACTCGGTCGGCTGGTCGGGCGCGTCCCGCTCCACCTCAGGGGTGGGCCCGGCCGCCGTACTGCCGCCCGGCGCACCGGGGCCGGCGCCCTTACGCTCCCCTCCGGGACCCTGCCACGGCTCGTCGTTCTTCTTCCGCTGCCAGTTCGGTGCCATGCGGTATGCGTAACCCGGATTCGCCCCGGTGAACGTGGCGACCGTGGGGCGGCCACCCGGTCGGCGGTGTCCGGCGCGCTCCCGGCGGCCGTTCCGGGAACGGCCGGATGATCCCGCCCCCGCCTGCTCTCCCTGCTCGCGGGTACAGGACGTACGGGCCCCGACTGGCGGGCCCACGGAGAGCGGAGGGCGCGTGTCGGTGAACCTCGCGGGATTCCTCGTTGTGGTGCTGGTGGCCTATCTGGTGCCCGGTCCCGACTTCGTGGTGGTGGTGAGGTCGGCCGCCGAGCACCCCTCGCAAGGGCGGTGGGCGGCGCTGGGGGCGCAGACCGGGCTGTGCGTGCACATGCTGGCCGCCGCCCTCGGACTCTCGGTCGTCGCCGCCCGCTCCCCCGTCGTCTACGAGGCGATCCAGCTCGGCGGCGCGGCCTACCTCGTCCACCTCGGGGTCCGCGCCCTCGTCACCGCCCGCCGCTCCGCGCGACGGCGCCGGGACGCGGCGGCCGGAGCCGGTGACGGCCCGCCCGCCTCACCGGGCGGGCCGTCAGGGCGCGGCCGGCGGGGCGCCTTCACCCAGGGCCTGCTGACCAACGTGCTCAACCCCAAGGCGGCGCTGTTCTTCCTCAGCGTCCTGCCGCAGTTCGTCCACGGCGGCGGCTCGGCGACCGGACAGATCTTCTTCCTCGGCATCCTCGACGTGGTGATCGGGGTCGTCTACTGGTTCGCCCTGGTCGGGGTCGCGGCGCGGCTGCGGCGCCTGCTGGCCCGGCCCGCCGTACGCCGCCGCTGGGAACTGGCCACCGGATGGTCGTTCATCGCCATCGGCCTCACCGTGGCCGCCGCCTGACCGGTGCCCGTGCCCCCCGGCGGGGCGCGGCTCCTCCGGGAAACGCAGAAGGACCCCAGATTCCTCTGGGGTCCTCCACTGGTGTCCGAGGGGGGACTTGAACCCCCACGCCCGATAAAGGGCACTAGCACCTCAAGCTAGCGCGTCTGCCATTCCGCCACCCGGACAAGGTGTCTGTCGTTGCGGGGTGTCTCCCGCGCCGACAGAGAAAACTCTACCAGGGGTTCGGGGTGCTCTTCACCCGCATATGGCGTGGTCAGGAGTGGGGTGGGGCGGAGGGTGAGCGGGTGGTAACGCAGCGCGCCGGGAGGGCGGGGAAAGGGCCCCCACGGCCTCTTTCCCCACCCTCCCGGCGCGGGTCGGTCAGCGCTTCTTCTTGCGGAGGGAGTGCAGGTGGGCGCTGGAGCGCCGGGCGAAGCGGAGGGAGTCGGTGGGGTTGTCGTGCTCGGTCTGCCAGTGGTGGGCGTGGCGGTGGCCGGGCAGGCCGGTGACGGTGGAGATGAAGCGCTGGTAGTCGATGTCGCCGTCGCCGACGTCGGTCATGCGGTAACCGTCGATGGTCGTCTCGTCGTGCTCGCCGTCCTTGACGTGGAAGAGCGGGTAGCGGTGGGGCTGTTTGAGGACGTAGGCGAGCGGGTCGAGGGGGGCCGGGGTGCCGTCGGCGCGCTTCGAGAAGCGGAACTGGGCGCAGTAGGCCCAGTAGATGTCCATCTCCAGGTGGACCAGGTCCGGGTCGGTCTCGGCGAGCAGGACGTCGTAGAGGCGGACGTCGGGGCGGTCGGAGGCGAAGGAGAACTCCTCGGCGTGGTTGTGCTGGTAGAACTTCATGCCGCGCTTCTTCGCCTCGGCGCCGTAGTGGTTGAAATCCTCGGCGCAGCGCTTCCAGCCGTCGACGGTGTCGCCGTAGCGCCACGGGCCGGAGGCGGTGCCGATGTGCGGCAGGCCCAGTTCTGCGGCCTCGTCGAGGACCTTGTCGAGGTTCTGGGCGAAGCTGTAGGCGTCGGGGTCGGAGTCGTCGTAGTAGTTGACGTGGCTGCCGATGGGCTTCAGACCGTGGTCGCGGGCAAGGCGCTTCAGCTCGCGCAGGGTGAGGGGTCCGGCCTCGCCCTGGGTGTATCCGGCGAACTCGATCTCGTCGTAGCCGTAGAGGGCCAGCTCCTTGAAGACGGTGGCGAAGCCGAGGGTGGTGACCTTGTCGCGGAGGCTGTAGAGCTGGATGCCGAGGCGGCCGGGGGGCAGGACGGGGTCGCCCTTGCCGGGCCTTCCCTTGCCCTGGGTGGCCGGGTCGGTGCCGGCGGCGAGGGCCGGGGAGGCGGTGGCCGCGGCGGCGAGGAGGGCGGCGGCGCCGGTGCCGGCCGCGACGCCGAGCATGTTCCGCCTGCTGAGGCGATGGGTGAGCTCGGGGTCGGTGACGTCGCGGAGGTGGCGGGGTGTGCGGCTCATGTGCGGTCCTCCCGGGAGGGGGCGGTGTCGGGTGCGGGGGTGGTGCCGAGACCGGCGAGGCGCAGCAGGAGCGCCTTGACGTCGGTGGCCGCCACGGGGCCTTCGGTGGCTCCGGGGCGGGAGCTGAGGAGGAGCGGGCCGTCGGCCTCGTCGGCGGGCAGGCGGCCGTGGCTGCCGCGGATGGGTGAGGCGTCGAGCGGGACGACGGCCATCCGGTAGCGCATGCCGAGCTTCTTGCGGGCGACGGCGGCCCCCGCGCGGAGCTTCACGTAGGGGTCGTGCGGGTCCATGAAGAGCTCGACGGGGTCGTAGCCCGGCTTGCGGTGGATCTCGACCAGCTGGGCGAAGTCGGGGGCGCGGGCATCGTCGAGCCAGTAGTAGTACGTGAACCAGGCGTCCGGTTCGGCGACGGCGACGAACTCGCCGGAGCGGGGGTGGTCCAGGCCCTGCTCCTTCTTGCCCTCCTCGTCCAGCAGGGCTTCGACGCCTGGGACGTCGGAGAGCAGGGCGCGGACCATGTCGTGGTCCTCGGGGCGGCGGACGTAGACGTGGGCGAGCTGGTGGTCGGCGACGGCGAAGGCGCGGGAGGCCATCGTGTCGAGGTACTCCATGCCGTCCTGGGTGTGGACCTCCAGCAGCCCGGCCTCGCGCAGCACCCGGTTGAGGTGGACGGGGCGGCTGACGGAGGTGATGCCGTACTCGGAGAGGACGACGACGGTGCGGCCGCTCGCCTCGGCGTCGTCCAGCAGGGGGCCGACGGCGGTGTCGAGGTCGCGGGCGGCGGCGTGCGAGCGGGGGTCGTCGGGGCCGTACCGCTGGAGGTCGTAGTCGAGGTGGGGCAGGTAGGCGAGGGTGAGGTCGGGGTCGCGGGTGGCCATGACGTGCCGGGTGGCGTCGATGATCCACTGGGAGGAGACGAGGTCGGCGCCGGGGCCCCAGAAGTGGAAGAGGGGGAAGGTGCCGAGCTTCTCGGTGAGTTCGTCGTGGAGCTCGGGCGGGCGGGTGTAGCAGTCGGGTTCCTTGCGGCCGTCGGCGTAGTAGACGGGGCGCGGGGTGACGGTCCAGTCGGTGTCGGCGCCCATCGCGTACCACCAGCAGATGTTGGCGACGGTGTAGCCGGGGTGGGCGCGGCGGGCGGCGTCCCAGAGGCGGTCTCCGCTGACCAGGCCGTTGTGCTGGCGCCACAGGAGGACGTCGCCGAGTTCGCGGAAGTACCAGCCGTTGCCGACGATGCCGTGGTCGGCGGGGAGGGTGCCGGTGAGGAAGGTCGACTGGGCGGAGCAGGTGACGGCGGGCAGGACGGTGCCGAGCGGGGAGCGGCTGCCGCGCGCGCCGAGGGCGGCGAGGCGGGGCATGTGCTCCAGCAGGCGCGGGGTGAGGCCGACGACGTCGAGGACGAGGAGCGGCTGGGGTCGGTCTGCGGTGGTCACGGCAGCTCCTTGAGGCCCAGGTCGGTGAGGAGGTCGCGGGCGAGGGTGAGTTCGGCGGCGATGCCCTCGGTGAGGCGGGCGCGGGCGCGGGGCCGCAGCGCGGGCGGCAGGGCCTGCCAGGTGTACGTCTCGACCTCCAGGTGGTGGGTGCGCGGGTGCGCGCCGCCGACGAGCCCGGCGAGGGTCTCGCGGAGCACCGGGAGGGTGGAGGTGAGGGGCGGTTCGGGGTCGGCGTGGAGCGGGATGTGGAAGTGGGAGCGCCACGGGCCGGTGTCGGGGAGGCCGCCGGTGAGGGCCTCGCCGAGGTCGTCGGTGCCGCGCAGCCCGGCCGTGGTGGTGGTGCGGGTCTGGTGGAGGAAGCGGGGTTCGTCGAAGGCGGCGAGGGCCTCGCGGACCTCGGGCAGGTGGGGCTGTTCGGCGTGCAGGGCGGCGGAGAGCTGGGCCTTGACGATGCGGACGCCGCCGGCCTCCAGGGTGCCGAGCGCCCGGGCGGGGTTCTCGAAGGAGGTGGCGAGGTGGCAGGTGTCGAGGCAGACGCCGATGCGGTGGGCGGTGGTGTCGCCTAGTGGGGCGAGGGCGGCGACGGCGTCGGCGGTGGTCTCGACGGTGCAGCCGGGTTCGGGCTCCAGGCCGATGCGGATGGAGCGGCCGGTGAGGTCGGCGAGGGCGTTGAGGCGTTCGGCGAGGGTGGTGAGGGCGCCGAGCGCGGTGCGGTGGCGTCCGCTGTCGTAGGAGGTGCGCCAGGCGAAGGGCAGGGTGGAGACGGAGCCCTCGGTGACGTCGTCGGGGAGGAGGGAGGCGAGCAGCCGGGCGAGGTCGGTGGTGTGGGTGAGGCGGGTGCGTTCGGTCCAGTCGGGGCGGTACACCCGGTACTTGACCTCGGCGTCGCCGAATCCCTCGTAAGGGAAGCCGTTGAGGGTGACCACTTCGAGGCCGCGCCGGTCGAGGTCGCCGCGGAGGGTGCGCAGGGCTGCGGGGTCGGCGACGAGGGCGGCGGCCGCGTCGCGGGCGAGCCAGAGGCCGATGCCGAGCCGGTCGCGGCCCAGGCGCTTGCGGATGGGTTCGCAGTGGTCGCGGAGCTGGGCGCGGACGCCGTCGAGGCTTTCGGCGGGGTGGACGTTGGTGCAGTAGGCGAGGTGGACGGTGGAGCCGTCGGGGTGGCGGAAGCGCATCGGCTCACTCCCCCGCCGTGCGGGGGGCGCCCCGCTGGATGCTGTTGCCCTCGTGCTCGGCGGGCCCCGTCGGGGCGGGCACGGCCAGGTCGCCGAGGCGGCCGCTAAGGCCGTAGAAGGCGACGGGGTTGCGCCACAGGACCTGGTCGACGGCGTCCTCGTCGAACCCGGCGGCCAGCAGGGCGTCGCCGACGGCGCGGGTCTTCAGCGGGTCGCTCTTCCCCCAGTCGGCGGCGGAGTTGACGAGGACCTTCTCCGGGCCGTACTCGGTGAGGACGGCGACCATGCGGTGCTCGTCCATCTTGGTGTCGGGGTAGATGGAGAAGCCGAGCCAGGCGCCGGCGGCCTTGGCCTCCTTGACGGTGGTCTCGTTGAGGTGGTCGATGAGGACGCGTTCGACGTCGAGCGCGGACTCGCGGACCACGTCGAGGGTGCGGCGCAGGCCGGTGAGCTTGTCGCGGTGCGGGGTGTGGACCATCGCGGGCAGGCCGTGGTCGGCGGCGAGCTGGAGCTGGGCGGTGAGGGCGGCGTCCTCGGCGGGGGTCATCGAGTCGTAGCCGATCTCGCCGACGGCGACCACGTTGTCCTTGAGGAGGTAGCGCGGCAGGAGGTCCAGGACCGGTGTGCAGCGCGGGTCGTTGGCCTCCTTGGGGTTGAGCGCGAGGGTGCAGCGGTGGGCGATGCCGTACTGGGCGGCGCGGAACGGCTCCCAGCCCAGCAGCGCGTCGAAGTAGTCGCGGAAGCTGTCCGGGGAGGTGCGGGGCTGGCCGAGCCAGAAGGCGGGTTCGACCAGCGCGCGCACCCCGGCGTCGTACATCGCCTGGTAGTCGTCGGTGGTGCGGGAGGTCATGTGGATGTGGGGGTCGAAGATGCGCATCAGTTCTCCTTCGCGCCGCCGCCGGCGGGCTGGGTCGTGGTGCGGCCGGTGGGCGCGGCCTCGGTGAGTGCCCGGGCGGCGGTGAGCTCCGCGGGCACGGCGCGGCCCGCGGCGGCGCGTTCGGCGGCGAAGTCGGCCAGCATCCGGTCGAGTTCGCCGTCTCCGGCGGCGCGTTCGGCGAGGGCGGCGACGGCGGTCAGCGGGACGCCGGTGAACAGGCACTTGAGGACGGCGTGCCGCCAGGCGTGCGCGTCCAGGTGGCGGGCGGCATAGGGGCCGACGGCGGCGGCGACGATGCCGGTGTCGTTGGCGCGCAGGGCGTCCTCGACCAGCCCGACGGCGTCGGGCCCCGGCACGGTGAGCGCCAGCGCGTCGAGGACGGCGCGGCGTTCGGCGCCGCTGCCCTCCTGGTAGAGGCGGGTGAGGGTGGCGGCGTCGGCGCCCGCCGCGTGGAGCAGCAGGACGCGGGCGGTGTCGGCGTGGGCGGCGCCGACGCGGCGCCCGGCCTCGGCGAAGCGGCGCTCCCAGGCGGGCAGCCCGGCCGCTCCGGGCGGGCTGCCCGCGGCGGCCGCCTCGTCCAGGGCGGTGTCGAGCCAGCCGCGGGCGTCGGCGTCGAGCTGGTCGGCGAGGGTGCGGCGGATCGCGGCCGGGTCGGGCTGCGGCGGGGCGGAGGTGGGGTGGTTCACGCGGGTGCCTCCTGTCGCGGCGTGGCGCGGGTGCGGGGTGCGGGCCGCCTCATGCGGGTCCGGCCGGGGTGAGGGCGGCGCCCGCCTCGCGGGCCGCGCGCCGCAGGAAGGGCAGGGCGTGGGCGGCCTGGGCGGGTCCGGCGTGGGAGTGGCGGGGCAGTTCGACGACGGTGAGCCCCTGGTAGCCGGTTTCGGCGAGCGCGGCGAGGACCGGCGGGAAGTCGATCTCGCCGTCGCCGAACGGCAGGTGTTCGTGGACGCCGCGCCGCATGTCCTCGATCTGGACGTGCCGCAGCCAGGGCGCGGCGGCCCGTACGCAGGCGGCGGGCGGCTCGGGCTCCAGGCACTGGCAGTGGCCGATGTCCAGGGTCAGGCCGAGTTCACCGGGGTCGCCGAGGGCGGTGCGCAGGCGGTGGAAGTCGGCGAGGGTGGCGACCAAGTGGCCGGGTTCGGGTTCCAGGGCGAGGGGGACGCCGGTGGTCCGCGACGCCTGAAGGACCGGGGCGAGGGCGTCGGGCAGCGCGGCCCACGCCTCCTCGGCGGTGACGCCGGGCGGGGCGGCGCCGGTGAAGCAGTGCAGGGCGTGCGCGCCGAGGTCGGCGGCGACCTGGGCGGCCGTGGCGAGCAGACCGGTGCGCAGGGCCCGCCGGTCCGGGTCGGGGTCGAGCAGGCCGGGGCCGTGCTTCTCGCGGGGGTCCAGGACGTAGCGGGCGCCGGTCTCCACGGTCACCGTGAGCCCCAGTTCCGCGAGGCGCCCGGCGATGCGGGCGGTGCGGGCGGCGAGGCCGGGGGCGAGCGGGTCGTGGTGCATGTGGTCGAGGGTCAGGCCCACACCGTCGTAGCCGAGGTCGGCGAGGAGGGCGAGGGCGTCGTCCAGGCGGAGGTCGGTGAGGCCGTTGGTGCCGTAGCCGAGGCGGAGGGCGGCCGGGGTGGCGGTCACGTGGGGCTCACCTTTCTCGCGGCGAGGCGGGCCAGCGGCACCAGGGCGAGGGTGGCGAGCGCCCCGCCGAGCGCCCCGGCGCGGGCGGACAGGGCCGCCTGGAGGGGGATCATGGCGCGGATGCCGCCGCCGACGGCCCGCTGGGTGAGCGGCGGCGAGGGGTTGAGCGCGGCGTGCAGGTAGGGCACGGCGGCCGTGGTGCCGTACAGGGCGGCGAGGCCGACCCGGGCGGCGGCCCGGGCCGGGCCGGGACCCGGCGGACCGGGGGCGGCTGCTGCCCGCCGGTCCGCCGGGAGTCGGGTGGGCGCGCCCCGCCGGAGCCCCGCCACGGTCGCCGCCGTGGCCGCGGTGGCGGCGAGCGCGCCGAGCGGGGCCCGGGTGGAGCCGCCGCGGGTCTCGTGGCGTGACACCGATGTCAGGGCGTAGGTGTGCGCGCCGAGCAGGGCCGCCGCGGGAAGCGCGGTGCGGGCCGCGGCCCCGGTGCGGGCGGTGGCGGTGGCGCCGAGGAGCACGTCGAGGGTGCGGGCGGCGGCCATCCCGGCGGGGCCCGCCGCCGTACCGGCCAGCTTCAGGTCGTAGACCCAGACGGTGCCGGCCAGGGCTCCTGCGACGGCGAGGGCGGGGCGTCCGGCGGCCGCGGCGAGGCCGAGTCCGGCGGCGGTCAGCCCGGTGGCCGCGGTGAGGGCGGCGGCGGGGCTGATGCGGCCGGAGGGCAGCGGGCGGTGCGGGCGTTCGGCGCGGTCCTCGTCGCGGTCGGCCCAGTCGTTGAGGACCATCCCGGCCTCGTAGAGGCAGAGGGAGGACCCGGCGGCGAGCAGGGTCCGCGGGCCGGGGCGGGCCCCGGAGGCGGCGGCCCCCGCGAGTGCGTCGCCCGGGACGCTGAACGCGGCCGAGACGCGCAGGAGTTCGGCCCAGGCGGCGAGGCGGCCGCCCGGGGTGCGGGGCTGGTTCACGCGGCGGCCCCCAGGCGGCGGGCGAAGCCGAGGAGCAGGTGGTACTGCTCGGCGAGTCCGGCCGGGGCCGCGCCGGCCGCCGCCTGGTCCGGGGCCTGCACCGGGTCGGGGTCCTTGAAGTAGAAGGCGAGTTCGCCGAGGGGGCCGCTGATCCCGGCCTCGTGGGCGCGGGCGAGGAGCCGGGCCAGGTCGAGGACGAGGGGTGCGGCGAGGGCGGAGTCGCACCCCTGCCAGATGGTCTGGAGGACCATGCGGGTGCCGAGGAAGCCGTCGAAGGCGATGTGGTCCCAGGCGGTCTTCCAGTCGCCGAGGACCGGCACGTCGTCGATGTGCACCTCGCCCTCGGGGACGGTGGGCAGGGTGTCGGCGAGGACGCGTTCCTTCCCGGCGTTCTTGGCCGCGGCGGCGGCCGGGTCGGCCAGCGCGGCGCCGTCGCCGCCGCCGAGCAGGTTGGAGCCGGACCAGGCGCGCACCGCGAGGGCCCGGTCGCGGAACATCGGGCCGAGGACGGAGCGCAGCAGGGTCTGTCCGGTCTTGCCGTCCCGCCCGGCGTACGGCAGCCCCGAGGCGCGCGCCTGTTCGGCGAGGACGGGGTGGTGGATGCCGGTGGAGGGCGTGAAGTTGGCGTACGGGCAGCCGGCGCGCAGGGCGGCCGCGGCGTAGAGGGAGCTGGCGGGGAGGGTGCCGTCGGCGGGCACGGGCTCGGTGGAGGCGACGTTGATCACGACGACGCGGGCGAGGCCGTGTTCCTCACGGAAGGCGGTGAGGTCGGCGGCGAAGGCGTCGATCAGCTCCTCGGTGGAGCGCGGGTCGCCGGACTGCGGGCCGCCGGGGCGAAGGGCGCGGTCGGCGGCCTCCAGTTCGGCGCGGACGGCGGTGGGCAGTCCGTGCGGGAGGACGCCGCCCTCGGCGAGGGCCTCGGCGCGTTTGGGCAGCGGGCAGTCGGTGGTGTCGTGGCCGCCGAAGACCAGTGAGGAGAGGGGCGCGAGGCCCGCTGAGGCGAAGGGCCGGGTCTCGGTGACGAGCCCGGTCGGCGGGTGGAGCCCGGCGACCGTGGCGGCGCACCCGGCGACGGCGGTGGTGGCGACGGAGCCTCTGGCGCCGATGAGCCAGACGCCGGTACGGGGTCCGGGGGCCGCCGGGTCGGCGGCGCTCCCGGCGGGGGCGGAAGTGGGGGCGGGGGTGTGGGTGGGGAACGACTCGGTGGACACAGGCAGCCTCCTGTTACCAGCGAACAGCAGTGATCCGATGGGGCGGTGCGCGCCGGGCCGGGACGGGGCGGGTCGTCGGTCGCCGGGTCGCCGGGGGGTGGCGCGCGGGGTACGGCGCGGGGGCCGACGGGTGCTCGCGCGGGACGCGGGGCCCGTGGGGTCTTGCGGGGTCGGCCGGGGCCTTCGCAGGGCCCGGGGGCGTATCCGGAACGGGAAGCGGAACCGGAGAGGGGCGGTGGGCGGTACGAGCGGGCCCGGAGCCGGGCACAGTGCCCGGGCCCCTGGTCCCGTCGGACGGACCCGGGCCCCGGTCGGGGGACGGGCGGCGGTGGGCCGCCCGTCCCCGTGGGGTGAGCGGGTGGGGTGCCGGAAGGTGGGTGAGACGGCGGGCGGAGGTCCGGCGTCCGCCGCCCGCCGTCGCTCAGTCGCCCTGGATGGGCAGTTCCTTCAGCTGGATGTCGCGGAAGGAGACGTGGTCGTCGTCACCGTGGTTCTGGAGGCCGATGTGCCCGTCGGTCAGGGAGCGGGCCGGGTCCTCGTTGGTGAAGTCGTTGATCTCGACCCCGTTGAGGAAGACCTGGAGGCGTTCGCCCTGGACCTTGATCTCGTAGCTGTTCCACTCCCCCGGCGGCTTCAGGGCCTTGTCGCGGGCCTCGATGTCGGCGGACTGGAAGGTGTAGACGGCCCCGGTGGTGCGGTCGGGTTCGTCGGTGGCGTCGATCTGCACCTCGTAGCCGTTGTCCACGGCCGACCAGGGGTCGTCGGAGGCCGGGAAGCCCACGAAGACACCGGAGTTGTCGTCACCCTCCATCTTCCAGTCGAGCTTGAGGGAGTAGGAGGAGAGCTCCTTGGCCTCGTACCAGAGCAGGCCCATGCCGCCGGTGGTGGTCAGCTCACCGTTGTCGACGGTGAACTCGCCGGGTCCGGCCTGCTTCCAGCCCTCCAGGGTGGTGCCGTCGAAGATCGGCTCGTAGCCGTCCTCCTCCTCGCCGCCGCCCTTCGGGGAGCAGTCCGCGTCGGCCAGGCCGGTGGCGTACTTCAGGCCGCCGGCCAGGTGGGTGCGGAAGTCGGCCTCGGCGAAGGACTCCTGGGTGTGGCCGCCGCCGGTGTAGAAGGAGCGGCCGCCCTCGTAGGTCTGGCACCAGGCGATCGGGTGGTCGCCGTCCATGTTGCCGCCCTCGTAGCTGGACTCGTCCAGGGTGGCGAGGACACGGGCCTGCTCACGGGGGTTGGTGCCGTAGTTGTACCACTCGTCGGTGCGCTCCCAGGTCTCGCCGAGGTGCGCGGTGGCCGGGTGGTCGTGATCCTCGACCTCGACGGTGGCTTCCTGGATGTGCGGGTGGGAGTCGAAGTAGGCGCCGACCAGGCCGCCGTAGAACTCCCACTCGTACTCGGTGTCGGCGGCAGCGTGGACGCCGACGTAGCCGCCGCCGTTCGCGACGTACTCCTCGAACGCCTTCTGCTGGTCGCCGTCGAGGACGTCGCCGGTGGTGGAGAGGAAGGTGACGGCGTCGTACCCGGCCAGGTTCTCCGGGGTGAACTGCGCGGCGTCCTCGGTGGCGTCGACCTCGATGCCGTTCTCCGCGCCGATCTCCTTCAGGGCCTCGATGCCGGCCGGGATGGAGTCGTGGCGGAAGCCGGCGGTCTTGGAGAAGACCAGCAGCTTCTTGTCGGCGGCGGCGGGGGCGGCTCCGTCGATGATGAAGTCGTCCACGTCGTAGAGGGAGTCCTCACCCTCGCCCTTGAAGACGAGGAAGAGTTCGGTGGTGTCCTCGCTGACGTCGGTCAGCTCGGTCTCGACGTCCTCGAAGTTCTCCCAGCCGCCGGTGACCGGGACGGTGGCGGTGCCGTGCAGGGTGCCGGTGGGCGATCCGCTGCGGACCTCCAGGGTGCCGCCGCTGCCGCCGGAGGCGATGCGCGCGGTGAACTTGTCGGCGCCGGAGAGGTTGTACGGCTTGAACGATATCCAGTCGCCGTCGTGGACGTCACCGACGGTCTTGCCGCCGTGGGCGGTGGACTTGTTCTGCTGGGAGACGCCCTCGGAGTCGCCGTAGTGCTCGGCCTGCCGGTGGCGGGGCTGGAGCTGGATCTGGTCGGAGCCGGTCAGCGCGGGCTGGCCGCCCGCGCCGGTGTCGGTGTAGGAGGCGTCGATGACGCCGAAGATGTTGGCGTTGGGGTCGTGCTCACCGTCGGCGGGGACGTTGAGGGTGCCCTCGCAGCCTTCTGCCGAGGTGATGGGGTGGCCGTGGTTGTCGTGGCCGAGGATGTAGCGGACGGTGACCTTGGAGCAGTCGATCTCCTCGTCCTCGGGGTCGGTCACCTCGACCTTGAAGGAGACCGTGTCACCGAACTTGAAGAGCGTGCCGTCCTTGGGCTGCTGGAGGGTGACGGTCGGCGCGGTGTTGCCGACGGTGATCTGGACCGATGCGGTGCCCTTGAGCCCGCCCGGGTCGGTCGCGGTCACGGTCGCCGAGTAGACGCCGTTCTCCTCGAAGGTGTGGGTGGGGTTCTCCTCGTCGCTGGTGGCTCCGTCACCGAAGTCCCAGCTGTAGGTGAGCGGGTCGCCGTCGGCGTCCTCGGTGCCCTCGGAGGAGAAGGCGACCTCCAGCGGGCCCTGGCCCGACGTCTTGTCGGCGCTCGCCACGGCGACCGGCGCGTAGCCGTCGGTGGCGTTCTCGATGCGGTAGACGGCCGAGTTGGCGTCGCCGCCGAAGTAGCCGGTGCCGTAGTCGAGGACGTAGAGGGCGCCGTCCGGGCCGAACTCCATGTCCATGACCTGGGTGCCGGACCACGGGAAGTCGTTGATGGCGCCGACGGTGCCGTCCTCGTCCTGCTCGATCCGCTTGATCCACTGGCGGCCGAACTCTCCGGCGAAGAAGTTCCCGTCGAACTCCTCGGGGAACTTCACCGGCGAGTCGAGACCGGCGTCGTAGCGGTAGACCGGGCCGCCCGTCGGCGACTCGGAACCGTTGCCGAACTCCGGGACGCTGTCGCCGTCGTACGGGATCCAGGCGGCCTGGGCCGGGGGCAGGTCGGTGAGGCCGGTGTTGTGACGCGAGGTGTTCTTCGGCGCGTCACAGTCGAAGGGCTCGCCGGAGGTCTTGGTCTCGAAGTCGTAGTCGTTGAACGGCTCGTTGTCGCCGGTGCAGTACGGCCAGCCGAAGTTCCCGGCCTCGGTGACGCGGGCGAACTCGACCTGCCCGGCCGGACCGCGGTTCGGATCGGCGGAGCCGGCGTCGGGCCCGTAGTCACCGACGTAGACGATGCCGGTGGCCTGGTCGACGCTCATCCGGAACGGGTTGCGGAAGCCCATCGCGTAGATCTCGGGGCGGGTCTTCTCGGTGCCGGGGGCGAAGAGGTTGCCCTCGGGGACGTCGTACGAGCCGTCGTCCTTGACCTTGATGCGGAGGATCTTGCCGCGCAGGTCGTTGGTGTTGCCGGAGCTGCGTCGGGCGTCGAAGGCCGGGTTGCGGTCCTCGCGCTCGTCGATGGGGGTGAAGCCGTCGGAGGCGAAGGGGTTGGAGTCGTCGCCGGTCGACAGGTAGAGGTTGCCGTCCGCGTCGAAGGCGATGTCGCCGCCGACGTGGCAGCACATGCCCCGCGAGGCGGGGATGTCGAGGATCTTCGTCTCGCTGGCCTTGTCGAGGGTGCCGTCCTCGTCGAGGACGAACCGCGAGAGGCGGTTGACGCCGTCGTAGGGCTCGAAGTCGGCGGCGGTGCCGTTCTCGGGGGCGTCACCGGACGGGGTGTCGAGCTTCGGGGCGTAGTACAGGTAGATGAAGCGGTTCTCCTCGAAGCCGGGGTCGATCCCGACTCCCTGGAGCCCCTCCTCGTCGTGGCTGTAGACGTCGAGGGTGCCGGCGACCTTGGTGGTGCCGCCCGCGTCGGTGAGGCGCAGGTCGCCCTCGCGGGCGGTGTGCAGGACGCCGCCGTCGGGCAGGACGGCCATCGTCATGGGCTCGCCGGTCTCCTCGACGCCCTTGGCGAGGGTGACCTGCTGGAAGGTGGGGGCCGCCACGGGGCCGTTGACGGCATCGGGGTCGGCGGCGCTCGCGGGGAGCGCGGCCAGGCCCAGTGAGGCGCTGGTGAGGAGGGCGCCGGTGAGGAGCGCCACCGCTTGGCGGAGTCTTGGACGTTTCCTGTGCACGGAGTTCCTCCGGGAAGACGTCGTGCGGGTGGGGGTGCTGCCGGGATGCGCCGTCACCCCGGAGCCGTACTGGTCTCGCTCTGGACCGTAGCGACCTTTGTTCCCGCCGGAAACCCCTTGCACAGCAGGGAACTTGAACTTTCTCCCGGCACAGGACAAAGGGGTGCGCGGGCAGCCCTGACCGGCCCGTCGGCACTGCCGCCGGGCCGGTCTCGTGGGCGTGTGCGCCTCAGGCGGGGGTCAGTCGCGGCCGCCGAAGGCCGCGTCGAAGGAGGCCGACGGCGGGTCCCAGTCGAGCTTGCGCAGGGCGGCCAGCGCCTCCGGCGCGCCGGTCAGCCGGTCCATGCCCGCGTCCTCCCACTCCACGGAGATCGGCCCCTGGTAGCCGATCGAGCGGAGCATCCGGAAGACGTCCTCCCACGGCACGTCGCCGTGGCCGGCCGAGACGAAGTCCCAGCCGCGCCGCGGGTCGCCCCACGGCAGGTGGGAGCCGAGCCGCCCGTTGCGCCCGTCGAGGCGCTTGCGGGCCTCCTTGCAGTCGACGTGGTAGATGCGGTCACGGAAGTCCCAGAGGAAGCCGACCGGATCCAGGTCCTGCCAGACGAAGTGGCTCGGGTCGAAGTTGAGCCCGAACGCGGGCCGGTGGCCGACCGCCTCCAGCGCCCGGTGGGTGGTCCAGTAGTCGTACGCGATCTCGCCCGGGTGGACCTCGTGGGCGAAGCGGACGCCCTCGGCGTCGAAGACGTCGAGGATCGGGTTCCAGCGGTCGGCGAAGTCCTGGTAGCCGCGGTCGATCATGCCGTCGGGGACCGGCGGGAACATCGCGACCAGGTGCCAGATGGCCGAGCCGGTGAAGCCGATGACGGTGTCGACGCCGAAGGCGGCTGCCGCCCGCGCGGCGTCCTTGATCTCGGCGGCGGCACGCTGCCGGACCCCTTCGGCCTCACCGTCGCCCCAGATGCGGGCGGGCAGGATGTTCTGGTGCCGCTCGTCGATGATGGCGTCGCAGACCGCCTGGCCGACCAGGTGGTAGGAGATGGCCCGGCACTTCAGCCCGTACTTGTCGAGCAGCTGGTGGCGGCCGGCGAGGTAGCCGGGGTCGGCCAGCGCCTTGTCGACCTCGAAGTGGTCGCCCCAGCAGGCCAGTTCCAGCCCGTCGTAGCCGAAGTCGCGGGCCAGGCGGCAGACCTCCTCCAGGGGGAGGTCCGCCCACTGCCCGGTGAAGAGGGTGAATTCGCGCGGCATGTCAGGACGCCTCCTGGTCCGGTACGGGGGTGTAGACGGCGTTCTTGGCGGCGCTCTCCTCGACGGCGGACAGCACCCGCTGGACGCGGAGCCCGTCGGCGAACGAGGGGGCGGCGGCGGTGCCCGCGGCGACCGCGTGCACCAGGTCGCGGACCTGGTGGACGAAGGTGTGGTCGTAGCCGAGGCCGTGGCCCGGCGGCCACCAGCCCTCCAGGTACGGGTGTTCCGGCTCGGTCACCAGGATGCGCCGGAAGCCGCTGGTGGCGGCGGGCTCGGTGTGGTCGTGGAAGGAGAGCTCGTTGAGCCGTTCCAGGTCGAAGGCGAGCGAGCCGAGTTCGCCGTTCAGCTCGACCTGGAGGGAGTTCTTGCGGCCGGTGGCGAACCGGGTCGCCTCGAAGGTGCCGAGCGCCCCCGAGGCGAACCGGGCGGTGAAGACCGCCGCGTCGTCCACGGTGACGGGCCCGGTCTCCACGGCGCCCGCGCCGCTCAGCCCCGAGGAGGAACCGGCGAGCAGCGGCCGCTCCTTGACGAAGGTCTCGGTCAGCGCCGAGACTCCGGCGACCGCCTCACCGGTGAGGTACTGCGCGAGGTCGACGGCGTGCGCGCCGAGGTCGCCGAGCGCCCCGGAACCGGCGCTCTCCTTGCGCAGCCGCCAGGTCAGCGGGAACGCGGGATCGACCAGCCAGTCCTGGAGGTAGCGCACCCGCACGTGGCGCAGCTCGCCGAGGCGGCCCTCGGCCACCAGCGAGCGGGCGTACGCGGCCGCGGGGACTCGCCGGTAGTTGAAGCCGACCATGGCGACCTGGCCGCGGGCGGCGGCCCGGCCGGCCGCGGCCACCATCGCCTCGGCCTCCTCGACGGTGTTGGCGAGCGGCTTCTCGCACAGCACGTGCTTGCCCGCCTCCAGGGCGGCGACGGCGATCTCGGCGTGGCTGTCACCCGGGGTGCAGATGTCGACGAGCTGGACGTCGTCGCGGGCGATCAGCGCTCGCCAGTCGGTCTCGGCCGCGTCCCAGCCGAGCTTGGCCGCGGCCGTGCGCACCGCCTCGGGGTCGCGGCCGCAGACCGCGGCCAGATGCGGCTGGAGCGGCAGGTCGAAGACGCGTCCGGCGGTCCGCCAGCCCTGGGAGTGGGCCGCGCCCATGAACGCGTAACCGACCATGCCCACACCGAGACGCGGGGTCCCGGGCGGGGCCGGGCGGCCGCCGGCCGCCTCCTGCTCCGTCTCTCGCATGCAGTCTTCCTCCTCCTGGGGATGGGGCGGCCCCCGGCCCCCGCGGCGCGGGCCGCGGGGACCGTCGTACGGCTGGGGGCCGCCCTGGGAATGCGGTGCTCCGCGGCCTACTTGAAGCCGGTCGGCAGGTATTCCTTGACGTTGTCCTTGGTGACGACCGCCGAGTAGAGCGTCAGCGAGGTGGGGATCTCGTGCTCGGCGAGGCCGCTGACGCCCTTGCCCTGGCCGAGCGCGCGGGCCAGGTCGATGGCGGAGGCGGCCATGGTCGGCGGGTAGAGCACGGTGGCCTTCAGGACGCTGTTGTCGGCCTGGATGGCCTCCATCGCGGAGAGCGCCCCGGCGCCGCCGACCATGACGAAGTCGTCGCGGCCGGCCTGGTCGATGGCGCGCAGCGCGCCCACGCCCTGGTCGTCGTCGTGGTTCCACATGGCGTCGAAGCTCTTCTGCGCCTGGAGGATCTGGGCCATCTTGGCCTGCCCGGTCTCCACGGTGAACTCGGCCTGCTGGCGGGCGACCTTCTTGATGTTCGGGTAGTTCTTCAGGGCGTCGTCGAAACCCTGGGTGCGCTGCTTGGTCAGCTCCAGGTTGTCCGGGCCCGAGAGCTCGACGACCTTGGCGTTCTTCTTGTCCTTGAGGAGTTCGCCGATGTAGTGGCCCGCGTTGAGCCCCATGCCGTAGTTGTCGCCGCCGACCCAGCAGCGGTACGCCTGCGGACTGGCGAAGACCCGGTCGAGGTTGACGACGGGTATCCCGGCGCGCATCGCCTTGAGCCCTGCCTGGGTCATCGCCTTGCCGTCGGCGGGCAGGATGACGAGGACGTCGACCTTCTTGTTGATCAGCGTGTCGATCTGGCCGATCTGGGCGGCGGTGTCGTTGGAGCCCTCGGTGATGTCGAGGGTGACGTCGGAGTACTTCTCGGCGCGCTCGCGGGCGTTGACGTTGATGGCGTTGAGCCAGCCGTGGTCGGCCTGGGGTCCGGCGAAGCCGATGGTGACCTTCTTGCCGGGCTTGTCGTCGGCGGCGGCCGCCTGGTTGTCGGTGGAGCCGGACGACTCCTTCGGCTCGTTGCTGGTGCAGGCGGTGAGGAAGGCGCCGGCGCCGAGGGCGGCGCTACCGAGGAGCAGTCCTCTGCGGCTGGGGATCTCTGGCATGGTGGTGGCCCTTTCGGGATGCGGCTCGTGGGCGGGGCTCGGCCGGGGGGGGAAGTGGGGGCGCTAGGTCGTGTGCTGGGCGGAGCGGCGCTGGACCAGCACAGCGACGACGATGATGGCGCCCTTGGCGATCTGCTGGACGTCGCTCTGGAGGTTGTTGAGCGCGAAGATGTTGGTGATCGTGGTGAAGATCAGGACGCCGAGGACGGAGCCGACGATGGTGCCGCGCCCGCCGGTGAGCAGGGTGCCGCCGATGATCGCGGCGGCGATGGCGTCGAGTTCGTAGAGGTTGCCGTTGGTGTTCTGGCCGGAGCCGGAGAGGATCACCAGCAGGAAGGCGGCGATGCCGCAGCACAGGCCGGAGAGCAGGTAGAGGTAGAGGCGCTGGCGGCGGACGTCGATCCCGGCGAGGCGGGCGGCCTCGGCGTTGCCGCCGACGGCGACGGTGCGGCGGCCGAAGGTGGTGCGGTTGAGGAGCAGCCAGCCGATCACGGTGACCGCGGCGAAGACCATCACCAGCGGCGGTACGCCGAGGATGTAGGAGCTGCGGGAGCCGAGGTCGAGCACCGAGTCGACGGTGACGATCTGGGTGTTGCCGTCGGTGATCAGCAGGGCGAGGCCGCGCGCGGAGACCATCATGGCGAGCGTCGCGATGAACGGCACCATCTGGCCGTACGCGATGAGCACGCCGTTGACCAGGCCGCAGCCGAGGCCGACCAGGACGGCGGTGAAGAGGATGCCGGTGAAGCCGAAGTCCTGGGTGGCGACGGTGGTCGCCCAGACCGAGGCGAGGGCGACGATGGCGCCCACCGAGAGGTCGATGCCGCCGGACATGATCACGAAGGTCATGCCGACGGTGACCACACCGATCACCGACGACTGGACCAGGACCAGTTGCAGGTTGGTGGTGGCGAGGAACTCGTCGGGGCGGGTGATGCCGCCGACGAGGATCAGGGCGGCGAGCACCCCGAGCAGCGCGAGGGTGCGCAGGTCCGGGCGGAAGAACCGCGTTCCGCCCGGGGCGGCGGGGCCGGGGTCGTCCTTGCCGAGTTCGAGCGGCGGGCCGGCACCGGGCCCGCCCTGCTGAGCCGAGGGGGCAGGCTGCGTCATGTCGTCGGGGTCCCTTCCATCACTAGATCCAGTACGCGGTGTTCGTCGAGTTCCTGCGCGGGCGCCTGGTGGACGACCCGGCCCTCGCGGAGCACCAGGACACGGTCGGCGAGGCCCAGCACTTCGGGGACCTCGCTGGAGACGAGGAGGACGGCGAGGCCCTCGTCGGCGAGCCGGCGGATCACCGCGTACAGCTCGGCGCGGGCGCCCACGTCGACGCCTCGGGTCGGTTCGTCCAGCAGCAGCACCCGGCAGCCGCGCAGCAGCCAGCGGGCCAGGACCGCCTTCTGCTGGTTGCCGCCGGAGAGGGTGCGGATCGGGGTCTCGGGGTTGTCGGGGCGCAGCGACAGCTCGCGGGTGGCGGCGCGGGCGTCGGCGCGCTCGCGGCCCCGGTCGACCCAGCCGCCGCGGGAGAAGCGGGAGAGGGCCGAGACGGAGACGTTGCGGGTGACCGACTCCAGCATCAGCAAGCCCTGCGCCTTGCGCTCCTCGGGGGCGAGGCCGACGCCGGCCCGGACGGCGGCGCGGACGCTGCCCGTGCGCAGCCACGTGCCGTCGACGGCGACGCGGCCGGTGGCGGGCCGGCGGGCGCCGTAGACGGTCTCCAGGATCTCGGAGCGTCCGGAGCCGACCAGTCCGGCGAGGCCGACGATCTCGCCGGGCCGCACCTGGAGGTCGAGCGGCTCGAACTCGCCGGGCCGGGAGAGGTTCTCGACCGTCAGCACGGGTGCCACGTCGGCCGGGGCGGGTTGCTCGGGCCGCTGGGGGAAGACGTACTCGACGGTGCGGCCCGTCATGAGGGAAACGATGTCACGGGTGGGGGTGGCGTCCGCCGCCAGCGACTGGGCGACGGCGCGGCCGTCCTTGAGGACGGTGACCCGGTCGCCGATCTGGCGGATCTCCTCCAGCCGGTGGGAGATGTAGACGATGGCGACGCCCTCGGCGGTGAGCGAGGAGACGATCCGGAAGAGGTTGGCGACCTCGTCGGGGTCGAGGGCGGCGGACGGCTCGTCCATCACGATCAGGCGGACGTCGTGGGAGAGGGCGCGGGCCATCGAGACGATCTGCTGGTGCGCGGCGGAGAGGTCGCCGACGAGTGTCCCGGCGTCGATCTCGGGGTGGCCCAGGCGGCGCAGCAGCGTGTTGGCGCGTTCGCGGGCGACGGCGCCCCGGACGACGAACCCCGCGCTGGTCGGCTCGTGACCGAGGTAGACGTTCTCGGCGACGCTGAGCCCTTCCACCAGGTCGAGTTCCTGGTAGATGGTGGCGATGCCGAGGCGCATCGCGGCGATGGGCGACTTGAGGGTCACCGGCTCGCCCTGCCAGGTGATGGTTCCCTCGTCGGGCTGGTGGGCTCCGGCGAGCACCTTGATGAGTGTGGACTTCCCGGCGCCGTTCTGGCCGAGCAGGCAGTGGACCTCACCCGCGGCGACCTCCAGGTCCACCCCGTCGAGGGCGCGGACGCCCGGGAAGGACTTGGCGATGCCGGACATGGTGAGCAGGGGCGGTTCTGGTGCCATGGCGGTTCCCCTCGGCGGATGACGGCCGGTGAGCGGGCAGGGCGGACCGCGCGCCGACGGCGCGGTGGTGCGGTGCGTGGGCGGTGCGGAGCTGCTGCGGGTACGGGTGCTGACGGTGCCGGTGGTGCGGACGGGTCAGGGGCAGGGCTGCTGCGGTACGGGTGCTGCTTCGTGCGGGGCGCGGGCACGGCGGTTGTCGTGCGGGCGCCCGGAGGGTGCGCGGGTGGTGCGGCTCAGCGGTACGGCTCGGTGGTGCGCGTGGTGCGGGTACGGTCCGGTCCCGGCGCGGCTCGGCCGGGGCGGTGGTGCGCCTTGCGGGCGGTGCGGATGGTGCGTGCCTTGCGGGTGGCGTACGGGACGCCGATGGTGCGGTGGTGCGGGTGGTGCGGTCCGTCCGGCGGGCCGGGCGGGGTGGTGCGCGCCGGGCCTGTCAGGCCGGCGAGAACAGGTGGTCGCTGATGAGCCGGGCGCCGCCGATGACTCCGGCGGCGGGCCCCAACTCGCCCAGGACGATGGGCAGGTTGCCGGTCGCCAGCGGCAGCGACTGGCGGTAGACCTGGGTGCGGATGGCGGCGAGCAGGGTGTGGCCGAGGCCGGTCACTCCTCCGCCGATCACCACGAGCCCGGGGTTGAAGAAGGAGACGAGTCCGGCGATGACCTGGCCGGTGTGGCGGCCGCCGCGCCGGATCAGTTCGAGTGCGGCGGTGTCGCCGCCGGAGGCCGCGGCGGCCACGTCGGCAGCGCTGAGCCGCCCCGAGGCCTCCAGCCGGGCGGCCAGTTCCTGCGAACGGCCCTCCCGTGCCACCTGCTCGGCGTCCCGGGCCAGCGCGGAGCCGCTGAAGTGGGCCTCCAGGCACCCTTGGTTGCCGCAGGCGCAGGGCAGACCCTCGGGCTCGACCTGGATGTGGCCGATGTCGCCCGCGCTGCCGGTGGTCCCGCGGTAGACGGTGGAGCCGACCACGATGCCGCAGCCGATGCCGGTGCCGATCTTGACGCAGAGGAAGTCCCCGACGGTGCGGGCGACTCCGGCGTGCTGCTCGCCCATGGCCATGAGGTTCACGTCGTTGTCGACCATGACGGGGCAGCCCAGCTCCTGGCTGAGCGCCTCGCGGACGGGGAAGCCGTCCCAGCCGGGCATGATCGGCGGGGCGACGGGGATGCCCTCGGGGAAGCGGACCGGGCCGGGTACGCCGATCCCGGCGCCGTCGAACCCCTCGGCCAGGCCGGACGCCTTCAGCTTCTCGGCCATGTCGAGGACCTGCTCGAAGACGGCGACCGGGCCTTCGCGGACGTCCATCGGCTGGGTGATGTGGCCGAGCACCTCCAACTCGGCGTTGGTGACGGCCACGTCGACCGAGGTGGCGCCGATGTCGACGCCGAGGAAGCGCAGATGGGGCGCGAGGCGGATGTTGTGCGAGCGCCGGCCGCCGCGCGAGGCGGCCAGCCCGTCGGCGACGACCAGGCCGGTCTCCAGCAACCGGTCGACCTCGACGGCGAGTTTGGAGCGGGAGAGGTCGACCTCCTCGCCGAGCTGGGCGCGGGAGTGGGCGCCGCCGTCGCGGAGCAGCCGCAGCAGGCGCGCCTGGTGTGCGTTGGCCGGTCTTGCGGTCATGCGTCTCACGCGCCCCTCCCTCCCCCTGGCCTGACGGTGCGGGGAAACCTCTGCGAACGGCGGGGCCGCGGGCGTCCTCGCTGGGGTACGCCGGGCTCGCCGCTCGCGCTTTCGAGGGGAACGTAGCAGTGCCTGCCGGGTGTGGGAAGAAGTTGAGCGGGAATTACCCCCGACTTTTTCCATTCACAGGACAAAGCCGGGGAGCCGCGCCTCCCGCCAAGCCGCCCGCCCGCCCCCGGCCACCCCGCCGTCCTCCCAGGTGGCGGCGGTACGCGGACCCTCGCGGGCCCCCGAAGGCGTCGACGGGCCGCCGCTCACGGGCAGCGCACGACCTGTCCGGCGTACGAGAGGTTGCCGCCGAAGCCGAAGAGCAGGACGGGGTCGCCGGTGCTGATCTCGCCGCGTTCGACCAGCTTGGAGAGGGCCAGCGGGATGGAGGCGGCGGAGGTGTTGCCGGACTCCACGACGTCCCGGGCGACGACGGCGTTGACCGCGCCGAGCTTGGCGGCGACCGGTTCGATGATCCGCAGGTTGGCCTGGTGGAGGACGACGGCGGCAAGCTCCTCGGGGCCGATCCCGGCACGCTCGCAGACCTTGCGGGCGATGGGGGGCAGCGTGGTGGTGGCCCACCGGTAGACGCTCTGGCCCTCCTGGGCGAAGCGCGGCGGGGTGCCCTCGATGCGTACGGCGTGGCCGAGCCCGGGGACCGAGCCCCACAGGACGGGGCCGATGCCCGCGACACCGCCGCCGCTCTCCGCGCGGTCGGCGGTGACGACCGCGGCCCCGGCCCCGTCGCCGACCAGGACGCAGGTTCCCCGGTCGGCCCAGTCCGCGACCTGCGACATCTTGTCGGCGCCGATCACCACGGCGCGCTCGGCCGAGCCGGCGCGCACCGCGTGGTCGGCGGTGGCCAGGGCGTGGGTGAACCCGGCGCAGACCACGTTGAGGTCGAGGGTGGCGGGGGAGATCATGCCGAGCCGGGCGGCGACCCGGGCCGCGGTGTTCGGGGAGCGGTCGATGGCGGTGGAGGTGGCGACCACGACCAGGTCGACGGTGGCCGGTTCGACCCCCGCGGAGGCCAGCGCCTTGGCGGCGGCGTGCGCGGCGAGCTCGTCCACCGGCTCGTCGGGCCCCGCGATCCGCCGCGTGCGGATCCCCACCCTGCTGCGGATCCACGCGTCGCTGGTGTCGACCATCTCCTCCAGCTCCTCGTTGGTGAGTACGCGGGCCGGCTGGTAGTGGCCGACGGCGGCGATACGGGTGCCGATCATGGAGCGGGGTCCCCCTCGTGTCCGGATGACGAACGGATCCTCCAGTCTGGTCAGCGACTCACCGGTAGCGGGGCAGGTGATGCCACAGGATTCGGGCACGACCCTTGGAGACATCACCCACCCGCGCCGGACCCGCCCGGCGCCCGTACCCGCGCGGGTGTCAGCCGGTGAACAGCTGTGCGGCCTTCACCCCCAGCTCGTACAGGCCCCAACAGAGCGGCAGCCCCACCCAGAGCCAGGCGAAGGCGGTCAGGGCCCGGCGCCGGGGCTCCGGCGCGGCGGCGTTCTCAGCGGGTGGCGTCGTCATGGGCGGCGGCCTCCTTCGGGGCGGGCTCCGGCGCGGCGGCGGGGCTCGCGTCGGGCGGGGTGACGTGGTGGCGGGGGTGGACCGGGCGGACCAGTTCGTTGGCGATGAAGCCGACGATCAGCAGGCCGGTCATGACGGTCAGGGAGAGCCCGTACAGCTCGGGCCCGCTGTGTCCGGCGGCGGCCTGGCGGTCGGCGATCTGGTTGACGATGAGCGGGCCGAGGACGCCCGCGGTGGACCAGGCGGTGAGCAGGCGGCCGTGGATGGCGCCGACCTGGTAGGTGCCGAAGAGGTCCTTCAGGTAGGCGGGGATGGTGGCGAAGCCGCCGCCGTAGAAGGAGAGCAGCACCAGCGCGCAGAGGATGAACAGGGGCTTGGAGGCGTCCCCGAACTGCGAGATGAGCAGGTACATCAGGGCGCCGACGCCGAGGTAGAGGCGGTAGATGTTCTTCCGGCCGATCAGGTCGGAGGTGCTCGACCAGCCGATCCGCCCGGCCATGTTGGCGGCGGAGAGCAGGGCGACGAATCCGGCGGCGGCCGCGGCCGAGACGGGCGCGGGGGTGTCCGCGAAGAAGTCGGAGATCATCGGCGCGGCCTTCTCCAGGATGCCGATGCCCGCGGTGACGTTCATGCACAGGACGACCCACAGGCACCAGAACTGCGGGGTACGGACGGCCGACCGGGCCGAGACGCCGGGGCCGGTCACCGGGACCCGGACGGCCTCGCCGTCGCGCCCGCCCGCCGCCACCCGCGCGGCCGGGGTGCGGATCAGCGCGACGCCCAGGGCCATGAAGACGGCGTAGCTCAGGCCGTGGACGAGGAAGGCGAGGGCGATGCCCCGGGTGCCGCCGCCGAAGGCGTCGAGCATCGCGGCCGACCAGGGCGAGGCGATGAGGGCACCGCCGCCGAAGCCCATGATGGCGATGCCGGCGGCCATGCCGGGGCGGTCGGGGAACCACTTGATCAGGGTGGAGACGGGCGAGATGTAGCCGATGCCCAGTCCGATGCCGCCGACGAAGCCGTAGCCGAGGACGATCAGCCAGTACTGGGCGGTGGCGGCGCCGAGCGCGGAGATCAGGAAGCCGGACGAGAAGCAGACCAGCGAGACGGTCATGGCCCAGCGGGGCCCGTTGCGTTCGACGAGGGTGCCGCCGAAGGCCGCGGAGAGGCCGAGCATGACGATGGCGAGCTGGAAGGGGAGGGCGCTCTGCGTGCCGCTGAGGCCGAGCGCCGACTCCAGCGGCGGCTTGAAGACGCTCCAGGCGTACGCCTGGCCGATGGAGAGGTGGATCGAGAGCGCGGCCGGCGGGACCAGCCACCGGCTCCAGCCGGGTGGCGCGACCGGGCCGCCGCGGCGGGCGGGGGTGGGGGGAGTCGTCATGATCCGGAACCCTAGGAACCGGTTCCGGCGTTGGGAAGTGTTCGGACAAGGCCGGTCCGAACGGGTGCGTGGCCCGGCCGTCAGGCGTGTCACGCCCCCGGCCGGGTTCGGGCCGGCGGTCCTGGAGAAGAATGACACCGTGGAGGCCGGGCTCCAGGCCCCCGGCCGGGCGCCCGCACGGCCTCCGCGCAGGGCCGACCGGGCCGCCGTACGCACAGAACCAGGACCGCTCCATGGGCCGAGTCACCGAACGCCGCCGTGTCCTCCGTATCCGGGACGGTGCCGTCTCCTCCCGGGCGGACACCCTGGTCTCCGAGGAGCCCCTGGAGATCCGGCTGAACGGCAAGCCGCTGGCGATCACCATGCGCACGCCCGGCGACGACTTCGCGCTCGCCGCCGGGTTCCTGATCAGCGAGGGCGTGCTCGCCGACGCCTCGGAGCTGGCCAACATCGTGTACTGCGCGGGCGCCACCGCCGACGGCTACAACACGTACAACGTGGTGGACGTGCGGCTCGCCGACGGGGTGGCGCTGCCGGACATCTCCCTGGAGCGGAACGTCTACACCTCGTCCTCCTGCGGCCTGTGCGGCAAGGCCAGCCTGGACGCGGTCCGCACCAAAACCCGGCACCCGCTGACCGGCGACGACGGCGTCCGCCTCACTCCCGCCCTGCTCTCCACCCTGCCCGACCGGCTCCGGGAGGCCCAGCAGGTCTTCGACCGCACCGGCGGGCTGCACGCGGCGGCGCTCTTCACCCCGGACGGTGAGCTGGTGGACACCAGGGAGGACGTGGGGCGGCACAACGCGGTCGACAAGGTGGTGGGCCGCGCCCTGCAGCAGGGGCGGCTGCCGCTGCGCGACTCGGTGCTGCTGGTGTCGGGGCGCGCCTCGTTCGAGCTGGTCCAGAAGGCGGTGATGGCAGGCATCCCGATGCTGGCGGCCGTCTCCGCGCCGTCCTCCCTCGCCGTGGAGCTGGCCCGGGAGAGCGGGCTGACCCTGGTGGGGTTCCTCCGCGGGGCCTCGATGAACGTGTACGCGGGCGAGGAGCGGATCGCCCTGCCGGCCGACGCCGGCTGAGCCGCCCGTCTCAGGCGGCGCCGGGCCCGGCCACCGGCACCGGCTCCTTTGCCGCCTCGGGGTCGCGGGCGCGGCGCTTGGCGATGACCGCGCAGACCATGAGCTGCATCTGGTGGAAGAGCATCAGCGGCAGCACCGCCATCGAGGCGTGCGAGGCGAAGAGCACGGTGGCCATCGGCAGGCCCGCGGCGAGGGACTTCTTCGATCCGGCGAACTGGACGGCGATCCGGTCGGCCCGGTCGAAGCCCATCCGCGCCGCCCCGTACCAGGTGAGCGCCAGCATCACGGTGAGCAGGACGGCCTCGACGGCGAGCAGGGCGAGCAGCCGCGGCCAGGTCACCTGCTGCCAGATCCCGGCGACCACGCCCTGGCTGAAGGCGGTGTAGACGACCAGCAGGATCGACCCGCGGTCGACGAAGCCGATGATCCGCTTGTGCCGGACGAGGAAGCCGCCGATCCACCGCCGCAGGAGCTGCCCGGCGAGGAAGGGCGCGAGCAGCTGGAGGACGATCTTCACCGCGGAGTCCGCCGAGAAGCCGCCCCCGGAGGAGCCCAGCAGCACCACGGCGAGCAGCGGGGTGAGGACCATCCCGGCGAGCGAGGAGAACGACCCGGCACAGATGGCGGCCGGCACGTTGCCCTTGGCGATCGAGGTGAAGGCGATCGAGGACTGGATGGTGGAGGGGACCAGGCACAGGAAGAGGAAGCCGCCGTACAGCGCCGGGGTGAGCAGCCACGGCACCAGTCCCCTGGCGGCCAGCCCCAGCAGCGGGAAGACGACGAAGGTGCAGGCCAGCACGGTGGTGTGGAGCCGCCAGTGGCGCACCCCGTCCATCGCCTCCCGGGTGGAGAGCTTCGCGCCGTAGAGGAAGAAGAGCAGGCCGACCACGACCGTGGAGGCACCGGAGGCCACCTCGGCGGCGGCTCCCCGGGCCGGCAGCAGCGTCGCGAGGGCCACCATCCCGAGCAGCGTCAGGATGTACGGGTCGACGGGCAGCCTCAGCCGCCTGCGCGGGCGTGTCACGGGTGTCTTCCTCGGTCGGGGCCGGGTGCCGTCCACGGGCGGCGGCACGGGAGGGGCCGGTCACCTGCGCGGGGCGCGGTGCCGGAGGGTTCGGGTCCAGCATCTCCCGCCGGCCCGCGATCGGGAATCCCGTACACCGCACTGACTGTCATCACGGAGCCCGATAGCCTGCGGGTGTGTACGATCCCGCGCTGCTGCGCACCTTCCTCGCCGTGTCCCAGACGCTGAGCTTCACCCAGGCGGCGCGGCGGCTCGGCGTGCGCCAGTCCACCGTCAGCCAGCACGTGCGGCGGCTGGAGGAGCAGGTGGGGCGGGCGCTCTTCCTGCGCGACACGCACACCGTGGAGCTGACCGGCGACGGTGCGGCCATGCTCGGCTTCGCCCGCCGCATCCTGGAGGTGCAGGAGCAGGCGGCGGCCTTCTTCGGCGGGAGGCGGCTGCGCGGGCGGCTGCGGTTCGGCGCCTCGGAGGACTTCGTGCTGACCCGGCTGCCGGAGATCCTGGAGGCGTTCCGGGACGACCATCCCGAGGTGGAGCTGGAGCTGACGGTGGAGCTCTCCGGGACGCTGCACGAGCGGCTGGCGGCGGGCAAGCTCGACCTGGTCCTCGCCAAGCGGCGCCCGCAGGACCCGCCCGCGCCGCTGGTGCGCCGCGACCGGCTGGTGTGGATCGGCGCGGAGCGCCTGCGGCTCGACCCGGAGGACCCGGTGCCGCTCATCGTCTACCCGGCGCCTGGCATCTCCCGGGCCCGCGCGCTGGACGCCCTGGAGCGGCACGGCCGGCCGTGGCGGATCGCCTGCACCAGCGGCAGCCTCAACGGCCTCCTCGCCGCCGCCCGCGCCGGGCTCGGCGTGATGGCGCACGCCCGGGGACTGATCCCGCCGGGCCTGGTACGGGTCCCCGAGCGCGCCGGGCTCCCGGAGCTGGGCGAGGTGGAGTTCGTCCTCGCCCACGGCGAGGCGCCGGGCCAGGGCGACCCGGCGCCCGCGCGGGCGCTGGCCCGCGCCATCCTGGAGGGCGGCGACCGGCTGCGGGGGCCGGGCTGAGCGACGGGCCCGCACCGCGACGTACGGCACGTGCGGAGCGGGCCCGGCGAAGGTGAGCGTGACGGTCAGGGCGTACGCGCCACCGTGTCCTCCCCCGCCTCAGGCTCGGCGTCCCCGCCCTCGACGCTCTCACCCCGGTCCTTGGCCCGGACGAACCGGAGGAACGAGTTCAGCTCCCGCTTGACGACCGGCGCCAGCAGGTACAGCCCGATGATGTTGATGACCGCGAGGGTGAACAGCACCGCGTCGGCGAGGTCGATCAGGGTCTGAAGCGTGAGCAGCGACCCGGCGACCGCGAAGACGGTGTAGAGGGCCTTGAAGAGCGTCTCGCTGGCGCGGCTGCGTCCGAAGAGGTAGGTCCACGCCTTCAGGCCGTAGTACCCCCAGGTCAGCACGGTCGAGAAGGCGAAGAGCAGAACCGCGACCGTCAGGATGTACGGGAACCAGGGCAGCACCGTCTCGAAGGCGTCCGAGGTGATGGTGACGCCGCCGATGGACTCTCCGGCCCGCGCCTCGGCCCAGCTGGCCGGGTTGGCGATGACGATGGTCAGGGCCGTCATGGTGCAGATGATCACGGTGTCGATGAAGGGTTCGAGCAGGGCGACCAGGCCCTCGCTCGCGGGGTGGCGCGTCTTGGCGGCGGAGTGGGCGATCGGGGCGGAGCCGAGCCCCGCCTCGTTGGAGAAGGCCGCGCGCTTGAAGCCGACGATCAGCGCGCCCAGGATGCCGCCGGCGACGCCCTCGGGGTTGAAGGCGCCCTCGATGATCGTGCCGAAGGCGGCCGGGACGGCGGTGACGTTGACGGCGATGACCACCAGGCACGCGACCACGTAGATCGCCGCCATCGCGGGGACCAGGCGGCTGGTGACCGAGGCGATGGACCGGATACCGCCGAGCAGCACCACACCGACCAGTGCCGCGACGACGATGCCGAAGAGCAGGGCGCCCCCGGACGAGCCGATGAGCCCGTCCTCGCCGCCGGTGACGGCGGCGAGCTGGGCGTAGGACTGGTTGACCTGGAAGAGGTTGCCGCCGAAGAGGCCGAAGAAGAGGATCATCGCGGAGGCCAGCACGGCCAGCACCTTGCCGAGCTTGGCGCCGCGTGCGCCGAAGCGCTCGGCGAGCCCCTTGGGCAGGTAGTGCATGGGCCCGCCGGAGACCGTGCCGTCGGCATGCACCTCGCGGTACTTCACGCCGAGGGTCACCTCGACGAACTTGGTGGCCATGCCGAGGAGACCGCAGACGATCATCCAGAACGTGGCTCCCGGGCCGCCGATGCTCACGGCGACGGCCACACCGGCGATGTTGCCGAGGCCGACCGTTCCGGAGACCGCGGCGGTCAGCGCCTGGAAGTGGCTGACCTCGCCCGCGGAACCCTTCTCGTCGTACTTCCCGCGGACGACGCGGAGCGCCAGCCCGAACTTCCGGAACTGGACCAGGCCGAACCAGCCGCTGAAGACCAGGCCGGCGACGGCCAGCCAGGCCACGATGAGGGGGACCTCGGCCCCGTTGATGGTGACGGCGTAGAAGATGACGTCGCCGAGCCACGTCGCGATCGGCTCGAAGAAGCCGCCTACCGCGCTGTCGATCGAACGAGTGATGGAGTCGAGTGACATCTGGCTCCTCTGGGGGCGCATGGTCCACGCGATGGGGACGCGAGACATGGCGTACGGGCACGGACGGCGGGCGTCCGGTCGGTGCTCACGCCGCCCCCGGTGCCTGCCGGAGGTGGCTCACCGGCGGGCGGCAGTGGGGGCGCGCCGTCGGCGGAGTTGCGCATTGATAGCACGCACCGTCTCCTCATCGTCGTGGCGGGAATCACACCAGGAAAGGCGCTGAGGGGCATTTCGCACCCGCGGTGACTCGATCGTTATCCGGATCTGAGCATCCTTTGAGCGAACACGCCGACGCGGCACGGTCCGCCGCCGAGGACGGGCGGCTCCCCGCCGGCCGGGCCGCGGGCATGTGAAGGCCCGCCCCCGAACCCCGGTCAGGGTGACCGTCCTGCACAGATCCGGTGCAGATCGGCCCGATTCCACTTACCGGTGGGTCAGTATTCTGTCCCGCCCTTCCCCTTTGTCGCCGGATTCCCCCTGGCTGGCCAGTGCGTATGCCATGGAGTGCGGCTGTGCGCCGTCTCTCCCGCCCGGGACGCGACTGGGGTAGCGTCACCGCGCTGTCAGGGCATTCAGGTCAGGCAGGGCGTCCCCTCAGGAGCAGCGCGTGCGCGAGTTCACCTCTCCCCCGTCGGCGTCGGCCCCGCCGGTGGGCGGTCTCGCCGACGCCGTCTTCGACCATGCCGACGCCGACCCGGACCGGGTGGCACTGGCCCGCAAGGGGCCGGACGGCCACTGGCGGGACGTGACGTCGGCGCGGTTCCGCGACGAGGTGCTGGCGCTGGCGAAGGGGCTGCTGGCGGACGGCGTGCGATTCGGGGACCGGGTCGCCATCATGTGCCGCACCCGCTACGAGTGGACCCTCTTCGACTTCGCCCTGTGGACGGTCGGCGCGCAGGTGGTCCCGGTCTACCCGACCTCCTCGGCCGAGCAGGTGGCGTGGATGCTGCACGACGCGCAGGTGTCGGCGGCGATGGTCGAGCACGAGGACCACGCGATGACGATCGGTTCGGTGGTCGACCGTCTCCCCGGGCTGCGGCGGCTGTGGCAGCTGGACGCGGACACCGTGACGGCTCTGGTCAAGGCGGGCGCGGAGATCACCGACGAGACGGTCCACCGGCACCGCAGGGCCGTCACCCCCGACACCACCGCCACCCTCATCTACACCTCGGGCACCACCGGCCGGCCCAAGGGCTGCGTCATCACCCACGCCAACCTGATGTTCGAGTCGGACACCGCGATCAGCCGCTGGGAGCCGGTCTTCCACTCCCGCCCCGGCGACCAGGCGTCCACCCTGCTCTTCCTGCCGCTCGCCCACGTCTTCGGCCGTATGGTGCAGGTCGCGGCGGTCCGGGGCCGGGTCAAGCTCGGCCACCAGCCGGAGCTGAACGCGGCGGCGCTCCTGCCGGACCTGGCCGCCTTCCGGCCGACCTTCGTGCTGGCCGTCCCGTACATCTTCGAGAAGGTCTTCCACTCGGCGCGGCGCAAGGCCGAACGGGGAGGGCGCGAGGGGCCGTTCGGCAAGGCGGTGGAGGTCGCCGTGCGGTACGCGGAGGCGATGGAGGCGCGCGCCTTCGGCACCGGTCCCGGCCCGACGGCGGGGCTGCGGATGCAGCACCAGCTCTACGACAAGCTGGTCTACTCGCGGGTCCGGGACGCCCTCGGCGGCCGGGTGCGGCACGCCATGTCGGGCGGCTCGGGGATGAACCGGCGGCTCGGCCTCTTCTTCGCCGGGGCGGGCATCACCATCTACGAGGGGTACGGCCTGACCGAGTCGACCGCCGCCGCCACCGCCAACCCGCCGGAGCGGACCCGGTACGGCACGGTGGGCCTGCCGCTGCCGGGCACCACGGTGCACATCGCGGACGACGGCGAGGTGTGGCTCCACGGGGACCACGTCTTCCGCGGCTACCTCAACGCCCCGCAGGCCACCCGTACGGCACTGCGCGAGGGATGGCTCGCCACCGGGGACATCGGCCGGCTGGACGAGGACGGCTACCTGACGATCACCGGCCGCAAGAAGGAGATCCTGGTGACCTCCGGCGGCAAGAGCGTCTCGCCCGGGCCGCTGGAGGAGCGGGTCCGCGACCATCCGCTGGTCGCCCAGTGCGTCGTCGTCGGAAACGACCGGCCCTACATCGCCGCGCTGGTCACCCTGGACACCGAGGCGGTCGCGCACTGGCTGACGATGCGCGGCAAACCGCAGCTGACCCCGGCGGAGCTGGTCCGCGACCCGGATCTGGAGACGGAGGTGCGGCGCGCCGTCATCGCCGCCAACACGCTCGTCTCGCAGGCCGAGTCGATCCGCACCTTCCGCATCCTGGGCCACCAGTTCACCGAGGAACGCGGGCTGCTCACCCCGTCACTGAAGCTGAAGCGCAAGGCGATAGAGGAGTCCTACGCGGCCGAGCTGGAGGCGCTGTACCGCGCCTGACGCGGTGTCCGCACGGCGGTCGGCGCCGGTACCCCCGGCCGGTTCCGGCGCTGGTGGAAGCCGCCGGGCGGGGGAACTCGCGGGGGCGTGAACGGGTCGGCCCGCGGGAATGCGAACGGGCGGGTCATAGTTGACCATGGGAGTTCCCACCGACCACGTTAGGACCAATCGCTCGTGAGCAAGGTTCCCCCGATCATCCTGAACAACGGCGTCGAGATGCCTCAGATCGGCTTCGGCGTGTGGCAGGTACCGGACGACGAGGCGTACACCGCTGTCGGCGCGGCCCTGGAGGCGGGCTACCGCTCCATCGACACCGCCGCCGCCTACGGGAACGAGGAGGGTACCGGCAAGGCCATCGCCGAGTCCGGCGTCCCCCGCGAGGAACTCTTCGTCACCACCAAGCTGTGGAACAGCGACCACGGGTACGACGCGGCGCTGCGCGCCTTCGACTCCTCGCTGGCGAAGCTGGGCCTGGACCACGTCGACCTGTACCTGATCCACTGGCCGTTGCCGGCCAAGGGCACCGCCGCCGACACCTTCAAGGCGTTGGAGAAGCTCTACTCCGACGGCCGCGCCCGGGCCATCGGCGTCTCGAACTTCCTCCCCGAGCACCTGGAGCAGCTGATCGACGCGACCTCGGT
Organism: Streptomyces sp. NPDC058373; assembly: GCF_042723275.1. Classification (NCBI taxonomy): domain Bacteria; kingdom Bacillati; phylum Actinomycetota; class Actinomycetes; order Kitasatosporales; family Streptomycetaceae; genus Streptomyces; species Streptomyces sp. NPDC058373. The sequence continues at coordinate 44,943 of NZ_JBHXJE010000024.1, read as the reverse complement.
CATCCCCGCGGTCAACCAGATCGAGCTCCACCCCCACCTCCAGCAGCGGGCCACCCGCGCCTTCCACGACGAGCAGGGCATCACCACCGAGGCGTGGTCCCCGATCGGCCAGGGCAAGGGCCTGCTGGAGGTGCCCGCGATCGTCGCCATCTCGCGCAAGCACAACGTCACCCCCGCCCAGGTGGTGCTGCGCTGGCACGTCCAGCTGGGCAACGTCGCCATCCCGAAGTCCGTGACGCCGTCGCGGATCAAGGAGAACATCGACGTCTTCAGCTTCGAGCTGGACACCGAGGACATGGCCGCGATCAGCGCGCTCAACGAGGACCGCCGGCTGGGCCCCGACCCGGCCGAGATCAACGAGGGCTGACCCCTCCGGCTCCCGCACGCACGGATGCCCCGTACCGCCGTCGCGGTGCGGGGCATCCGTGCGCCGGGGCCGTCTCACTCCTCGCGCAGGGCCAGGTGGACGGTCTGGGCGCTGAGGAGGAAGAGGTCGGGCCGGTGGTACAGCCCGGCGGCGTCGTCGGGGTCGAGCAGGCGGTCGGCCGTGGCGCGGTCGGCCGGACCCAGCTCGACGTGGTCCAGCCGCCGCTGCCACTGGGCCACCAGGTGGGCGCGGGTCTCGTAGGTCACCGGCGCGGGCAGGTCCAGGAGGAAGCTGCGGGTGGCGACGTGCCGCAGTCCGGCGGCCGCCAGCAGGGCCGCCCAGTCCTCGGTCTCCTTGACGGCCCCGGGCAGGGACTCCCGCATCCCGGCGAACCCCTCCTCCTGGGCGGCGTCCAGCCGCGACTCGATCCCGGGCCTGCCGAAGCCCAGTTCGCGCGGGAGGGTGCGCGGCGGCAGGCCGCCCTCCAGCAGGACGAGGCCGCCGCCGGGGGCCAGCGCCCGGCCGAAGGCGGCGAGGCCGGCGCGCTGGTCGCCGACGTGGTGCAGGGAGCGCCCGGCCCAGACAAGTGAGGCGGCGGGCAGGGCGTCGAGGCCGTCGGGCAGCTCGGCGCGGTGGGTGTGCAGCCGCCCCTCCAGGCCGCCGCGGCGCGCCCGGTCGGCGGCGCGCTCCAGCAGGGCGGCCTCGGCGTCCACGGCGTACACCTCGCGGTCGGGGAAGACCTCCGCGAGGAGGGCGGAGACCACACCGGGGCCGCTGCCCGCGTCGACGACCGGTCCCGGGACGCGGGCCCCGCGTTCGGCGGCCCAGTCGGCGATCTCCCGGTACAGCGGGAGGCTGACCTCAGCCTCCTGTTCCAAGACGGGCCCCATGACGGACCAGTCGAGATCCCCGTGCCCGTGGCCGCCTTCGCCGTGGCTGTGCCCGTGGCCCGCCTGCTCCTGCCGCTCACTCATGTAGTCCGCCTTCCGCTCGCTCGGTCACGGCGTCCAGCCTGGTACGGGCGGCGCTAGCGGGCCAGTCGTGTTGCCGTTCCGGCAAGCGGAGGCGGGGCGTACGGAGTCAGGCGGCGCGGAACGCCATCAGCCGGAAGACCGGCTCGGGTCGCGGGGTGTCCGGGTCGGGGAGGGCGGCGAGGCGGGCGGCGAGGGCGCTGCCGCCCTCGCGGTACATGTCGCCCGCGCGGACCCGGCGGGCCAGCTCGGCGGGGGTGCGGCCCTGGCCGTGGCCCTGGAAGAGCGCCTCGCCGCAGGGGGTGAGACCGTGCTTCTCGGCGAGGGCGGTGACGGTGGCGTGGGCGTCGGCGACCTGGTGCAGCCGGTAGGGGCCGACGAGGGTGTCGATGTCGCTGCCGACGTCGTGCGCGTCGGCCTTGTCGACGGTGGTGACGAAGACCCCGCCGGGCCGCAGCACCCGGGCCGCCTCGGCCACCACGGGGGCGGCGTCGGGCAGCAGGTGGAGCAGCCAGACGGCGGAGACCGAGTCGAAGGCGGCGGGGGTGAACGGCAGCCGGCGGCAGTCGGCGCGCAGCGCGGCGCCGGGCAGCCGTCCGGCGGCCACGGTGAGCATGCCGGGGGCGAGGTCGACGCCGACGACGCGGCGGCCCGGCTGGGCGATGCGCTCGCTGACCAGGCCGGTGCCGCAGGCGAGGTCGAGGTGGTCGCGGGCGTCGGCGGGCAGCAGGGCGTGGACCGCCTCGGCGGCGGCTCTGGCGCGGGGGACGCCGCCGCGGGTGGCGTCGTAGACAGCGGCTTCGCGTGTGTAGTCCAGCACGTCAGTGCGCTCCGTGGGCGGGGGCCAGTTGCTCGATCCGGGCCGCGAGGTCCAGGTCGAGCGCGGTGATCGCGCCGTCGGCGCTGTGGGTCTGCACGGCGAGCCGCACCGTGTTGTAGCCGAGGGTCAGGTCGGAGTGGTGGTTCAGCTCGTCCTGGACCTGCGCGATGTGGGTGGTGAGCGCGGCGGCGGCGAAGTGGGAGTCCAGGCGGTAGGTCCGGGTGATCCGGTCCTCCTCCAGGGTCCAGCCGGGGAGTTGGGCGAGCCGGTCCTCGATCTGCTGGTGCGGCAGGGGGGCGGCGGTCATGACCTGCCTCCTTCGGTACGACTGCCGGTACGACTGCGGTCGTGGTCACCCTGCCACACCGGGGGCGCTCCCCGGCTGATGCGCGCCTGGGGTTCGCCCGGGCGCGCGCCCGGCCCCCCCCCTGGCGGCCCGCCGGGCGGTCGTGCGCGGCGGGCCCGGGGCGGTTCAGCGGGTTTCGAAGGCCTGGGCGGCGGGGCCGAGCACCGGGAGCCATTCGGCGACGTCGACCCGGGCCACCAGGCCCTCGACGCGGAACGGGTCCTTCTCGGTGAGGGCGAGCACCTCGTCCTTGGAACCGGCGCGGAGGAGCAACAGCGCGCCGGCGGGCTCGTCGGCGCCGAACGGGCCGGAAACCAGGTTGACGCCCTGGTCGGAGAGGCCGCCGAGGTAGGCGCGGTGGGCCGGGCGGTGGGTGTCGCGGGCGGCGGCGGAGTCGTCGGCGTAGGTGTAGGTGACGGCGTAGATCGGCACGGAGGGTCCTTCGCGGTGCGGGGTGCGGACAGGGCGGTGCGCCGGGCCGCCGGGCCCGGCCCTCGGATCGTACGGCGGCGGGTGCGGGCGGCCGCGGGCAGGAGGGCGTGGCCCGGCCGGGTGGGACCGGCCGCCCTTCGGGGGCCCGGGCGGCGCCCTGTAGCGTGCCCCGGACCCTCGCCCGGCCGCCCGGGCCTCCACCTCTTCGAGGAGCAGCCATGCCCCGTGTCCTGACCGTCTCCGGCAGCGTCGTCGTGCCGATCGCGCCCGGGGAGGCGTACGCGCTGATCGCCGACCCGGCCGGGATGGGGCGGTGGAGCCCGGAGAACCAGGGGGCGGTGGTGCGCGGCGAGGACGGTGCGCCGTACCCGGGGATGGTCTTCGACGGGCGGAACAAGCGCGGGCTCGTGCGGTGGACGACGCGGTGCACGGTGACCGCCGCCGAGCCGGGTGAGCGGTTCGCCTTCAAGGTGCGGGCGATCGGGCTGCGCCGGCCGGTGGTGCGCGGGCCGATCGCCACCTGGGAGTACCACTTCGAGACGGCGCCGGGCGGCGGCACGCTGGTCACCGAGACGTGGACGGACGACCGGCGGCGCTGGCCGGACGCCGCGGCGTGGGTCTTCGACCACGTGGTGACCTCGGGCCACTCCTTCGCCGACTTCCAGCGGCGCAACATCGCCGCCACCCTGCGCCGCTTCGCCGAGCGCTGCGCCGCCCCGGCGTCCGGGGAGGCCGGCGCGGGGCGCTGACGGCCCGTTCCCGGGCTCGGCCGAACGCCGTCCCGCGCCGGTGCATTCGCGGGCGTGTTCGGGGCAGGCGGTCAGCACCGGGAGGTACGGACACCCCGGGCACCGGACCCGCCGTCCCCGTGCCTCACCGGTCAGGACCCGCGGGCACCGGATCGCGACCGGCACGGCCCGCGCACCGCCGACGCGCGCGCCGACCGCGCGGCCGGGGTGCCCCATCCGTTCACACCGGAGCCGAAGGGAACAGCCATGCTCACCGTCGTGATCATCGTCGCGGCCGTCGTCGTCGTGGCGGCGGCCGCCTACGCCCTGACGAGGCGTGACACCACGGGGTCCGCGCTCAAGCGGCGGTTCGGCCCCGAGTACGACCGGGCGATCGCCCGGCACAACGGCGACACCGCCGCCACCCAGCGGGAGCTGGGCGACCGCGTGAAGCGGCACGGCGCGCTCAAGGAGCGGCCGCTGCCCGCCGATTCTCTCGCCCGTTACGAGGCCGAGTGGGCCGGTGTGCAGCGCCGGTTCGTCGACTCGCCGCAGCAGGCCATGGCCGACGCGGCCACGCTGCTCGCCCGGCTCGCCCAGGAGCGCGGCTACCCGGGCCCCGAGCAGTACGACGAGCAGGTGGCGGCGCTGTCGGTGCACCACGCCCACGAGGTCGAGGGGTACCGCACGGTGCGTCTCGCGGCCCGGGGCGGCGGCGGCACGGAGGAGCTGCGCGAGGCCCTGCTGGCGGCCCGCTCGCTGTACGACGTGCTGACCGGCGGTGCCGGCCACGTCGACGGCGGCCGCCCGGCGGGCCCGGTCGAGCCGGGTGACGACCCGCAGCCGCCCGCGGCACAGGACGACATACCGGCAGCGGCCCGCCCTCGCGGGGCCGAGGCCGGCATCAGGACTACCGAGGGGAAGTGATCGGCGATGGCAGCCGAGAGTGGCAAGTGGACCGCCAAGCACGCCGCCCGCACCGGGCACGAGGAGCGCGCCCTGGGCTCCGGCTACGACGAGGAGCTCGGGTACGACCGCGACGTGGCCGGGGCCGCGCCCGGCGGCGCCCGGCACGACGAGCCGGGCCTGGCCCGGGGGCCGGTGGCGCCGGTCGACCCGGCGGCGCCCGGCACCCCGCCGCCGCCCCCGCCCGCCGCCTTCCCCCCGCCCGCCCCGGGCACCGAGCCGCCGGGCTCGGCCGGAGCCGCGGGTGCTCCCGGCGCCACCGGCGCCGGCCAGGCGACCGTGAAGCCCCAGCCGCTGGCCGGGAAGAACACCGCGGTACCGGCCCCCGGGGCGGACACCGCGCCCCGCGCGCCGCAGAGCGCCGGCGCCCCGGCCGTCCCGGTCTTCGGCGCCGGGGAGGGCGAGCGCTGGTCGGGCCGTCTCCGGGAGGCCGTGAACGGCTTCGTGGACCGGCCCCGGGACGCGGTCGCCGAGGCCGACGAGGTCTTCGCGGAGCTGGCCGGACGGGTGACCGAGGCGCTGGCCGAGCAGCGGCGGGTGCTGCGCTCCGGCTGGGAGGAGCCGGCCGTCGAGCTGGACACCGAGCGGCTGCGGGTGGCCCTCCAGTCGTACCGGGAGGCGTCGGAGCGGCTGCTGAAGCTCTGACCCGTCCCCCAAGGACGCCGGTGCCCGGGCCGGGGTGCGAACCCCCAGCCCGGGCACCGGCATGTCCGGTCCCGGGCACCGCCGCCCGGCGTGCCGCTCCCAGCACACCACCCGGTCGGCCGCGGCCCGGACGGACCGTGCCGGAAGGGCGGCGGGTCCGGGCGCTCCTACGGTCGCAGCACGGCTCGACCCAGGGAGCGCCTCAGGTGACCGGCACGACGACACCCTCCGAGCCCGACGCCGCGCCGCTACGCGCCGGCCGGTTCCTCCGGCGCGGCACCACCGCGCCCGACCCGCACAGCGAGGAGCCGACGGGCGGACGGCAGGGCGACGCCTTCCACCGGAACCGGTGGAGCCACGACAAGGCCGTCAACTCCACCCACGGCGTCAGCGGCGCCGCCTTCGCCTGGTCCACGTACTCGCCGATCCGGGTGCGCTGCACGTACGCCGAGCGGCTGGAGGAGTCGGCGGTGCCCGCCTCGTGCAGCCTCGACCACGCCGACGGGCCCGGCATGGGCGGCTTCCGCTCAGCTCAGCTTGGCGCTGTGGGTGATGGTGGTGCCCGCGAGGGCCTGGCTGACCGGGCAGTTGGCCTTGGCGTCGGCGGCGGCCGCTTCGAAGTCCTCGGCGGAGATGCCGGGGACCTCGCCCTCGACCTTCAGGTGGATGCCGGTGATGCCGGTGCCGGGCTGGAGGGTGACGTCGGCGGAGGTGGTGAGGCGGGTCGGCGGGGTGCCGGCCTTGGCCAGGCCGTTGGAGAGGGCCATCGAGAAGCAGCTGGAGTGGGCGGCGGCGATCAGCTCCTCGGGGCTGGTCCTCCCGTTGGGCTCCTCGGCGCGGGAGGGCCAGGAGACCTGCTGGGCGCCGATGCCGGAGGAGTCGAACGAGACGGTACCGCTGCCCTTGAGCAGGTCGCCTTCCCAGACGGTGTGGGCCGAACGCGTGGTGGCCATCGGTGAGTTCCCTTCGTCGCGGCGGACCGGCGGGGTGCCGGGCGCCGGGCCCATCCGATCACAACGGGGGCCGGGAAGGGGCGCGTACGCCCACGCGTCGCCCTCCTCGGCGCCGGCCGGCCGGGCGCCGGGTCAGGCGGCGGTGCCCGGCGGCGGCGGGGCGGCCCGGGTGGCGCCGGTGTCGTGGGGGACGCCCCTCCCGGGCGTATCGCCGGTCCCCTCGCCCCGGTGCCGCCCGTGCGGGGCTGCCGCGTCGAGCCAGCCGCGCAGGACGGCGTGGACCTGTTCGGCACCGGTCAGTTCGGAGCCGTCCGCCGGGGCGGGGTCGGGGAGCGAGAGCGGGGAGAGCAGGAAGGGGCGGCTCTGGTCGCCACCGAGGCCGCCGTGCGAGCCGATCTGCTCCTCGAAGGCGTGGATCTCCCCCGTCTCAGGGAAGTACGCCGAGTTGATCATGATGTCGGCGGTGTGCGGGAAACCGTCGGTGCGCCGGACCGTCTCGGCGGCGCCGGGTCCGAACGGCTCCAGCGGGCCGCCGGGCCGGTCTGCCTCGTCCAGCGGGACCTCCTGTCCGGCGCCGAGGACGACCGCGCCGTGCTCCTCACTGCGGACCAGCAGGAAGCCGATGCCGGGGTGGGCGGCGAGGGTGGTGAGCAGCGCCGGGTGGCGGCGGTCGATCTCCTCGCGGGTCATCCGGTGCGGCACGTCCGGGAAGGAGACCAGGCCGAGGTTGCCGGAGGCGAGCACCACAGGCTCCGAGCGGCGCGGCCGCACCTCGTCCTCGCGGCCCTCCTCGACGGGCCGGTGCAGCGCGGCCCGGACGGCGGCGCGGGCCTCGGCGCCGCTGGGTGTACGGCGGGCGCGGCGCGGCACGGGCAGGCCGCACCCGGCGCGGACGAGGTCACCGAGGGTCAGGCCGTACCGGGAGCGGAAGGTCTCGCCGGGGCTCTGGCCGTGGTCGGAGAGGAGGACGACGCGGTAGGGGCGCGGGGCGTGCTCGGCGACCTTCTCGATCAGGGCCAGCGAGCGGTCGAGGCGGGCGAGGACCTGGTCGGCGTCGCGGCCGGCGGGTCCCGAGTGGTGGGCCACCTCGTCGTAGGCGACGAGGTCGGCGTAGACGGCGGTGCGACCCGCCAGCATGTCGCCCACGACGGCGGCGACGACCACGTCCCGCTCGACGACGGTGGCGAAGGCGCGGACGAACGGGTACAGCCCGCCGCGGCCGACGCGCGGGGTGTCGCCTCGCAGCCGGGCGCGGGTCGACTGGCCCATCTCGCGGACCACCTCGGCGACGAAGGACATCGCGGTGCGGACGGCATTGGCCGGGTCGGAGAAGTAGGCGAAGTACCCGGCGCGGGAGCGCTGGCCGCGCTCGCGGCGGGCGGAGACCGACAGGACCAGGGCGACCTGGCCGGCGCCGCCGCTGAAGAGGTTGCCGCGGCTGGCGCCGTCGTCGGTGAGGAGCCCGCCGTCCCCGGTGCGGCGCACCGCGCGGCGCTGGAGCTCGGCGGCGGAGGCGGGCCGGTTGCTGACCATCACCTGCCGCCGGTCCTTCTCGTACCAGCGGAAGGCCGGGATGTCGTACGTGGTGCCGTGCAGGATGCCGAGCTGGCTGGCGCCGGTCTGGCTGGACCAGTCGGTGCGCCAGGGGATGAGGCGGTGGGTGGCCGGGGCGGGGCCGTGGCCGAGCCAGCGGGCGGCGGTGGGGAGCAGGCCGCGGGCGACGGCGGAGGCGAGGACGTCGTGGCCGACGCCGTCGAGCTGGAGGAAGACGGTGCCCGGGGTGGCGGGCACCGGCCGGGCGCGGCGGCGGCGCCGGTCGGAGAGGCGGTAGAGGCGGCGCCGGTAGGCGTTGTCGTCGCGGACGGCGAGGGCGGTGCCGGTGGCGGAGGCGACCGCCGACATGACGGCGGCGACCAGGACGGCGGTCTCGGGGGCCGCGGCGCCGCGGCCGTCGGGGATGAGCCGGAGGGCGAGGGTGAGCAGCGAGCCGTTGATGGCGAAGGCGAGCAGGCCCAGGACGAGGGCGGGCACCAGCAGCAGGGCGCGGACGACGAGCGGCCAGACCAGCGCGGAGAGGACGCCGAAGACGCCGGCTCCGGCGGCGGCGGTGATGCCGATCCGGGTGGCGCTGTCGCCGTCGGCGGACTGGAGGCGGAAGTCGGGCAGGATCCCGGCGAGCACCAGCATGGTGACGGTGGAGACGGCCCAGACCGCTCCCATCCGCCACAGCGCCCCCGCGAACCTCCGCCACGGCCTCTCTGCCACGCCTGCCCTCACCTCGTCCACCGCCGGGTCCCGCCCTCCGGGCCCGGTCCAGCGTTTCACACCGTCTTCGGCCGGTCCGTTCCGGTATGGGACCGGCCGGGATCAGCAGCCGTCGTATCCGGCGGTGGGCATGGAGAGACGGCGGTGGACACGGGCCTTGGAGCGGGGCCCGTACTGGGGTTCGGCGAGGTCGGCGGTGACGACGCGGGTGCCGCGGCGGGCGCAGAGCGCGATGAACTCCTCGGCACCGGTGACGGCCTGGCCCAGGACGCGCAGGCTGGGGGCGAGGAAGAGGTCGACGCGGCCCGCGTCGAAGTCGGCCCAGAGCTCGGGGTGGTCGGGGGCGAGCCGGTGCAGCAGCAGTTCGCGGGTGATGACGTGGTCGTGGGCGGCGGCCCAGCGGGCGCACATGTCCTGCTGGCTGCGGGTGTCCACGAGAAAGGGGTCCTGGTCCAGGTGTTCCAGCGGGGTGAGGCTGGCGATGGCCGCCGCCCGCGGGTGCGGCGCCTGCTCCACGGCGTCCTCCATCGCGTCCTCCCTGGCATCCGCCGCCGGGCTGCGGCCCCGGCCGGTTGGCGTCCGCCGACCCTATCCCGCCCCTCAGGGGGTGTCTGGCAAATCCCGCACGGCGCCCGAGGCGCCCGGCACGCGCCCCCAAGCTCTCGGCTTGCGCTCGAGCAGGGAGGTGCCCCCTTCGCCGCACCGGGCAGAAGCCCGAGTACGTCCGGTACGAGGACTTCCGCCCGGCACGCCGAGAGCACGCACCGGACACCACGGACACCGCACAGGATTTGTCAGACACCCCCGTAGTCTCGTAGGGAGCGGTCTTCCGGCCGCCCCCCGTCCGGGTGACGTGGGGGCGGCGGGACGCGGACGGGGTACGGAACCGCCTCCGCGGGACGGGCGCTCCGTCCCGGGGGCGGCGCGCGCGGGGCGCCGCAGGGAGGAGTACGCGGACGGTGGAGATCACCTGGTGGGGTCATGCCACCTGCACGGTCGAGGACTCGGGGGTGCGGCTGCTGACCGATCCGGTCTTCGCGCGGCGCCTGGCCCATCTGCGGCGGCGCCGGGGCGCGCCCCCGTCGGCCCGGGCGGCGGTCGCCGACGCGGTCCTCGTCTCGCACCTGCACGCGGACCACCTCCATCTGCCGTCGCTGGCCCGGCTGGCGGCGGGGACCAGGCTGCTGGTGCCGAAGGGCGCGGTCCGCGCCGTGCCGGGGCTGCGGCGGCTGGCCCGGCTGGACGTGGTGGAGGTCGGGCCCGGGGACACCGAGAAGGTCGGGCCGGTGACGGTGCGGGCGGTCCCCGCGCTGCACGACGGGCGGCGGATGCCGGTGGGACCGCGCCGCTCCCCCGCGCTGGGCTTCGTGGTGAGCGGGCAGGCGCGTACGTACTTCGCCGGGGACACCGGGCTGTTCGACTCGATGGCCGAGGAGACGGGGCCGCTGGACGTGGCACTGCTGCCGGTCGGCGGCTGGGGGCCCGGGCTCGGCCACCACCATCTCGACGCGGGCCGGGCCGCCGAGGCGCTGCGGCGGCTCTCCCCGGCGGCGGCGGTGCCGGTGCACTACGGGACGTACTGGCCGATCGGGATGGACGCGGTGCGGCCGCACGAGTTCCACTCCCCCGGCGACGAGTTCGTGCGCAAGGCGGCGGTGAGCGCGCCCGGGGTGCGGGTGCATCTGCTGGACCACGGGGAGAGCGTGCGGCCCGAGGTCGCCCGGTGACCCCGTCCGGCCTGCCCGCGCTGGTGGTGCTCGGCGCCGCCGAGGTGCCCGACGCCGCCACCCAGCAGGCGCTGGGCTATCCCTCGCTCTTCCTGCTGATCTTCCTGGGCGCGCTGGTGCCGGTGGTGCCGACCGGCGCCCTGGTCAGCGGCGCCGCCGTGGTCGCCTTCCACCAGGCGGCGCCGCTGACCCTGCTCCTGCTCTTCGCCGTCTCGGCGCTGGCCGCCTTCCTCGGGGACCTGGTGCTGTACTGGCTGGGGCAGCGGGGGATGCGCTCGCGGGGCGGTTCGCGGTGGCTGGAGACGCTGCGGCAGCGGGCGGCGCCGGACCGGCTGGAGCAGGCCCGCGCCAAGCTGGACGACCACGGCGTTGCGGTGCTGACCCTCTCCCGGCTGATCCCGGCGGGCCGCATTCCGGTGATGATGGCCTGCCTGCTGGCGCGGATGCCGCTGGGCCGGTTCGCCCGCGGTGACGGCCCGGCCTGCCTGGCGTGGACGGCGACGTACCAGCTCATCGGGATCGTCGGCGGGTCGCTCTTCGCGAAGCCGTGGGAGGGCGTGGCGGCGGCGGTGGCGCTGACCCTGCTGATCAGCGCGGCGCCCGGGGTGTGGCGGCGGCTGCGCGGGCGGACGGCGCACTCCTCGCGCTGAGGGCGTACGGGGCCGGGCGGCGGGGGTCACAGGGGCAGGGCCCGGGAGCCGCCGACGGGCAGGTCCCACAAGTCCTCGCGGGGGCGGCCGGTGCGGGCCCAGGCGGCACGGACCCGGGCGAGGGGTTCGAGGACGGGTTCGGCGGAGAGCAGGAAGGTCGCCCAGTGCATGGGGGCCATCCGGCGGGCGCCGAGGTCGGCGCAGGCGGCGACCGCCTCCTCCGGGTCGCAGTGGACGTCGCGCAGCCACCAGCGGGGGGCGTAGGCGCCGATCGGCATGAGGGTGAGGTCGATGCCGGGGTGGCGGCGGCCGATCTCGGTGAACCAGTGGCCGTAGCCGGTGTCCCCCGCGAAGTGCACCTTGCGGCCCTGCTGGTCGGTGAGGACCCAGCCGCCCCACAGGGTGCGGCAGGTGTCGAACAGGCCGCGCCGCGACCAGTGGTGGGCGGGGACGAAGTCGAACCGCACCCCGCCCACCTCCCGCCCCTGCCACCAGTCCAGTTCGTGGACGCGGGTGAAGCGGCGCCGCCGGAACCAGCGGCCGAGCCCGGCGGGGACCAGCACCGGCGTGGTGCGCGGCAGGCGGCGCAGGGTCGGGGCGTCCAGGTGGTCGTAGTGGTTGTGGCTGATGACGACGGCGTCGACCGGCGGGAGCGAGGCCCAGGGGACACCGACGGGGGTGACGCGGGGCGGGGTGCCGAGGATGCGGTGCGACCAGACGGGGTCGGTGAGGACGGTCAGCCCGCCGACCCGCAGGACCCAGCTTGCGTGCCCGGCCCAGGTGACGGCGAGGACGCCGGGTCCGGCCGGGGGCAGGGGCGCGGGTTCGCAGGGCAGCAGCGGTACGTCGCGGCGGGCCTCGGTGCCGGGGCGCAGGGCTCCGGCCTCGCGGGCGAGGCGGGCCAGGGCGCGGACGCCCGGGAGCGGGGCGGTGAGGCGGTCGCGGTAGGAGCGGCGGCGGTGGCGACCGGAGGCGGGCGGGTCCGGCAGGGCGGTGGCGGCGGGTGCCGGGACGAGGGGGCCGGCAGGCGCGGGGGCGGGGTCGCGCTGCTCGGTCATCAGGGGGCCTCCTCTGCTCCGGCGGGGGGTGGTGCGGCGAGGGCGCCGAGGACCTCGGCCACCCGGTCCAGGGCCCGCCGTACGGGGGCCGCCTGGAGCGGGTCGGGGGCGCCCGTGAGGAGCCCGGCGCGGAGCGTCTCGTCGTCGCCGAGGAGTGGGCCGGTGGAGAGCCGCACCCTCAGTCCGGCGAGGTCGTCGCCGAAGCGGTGGCCGCCGGGGGCGGGCATGCCGAGCCGGGCGGTCAGGTCGTTCTCCAGTTCCAGGGCGTCGGTGACCCCGTGGGCGGCGAGGCCGGGGGCGAGCGGCGACAGGTCGGCGTAGAGGTGGCGGCCGGCCTGGGGCGGGCGGACCAGGGCCCCGGCGGTCCGCAGCGTGGTGTGCAGGGCGGTGGCGAGGCGGCCGTGCAGGGCGACGGCGCGGGCGAGGCGGGCGGTGAGTTCGGGCGGTTCGGCCAGCGCGTGCGCGGCGGCCGCGGCGACGGGGGTGGGCAGGGCCGCGTCGAGGGCGGTGAGGATGTCGAGGCAGCGGGCCCGCAACTGGGCGCCGGTGGCGGTGTCGGGAAAGCGGACGACGGCGGCGGGCCAGCCCGGGGGGAGCCAGCCGCCGGAGAGGTCGGAGATCACGGTGACGCCGTCGGGCAGCATCTCGGCGGGGCCGACGACGGTGGTCTCCTCGGGCCGGTAGACGGTGTCCCGCCACGTCTCGTCGCTGACCACGTGCAGCCCCTCGGCGGCGGCCGCCTCCACGGCGCGGCTCATCACCTCGGGCGGCACCACGGTGCCGGTCGGGTCGTCGGCGACGGCGAGCACCAGCAGCCGCGGGTCGCCTCCCTCGGCCCTCACCCGGCGGACCGTCTCCAGCAGGGCGTACGGGTCGGGGACGCCGCCGCAGGCGGCCGGGGAGGTGACCGTGAAGGTGGGGCGGCCCAGCAGCCGGGCCTGCGGCGCCCACCAGGCCGGGCAGGGCCGGGGCAGCAGCACGTCGCCGCCGATCGCGGCGGTCAGCGCGAGGAGCAGGGCGGGTGCGCCGGGCGCGGCGGCGAGCAGGGCGGGATCGGCGGCGAGGCCGCGCCGGGCCCAGTAGCCGCGGGCGGCGTCGAGCAGGGCGGGGCCGCCGCCGGGGGGCTCGGCGTAGGGACTGGCGGCGGCGTCGGAGAGGACGGCGGCCAGTTCGGGTAGGACCGGCAGGCCCGGTTCCGGCACGGGTGGGCCGTACCGGACGGGTCCACGGCCCTCCAGGGCGCTCTCCATCCGCCGTACCTCCGCTCGACGCATTACCCCTCTCGCACTCTGCCGCGCCCGCGCCCCGCCCACCACCGGGCGCCTCCCATCCGGGGAACGGCCCCGCTCCGGCGTGATGGTTCGGGCCGGGCCCGAGGGGTACGTGACGGGCCACGGCCGCGAGGCCGTACCCGCAGAACGGACCCGTACAGAAGGGCACAGCATGCAGCGAGGCAGTGACCGGATGAGCGTCCACCGCGACGAGGGGATGAAGCACGAGCTCCGCGACTACCTGAGGTCGGGCCATCCGACCCGGTCCGAGGAGTGGCACGACGCGGAGCCGGGCGACCCGCTGGGGTCGCACCCGGACATCGCGGAGGTCCGGCACGAGCTGGGACGGCGGCTGGGCCGTACGCCCTTCCCCGCCCGCGCGCCGGAGCTGGCGCGGGTGCTGGGCGCCGGGCACTGCCCGGACGAGGTGGTGGCGCTGCTGGCGCCGCTGCCCGCCGACATGACGTACCGCAATGTGCAGGAGCTGGCGACGGCCGTGGTGGACGCCCGGGCCGCCGCCTGACGGCAGGTCCGTGAGGCCGGGCGGCCCGGCCGGGTCGCCGGACCGCCCCCCGGTCCCCTTTGCGGGGAGGGGGCGGTCCGCGCGACCCTGGAAGGGCACCCGGACGGCGGCGGGCAGGCCACCCCGGGCCGTCGGACGGGGCGGCCGGACGAGCCGGGACGAGGATTCGAAGGGCGGGAGCGCCGATGCGTGTCGCATTCCTGGTGGCGCCCGAGGGCGTGGAAGAGAGCGAACTGACCGGACCGTGGGAGGCCGTGACGGAGGCGGGCGGTGAAGCCGTGCTGGTGTCGACCTGGCCCGGAGAGATCCTCGCCTACCACCACTTGGACAAGGGGGACCGTTTCCCCGTCGACCAGGTCGTGGGCGAGGTCTCGGCGGGCATGTTCGACGCGCTGGTCCTGCCGGGCGGGGTGGCCAACCCCGACCACCTGCGCACCGACGAGGAGGCCGTGGACCTGGTGAAGGACTTCGTGGACCAGGGGCGGCCGATCGCCGCGATCTGCCACGCCCCGTGGACGCTGATCGAGGCGGACGCCGTACGCGGCCGGACGCTCACCTCGTACCCGAGCCTGGCGACGGACATCCGCAACGCCGGAGGGACCTGGGTGGACGAGGCCGTCCGGGTCGACTCGTCCGGGCCCACGACGCTGATCACCAGCCGCACCCCGCACGATCTGCCGGCCTTCACCGAGGCACTGGTGGGGGTCTTCACGACGGCGGCGGCCGCCGGACGCTGAGCCGGCGGGGCCGGCCGGAGCGGCCGGCCCCGCCGCGCGCCGGTCAGGCCTCGCGGCCCAGGCGGGCGAGGAGCCGCGTCTGCGGGTCGGCGCCCGAGGGCGGGGTGAGCGGCGGGCCGAAGACACCGCTGCCCGAGAGGTCGTCGGCGTAGGGCGCGGTCTCCCGGTCGGCGAAGGAGACGAGTTCGGCCGGGAGGTGCTCGGTCGCGCCGATGCCGCGGGCCAGGTCCCAGGCGTGGATGATCAGGTCGGTGGTCATCTGGCCGCAGTAGTGGTCGGCGCCGCTCGGCCCGTAGGAGAGCTGCACGGTGCGGTCGAGCGCGCCGGGTGCGGCGAAGGCCTCGCGGGCGCCGCGGGCGGCCGCCTCCCAGGCGCCGACCGGGTCCTCGCCGAGCAGGTCGCCGTCGAGGGCGTCGCCGACCGACTCCATGGTCTCCCCGGCGAGCAGCGGGGGTGCCCAGAGCTGTTCGGAGACCAGGTGGGCGACGAGGTCGCGAACGTTCCACTCGGTGCACGGGGTGGGGTGGTCCCACTGGTCGTCGAGGATGTCGTGGACCCGCCGGTCGAAGAGGTCCAGCGCGGCCGCGTGCCGCGCGAGGAGTTCGGAGTGGCTGGGGGTACTCGTCTCGGGGTCTGCGCCCGACGCGCCGGAGGAGGACATGGGATCCATCCTCACACCGTGGGGGCGCGTCCGCCGAGGGCGGGCGCCCGATCCGGTGATGTACGCGCCCGGTGGCGCGCGCCGGTGGGGGTGACCGGGGAGCGCGGGGGTACGCGTGCGGCATGCGTCCTGACCCTGTGAACCCCCTGCCCGCGCGACGGCGCCCGCAGGTGCCCGCCGTGTTCGCGCCGAAGCGCCCGGTCTCCCTGGCCGCCCGGCTGGTCGCTCTGGACCGCACCGTCTTCGAGGCGGTCGCGGCGCGCCGCTGGCCCGGTGCCGATCAGATGCTGCCCAAGCTCAGCCGGAGCGCCAACCACGGTCTGCTCTGGGGCGCGGTGGCCGCGGGCCTGGCCGCGACCGGCTCGCCGCGCGCCCGCCGGGCGGCGGTGCGCGGGCTGGCCTCGCTCGGGCTGGCCTCGGCGACCATCAACACGCTGGGCAAGCGGACGGTACGGCGGCAGCGGCCGGGCCTGGAGGCGGTACCGCTGATACGGCAGCTCAAGCGGCAGCCCATCACCTCCTCCTTCCCGTCGGGCCACTCGGCGTCGGCGGCGGCCTTCGCGACCGGGGTGGCGATGGAGTCCCGGGCCCTCGGCGCGGCGGTGGCCCCGCTGGCCGCGGCGGTCGCCGTCTCCCGCGTCCACACCGGCGTGCACTACCCCGGCGACGTGCTGGCCGGGGCGGCGCTGGGAGCGGGCGCGGCCTTCGCGGTGCGCGGCCTGGTGCCGACCCGGGACCAGTTGCCCTCCCCCGGCCGCCCGCTGGTGGACGTACCGGCACTCCCCCGGGGCCACGGCCTGGTCATGGTGGTGAACCAGGGCGCGGGCACCCCCGACAAGGCGCGGGCCCTGCGGGAGCTGCTGCCCGAGGCCGAGATCGTGGAGTGCCAGGGTCCGGGGCTGGTGGCGGAGCTGGAGAAGGCGGCGGGGCACGCGCTGGCGCTCGGCATCTGCGGGGGCGACGGTTCGGTCAACGCGGCGGCCGGGGTGGCGCTGCGGTACGGACTGCCGCTGGCGGTGCTGCCCGGCGGCACCCTCAACCACTTCGCCCACGACCTGGGGATGGAGGGCCCGAAGGAGCTGGGGCGGGCGGTGGAGGCGGGCGACGCGGTCGCGGTGGACGTGGGCCGTTTCCGTTCCGGGGAGCGGACCGGCTACTTCCTCAACACCTTCAGCCTGGGGGTCTACCCGGAGCTGGTCCGGGAGCGGGAGCGCTGGTCGGGCCGGGTCGGCGGGCGGCTGGCGGACGTGGTGGCGGCGGCGCGGGTGCGGCGCAGGGACCATCCGCTGGAGGCGGTGGTGGAGGGAGAGCGGCGCCCGCTGTGGCTGCTGTTCGCGGGCAACTGCACCTACCGGCGGATGGGGCTGACCGGCGGACGCAGGGCCGACCTGGCCGACGGCCTGCTGGACGTCCGCGCGGTGCACGGCGGGCGCGGGCCCGGGGTGCGGCTGGTGGCGGCGGCGCTGGCGGGTCCGCTGACGCGTTCGCCGTTCCACGCGGCGGTACGGGTGCAGCGGCTGCGGATCGGCGGGATCAGCGCGGGCACGCCGCTGGCCTTCGACGGCGAGGTGACCGACGCGGGCCCGAGTCTGGAGCTGGACAAGCTCCACGAGGGACTGCGGGTCTACCGGCCGCTGGCGCTCTGACGCCACGTCATTCCCGGCGGCGTGGGCGGCCCTCCCCGTCGACCGCATGGCGAGACGGGGGTCTCACGATGCGGCCACGCGCGTGTACGGTCACGGCACCGGGGGCCGCCGCCACGTCCACGCCGCGGGCCCCCGGACCACCGTCCGCACGCCCGCCGCGAGGAGACCGCCCGTGCCCACCGATCCCGCCGTCGTCTACACCCACGGCCACCACGAGTCCGTCCTGCGCTCCCACACCTGGCGCACCGCCGCCAACTCGGCCGGCTACCTGCTGGGGGCCTTGGAGCCGCACCACCGCGTCCTGGACGTGGGGTGCGGCCCGGGGACGATCACCGCCGACCTCGCCGCCCTGGTACCGGACGGCCACGTCACGGGGATCGACAACGCCGACGAGATCCTGGACGCGGCGCGCTCCACCGCCACCGGCCGGTCGCTGACCAACACCGCCTTCCGCACGGGTGACGCCCAGGCGCTGCCCTTCGCCGACGACTCCTTCGACGTGGTCCACGCCCACCAGGTGCTCCAGCACCTCGGTGACCCGGTGGGGGCCCTGCGCGAGATGCGCCGGGTGTGCGTGCCGGGCGGCCTGGTCGCCGTACGGGACTCCGACTACGCGGCGATGACCTGGTACCCGAGCGGCCCGGGGCTCGACGCGTGGCTGGAGCTGTACCGGTCGGTGGCGCGGGCGGGCGGCGGCGAGCCGGACGCGGGGCGGCGGCTGAAGGCGTGGGCGCGGGAGGCCGGGTTCGCCGACGTCACGGCGACCGCCTCGGCCTGGTGTTTCGCCGACGAGGCGGAGCGGGCCTGGTGGGGCGGCCTGTGGGCGGACCGGACCACGGCCTCCGGGTACGCCGGGCGGGCGGTCGCGCTCGGATACGCGGACCAGGAGCACCTGGAGCGGATCGCGGCGGCCTGGCGCGACTGGGCGGCGGCCCCCGACGGCTGGTTCGCGGTGCTCCACGGGGAGCTGCTCTGCCGCGCCTGAGCGAGGCGCCCGACCTGACGGGGCGTCACCCTCACGGGAGCTGGCCACCCCTCTCCCGTGGCGGGGGCCCCGAGAACTCTTCCCCACCATTACAGACAAATAGGGCACTGCGCTTTATATGCATCAAATAGCTTCGCCCTGGGAGTCGTTGGATCGCCCCCGTGAGCAGCGTCATAGCCGTCACGGTCCGTGGCAGCGGCCGTGGAGCGGGGCGCAGCGCCCGCCGCGTCCGGAAAGATCACGTATCTACGGAGGGTGACCGCCCCCGGAACAAAGGATCAAGAAAGCGACTTCCGGGGCGCCGGCGCTGCTTGTTCGCGGGAGTCGGGCTCGTCTACGGTCACCGTCATTCCGGATGGATCGCCGAATCCTGCCGCCGTCCGGTATCCCACATCGACCCGTCCACGGCAGGAGCGGGGGACCCAGGTAAGCCGCCGAGTCCAGGACAGCGCGCCGCGCACGTCCCGGCCCCGGCTAGGGGTGAAGCCGCGCCGATGGCGCGGCCGGGCATCTCCAGCCCGAACCCGACAGCTCACCTCGCAGGCGCCGGAGAGGAACCTTCATGCCCGCCAAGGGGAAGCACCGCCGTACCAGGACCATGCGCATAGCCCGGACGCTGGCCGTCGCCGGCTCCGGCAGCGCCGCTCTGGCCCTGCCGCTGATGGGCGCCGCCAACGCGCACGCCGCCGACCAGTCGGCGCCGGAGTCCGTCTCCGTCAAGCAGGCCGTCGCCGCCGCTCAGCAGCAGGCGCCGAAGAACGCCGCCGCCGAGGACGAGGCGAAGACCTACGAGGTCGCCGTCGGCGACTACCTGGCCAAGATCGCCGACGAGCAGGACGTCGACGGTGGCTGGGAGCAGCTCTACCAGGACAACCGCCAGGTGGTCGGCTCCGACCCGAACCTGATCCTTCCGGGCATGAAGCTCTCCGTCGACGGCACCGCCGCCGAGGCCCCGAAGTCCGCTCCGGCCCAGCCGAAGAGCGCCGCGCCGAAGCAGGCCGCCCCCAAGGCCGACACCGAGGCCTCCGCCCCGGAGAAGACCGAGACCGCGCCGAAGCCGGCCGCCCCGGCCAAGCCGCAGGCCGAGCAGGCCGAGGAGCCCGCCGCCTCCACCGGCTCCGGCTGGAACAAGCCGGTCGACGCCTCCACCTCCACGGCGTACCGCGCCTCCGGCGGTAGCTGGTCCTCCGGTTACCACACCGGTGTCGACTTCTCCGCCTCCTCGGGCACCTCCGTCAAGGCCATCGGTGAGGGCACCGTCGTCTCCGCCGGGTGGAGCGGCTCGTACGGCAACGAGGTCGTCATCCAGCACGCCGACGGCAAGTACTCCCAGTACGCCCACATGTCGTCGCTCTCGGTCTCGTCCGGCCAGACCGTCTCGGCCGGGCAGCAGATCGGCCTCTCCGGCTCGACCGGCAACTCCACCGGCCCGCACCTCCACTTCGAGGTCCGTACCGGCCCGAGCTACGGCTCGGACATCGACCCGCTGGCCTACCTGCGCGGTCACGGCGTCTCCGTCTGACGCCTCCCCCGGCACCGCCGGGTCCTCACCACCGGCCGGGGTGGTGGATCTGGTGAGGGAGTTGCCGCCCGCACCGGGCAGTCGCCGGCACACCGCTGCCGGACGCGCCGGGTGTGGCCAAGAGTTACGTGCGGGGCAGCAGGGCGGATCTGGCCCGGCTGGTGGAGCCGGCCGACGCGGGCGAGCTGCGCGGGTGGGTCGCCGAGCACCATCCGGTCGCGCGGCGCACGAGCGGTTCGAGGCGGGCGGACTGCGCGTGAAGGCCGTCCTGCTGTTCTGAGGCGAGGCGGCCGGCCGGGACGCCCGGAGGCGCTTCTCCGGCGAAGCGGGCCTTTTCCCTGAAGGGAGTTGAGGCTCCGGGGAGGGCCTGACGGTGCCGGTGGGGCATGCCATCATGAGGGCGTCGCGAGGGGCCTGGATCTTCCTCCGCCCGGCGCCGCGCGGCGAGGCCAACCGCGACCGTGCGGGCCGGAGCGTCAGGAATGGGTGAAGCGTGGAAATCCTGGGGACCACACTGCGGATCTGCGTCGAGGATCTGGAGTCCGCGGTGCCGTTCTACGAGCGGTTGGCGGGCAGCCGGGCGATGCGGCACCAGCAGGGCGGCGTCTCCGTCGCCGCTGTCGGCTGCTTCCTGCTGATGAGCGGGCCCAAGGCCGACCTGGACGTGCTGCGGAAGGTCGCCGCGACCATCGCCGTCGCCGACGTGGAGGAGACCGGCCAGGTCCTCGCCGCATCCGGTGCCGCCGTGATCGCGGGGCCGGTGGCGACCCCGGCCGGGCGCACCCTGGTCGCGATGCACCCGGACGGCTCGGTCTTCGAATACGCCGACCGGCTCGGCTCTTCCGGCTGACCACCCGTCAGTCGCCCCCGGCCCGCTCCGGGCCCTCCGGCCGCATCCGGAAGTCGTGGGCGGTGGGCAGGGGTTCGCCGCTGAGCCGGGCCCATGTCTCGCTCAGCACCTCGTCGCCCTCGCGCAGGTCGGCCACCTCGAACCCGTCGGTGAAGACGGCGAGCGCGGCCTCGCGCTCCCTTCGGCGGGCAGCAGTTGCGCCTCCAGCAGGCGGAAACGGCCCCGGGCGCGGGTCGCGGGGTGGAGCAGCCGGTACGCCTCGCGCGCCGCCGCCGGCCGCTCCGCCGCGAGCAGCGCCGGGACGGCCTCCCGGACCAGTGCGGTGATCAGCGGGGAGGGCTCGTCGGCCGGGTCCTCCCCGCCGGGCGTGCCGCGCCGCGCGAGGGCGTCGGCGAGCGCCTCGGCGCAGCGCTCGGCGGCGCGTACGAGGTGGCGCGCCGGGCCGGATCGTGGCCGCCAAGGCGTACTCCCCTCACCGGGGCGGCCCTTCGCGCCCCTGGCCGCCATGGAACCCCCTGACCGGGTGCGGAGGCCAGGGGGCGTCGGCGGCCGGGGTCAGTCGGCCTGGTCGCGCATCTCCTGGGTGAGGGCCCAGCGTTCGTGGTCGCGCCAGGCGCCGTCGATGAAGAGGAAGTCGGGCGAGAAGCCCTCGCGGCGGAATCCGGCGCGGCGGGCGAGGCTGATGGAGGGGGTGTTGCCGGGCTGGACGTTGATCTCCAGCCGGTGCAGTCCGAGGGTGTCCATGGTGTGGGCGACGACCAGCCCGAGGGCTTCGGTCATCAGGCCGCGCCCCTCGCAGCCGGTGAAGGCGCCGTAGCCGAGGGCGCCGCAGCGGAAGGCGCCGCCGACGATGTTGTTGACGGCGACGTATCCGGCGAGGGTGCCGGTGGCCCGTTCGTGGACGAGGTAGCCGGCCCGGTCCTCGTCGCCGACGAGGCGGCCCGCCCAGACGGCGTAGGAGCGGGCGTCGACCGGCGGGAAGAGCCAGGGCCGGTGCAGGTCGCGGCTGGCCCGGGCGCGCGCGGTGAACTCCGGCTCGTCGGCGAGGGTGAGGGGCCGCAAGGTGGTGCGCGGGCCCTCGGCGACGGGGGCGGGCGTCGGGCTGCCGGGGGCGGCGGGGTCCGTGGGGCCGCCCTCGGGGGCGGTCTTCCTGTTCATGCGGGATCCACTCCTGCCGTACGTCTCTCATGCCTCCCGTCAGCATCGCGGAGCCGGGCCGCTCCCGCACCACGGGGCGTCGGCGGAGCCCTGTCAGGGGGCGAGGCCGAGCCCGGGAACCAGCTCGGCGTGTGGCAGGGCGGCCACCGAGCTGCCGGGCAGGATCAGCTTGCCACGGCGGGCGCCGCTGCCGACCAGGACCCACGGAACGTCGGCCACCGCCGGGTCGATCAGCAGCGGCCAGCCGGCGGGCAGGCCGACGGGGGTGATGCCGCCGTACTCCATGCCGGTCTCGCCGACGGCGAACTCGCGGGGCGCGAAGGAGGCCTTGCGGCTGCCGAGGTGTTTGCGGACGGCGCCGTTGACGTCCACCCGGTGGCGGGAGAGGACGAGGCAGGCGGCGGGGGTGGTGTCGGCGCCGCGCCTGCCGAGGACGATCACGCAGTTGGCGGAGGCCTCCATGAGGTCGGTGCCGTAGTGCGCGACGAAGGCTGCGGTGTCGGCGATGGCCGGGTCGGTGTCGACGTGGATCAGACCGGCGGTGCCGGGCCCCGCCTCCTTGACGGCCTCGGCCACGGGAGCGGGCAGCAGGTCGAGGCGGTCGGCGGCGGGCAGGGCGTTGTCGAAGGAGCCGATGGGTGCGCGCATGCGCGGCACGGTAACAGGGTCCGCTCCCGCGTCCTCGGGCGCCCGGCGGCGTGCGCGGGGGGCCCGAGGCGGGGGCGGGCGGTCAGTCCTGGGCGAGCGGCAGGGTGAGGGTGCCGGAGTCGCCGGGGGCGTGGGTGACGGTCACCGGCTTGACGCCCCGGTTGCCGGAGTACGCGCCGTCGCTGGCGGCGACGGTCAGGCGCAGGCGGTGCCCGGCCTCGTAGCGGTGGACGATGCCGGGGAGGGTGACGGTGAAGGGGCGGGTGGCGTCGGCGACGCGGGCGGGGGCGGTGAGCCGGTGGACCAGGGTCCTGGTGCCGTCGGGCGCCACGTCGTAGAGCTTGGCGAAGAGGACGAGCTGGTCGGCGGCGTCGCCCGAGTCCTGGTTCCGCTCGGCGCGCGGGGAGACCACCTTGAGGCGGAGCTGCGGGGCTCCGACCACGTCGAGGGGTGCGGTGAGCGGGGCGGTGGTCCAGTCGAGGGCCGTTCCCTTGAGGTCGTGGGGCTTGGGGTCGGGCAGGCCGATGAGACCGGCGAGGGAGGACTCGGAGTGGCTTGTGGGAATCAGCCAGTTGCGGTACTCGCGGCTGCCGCGCACCACCTGGTCGGGCTGGTCGACGAGGGCGCCGTCCCCGGAGAGGTGCAGGGCGCGGCCGGGGGCGGGCGGCGCGTCGGCGGTGGCGTACGCCTCGGAGGCGGGGGCCCAGTCGCGGTAGTAGGCGAAGGCCGGTCCGGTGTCGGTCTCCTTGCCGAGGAGGTACCGGTCGAACCAGGCGGCGATCCGGCTGCCGGTGTAGCTGGCCTCCAGATCCGGGTCGGAGAGATCGAGTTCGCCGGAGTCGGGGTCGCGCATGCCGCCGCTGTGTCCCCAGGACTGCCAGATCATCGCGGTGTCGACGCCCTGGGCCTTGAGGGTCTCGTAGGTGGCGGTGGCCTCGTTGAGGTTGAAGAGGGTGTCGGCCTGGCCCTGGATGAGCAGGGTGGGGGCCTTGACCCGGTCGAGGTAGGAGACCGGCGAGACGCTGCGGGCGTAGGTGAGGACCTGGTCGGCCTTGTCCTTCGGCAGCTTCCCGGAGTCCAGGACGCGCTTGGTGTCGCAGGCAGGGGCGACGAAGTGCAGGCAGCCCCCGCCGCCGATGCGGGACGGGTCGAGGCTGGGGTTGAGCAGGCCCTGCGCCTCGCCGATGAGGAAGAAGCCGCCGGTCCACTGCTTCTTGTGGACGCCGGGGGTGTCGGAGGAGACGCCCTGGTGCTGGTCGGCGTTGTTGGGATTGAGGGAGTACGCCAGGTCGTTCCAGGTGATCATCGGGACGAGGGCGTCGACCCGGTCGTCCTCGGCCGCCGTGGCGAGCTGGATGGAACCGCCGTACGAGCCGCCGATCATGCCGACGCGGGGGTCGCCCTCCCCGTCGAGGGTGACGAGGTCGATGCGGGTGCCGTCGTCGGCGGCCCTCGTCCCCGCCAGGAAGTCGACGAGCGCGGAGGCGGCGCGTCCGTCGACGGCCGGGTCGTTGAGGGAGATCGGGCAGCCGCTGCGGCCGAAGCCGAGTCCCGAGTAGGCCAGCGAGACGAGACCCCGGGTGGCGAAGGTGCGGGCGGTGGCGGCGGTGGAGCCGTCGGCCTTGTCGCCGCCGAAGCCGTTGGTGGTGAGGACGGCGGGGGCCCGGTGGTCGGCGTCGACGCCCGCCGGGGTGTAGAGGTCGGCGTCGACCGCGCACCGCTTGCCACCGACGTCGACGGTGAACTTCAGTGCCGTGACGGTGGGTTCGGCCGCCGCGTCGGCGTGCGCCCCGCCGGCCGGGGCGAGCGCCGCGGCGAGGGCGAGACCGAGGGCGGCCGCGAGAGGCGGGCGGGTACGGGGAAGGGCACGGGTCACGGGGGCCTCCACACTGAGACGGTCTTACCCGCGGGTAAGCACGGGCAGCGCTCATCGTGTGTCCCCGGTCACGCCGGGGTCAACGGACGCGACCGGGGTTTGTCGTGGGAGGTTCGGTGAAGAGCCGCCCGCTCCGCCACGGGCGTTCGCGGGAACCGGCGTGACACACCGTCAGCGCGCCCGCCACTCCCCATCCTCACCCGTGCCCCCCAACGCCTCCTGTAGTCACTCCCGTTCGGCCCGGATCGTGGCGCGGGCCACGGCGAGTCCCGCGAGGAGCCGGGACTCGCCGTGCTGCGCGAGGAGTTTTCCCCGGTGCGCGGCGCCGAGAAGATCACGGGCCCGCTGTCGGGGCCGGGGCCTACGCGGCGGGCGCGGCGGCGTTCAGCTCAGCGCCGGAACCTCCAGGGTCAGCGTGCCCGCCTCGGTGTCCAGCTCGGCCGGGAGGCCGAACGGCATGGTCAGCGCCCCGTCGCCGTGCCCGAAGCCGAACTCCTCGGCGACCGGGACGCCGAGCGGCCCGAGCCGGTCGTGCAGCACGGCGCGCACCTCCTCGTACGGGCCGCATTCCTCCCAGGAGCCGAGGGCGACGCCCGCCACCCCGTCGAGCCAGCCGGCGCGCAGCAGTTGGGTGAGGATGCGGTCGAGGCGGTACGCCTCCTCGCCGATGTCCTCGATCAGCAGCAGCCCGCCGGTGGCCGAGGGGCGGGTGTACGGGACGCCGAGTTCGGCGGCGAGGAGGCTGACGCAGCCGCCGAGGGTGACGCCG
Source organism: Streptomyces sp. NPDC058373 (assembly GCF_042723275.1). Classification (NCBI taxonomy): domain Bacteria; kingdom Bacillati; phylum Actinomycetota; class Actinomycetes; order Kitasatosporales; family Streptomycetaceae; genus Streptomyces; species Streptomyces sp. NPDC058373. The sequence continues at coordinate 20,369 of NZ_JBHXJE010000024.1, read as the reverse complement.
CGGGCCCGGCCGGGGACCAGGACGCGGCCGGTGGCGGAGGTGAGGACGCGGACCGACTCGGGGTCGAAGAGGGTGGCGCGCAGGTGCTCCTGGGCGGCCTGGTTCTTGAGGAAGCCGACGGTCGCGGTCATGGGGGCGTGCAGCGTCGCCACGCCGAGGCGGACCGCGAACTGCTCGTGCAGGGCGGTGATGTCGCTGTAGCCGACGAAGGGCTTGGGCCGGGCGGCGCGCATCACCTCCCAGTCCAGGAGGCCGGCCATCCGCTGGCAGCCGTAGCCGCCCCGGGCGCAGAACACGGCGTCGACCGACGGGTCGCACCAGGCGGCCTGAAGGTCGGCGGCGCGGTCGGCGTCCTCGCCCGCGAGGTAGGAGAAGGCGCGGTGCCGGTCGAGCACGTGCGGGGCGACCACCGGATCCAGGCCCCAGTCGCGCAGCAGGTCGAGTCCGGACTCCAGCCGCTCCTCGGGCACCGGCCCCGCGGGGGCGACCACGGCGACCCGGGCTCCGGGGGCGAGCCGGGAGGGGCGGACGAGCGGGCGGACGGGCTGGGGCAAGGGGGACTCTCCGAGGGGGTGAGGGTGGGCCGGGCCGCCGCCCCCGGACTGGGGCGGCGGCCGGTGGCCGGGTGGCCCGGCGCTCGTCAGTGCCGGAACTCAAGCTCCGGTACGTCGGTGGCGAACCCGAACGCCTTGGCGTACAGGGCGAGTTCGGCTTCCGTGGCGCGGATGATGGTCTCGGCGCGGCGGAACCCGTGCCCCTCGCCCTCGAAGGCGAGATAGGCGTGCGGGACACCGCGCCCGGCCATCCGCTCCAGGAGGCGTCGGCTCTGCTCGGGCGGGCAGATGGGGTCCTCCAGCCCCTGGAGGAGGACGAAGGGGGCGGTGATCCGGTCCGCGTGCTCGGTGGGCGAGCGCTCGGTGTACCGCTCGGGTACCTCGGCGAGGGGGCCGACCAGCGACTCCAGGTAGTGGGACTCCATGTCGTGGGTCTCGCCGGTGGCCCACCCGGCGAGGTCGAGCACCGGGTAGATCACCACACCGCAGGCGTACACGTCGGTCCCGACGAGGGAGGAGGCGGCCGTCCAGCCGCCCGCGCTGCCGCCGCGCACGGCGAGCCGGGAGGGGTCGGCGGTGCCCTCGGCGGCCAGGGCGGTGGCGACCGCCGCGCAGTCCTGGACGTCCACCACGCCCCACTGCTCGCGCAGGCGGTTGCGGTAGGCGCGGCCGTAGCCGGTGGAGCCGCCGTAGTTGACCTCCACGACGCCGATGCCGCGGGAGGTGAAGTAGGCGACGCCCAGGTCGAGGACGAGGGGGGACTGCCCGGTGGGCCCGCCGTGCGCCCGGACGGCGTACGGCGGCAGTTCGCCCTCGGGGCCGTGGCGCTCGGGGTGGCGCGGCGGGTGGACGGTGGCGTGGATCTCCCGGCCGCCGGGGCCGGTGAAGACGCGCTCCTCGGGGTGCGGGAGGTAGGCCGGGTCGACGGCGTCGGTGTGCCGGGCGGCGACGACCCGGGCCCGGCCGGTGACGGTGTCCAGCTCCACGATCTCGGCGGCGCTGAGCGGTCCGGCGGCGATCCCGGTGACGCGGCTGCCGTGCACGTCGAGGAAGGGAGCCCAGTCGGTCCACGGCCCTGCGGCGTCGCAGATCTCCCCGGCGTCCGGGTCGAGGATGCCCAGCCGGGTGCTGCCCCGGCCGTGCACGACGGCGATCAGGCCGTTCTCCATCGGCGCGAACCAGCGCTGCCCGATCCGCCACAGGGGCCCGGCGAACTCCTCCTCGCGCGGGCAGAGGGGCTTCGCCTCGCCACTCTCCGGGTCGACGCGGTGCACGTTCCACCAGCCGGACCGGTCGGTGGCGGCGATCAGCGAGCCGTCGGGGGCCCATTCGGCCTGGGCGACGGACTCCTCCGGGCCGCCGATCAGGGTCCGGACGCCGCTGAACGGGCCCTTCGCGGTGACCTCGGCGATCTTCAGCTCGGTGCCGTCCCACGGCATGCGCGGGTGGTCCCAGGCGATCCAGACGGCGCGCTGCCCGTCCGGGGAGAGCCGGGGGCCGGTGACGAAGCGGTGCCGGTCGGTGTCGAGTTCGCGGACGGCGTCGCGGTTCTCGGCCGCGCTGCCGTCGAGCGGGACGGCGGCCGGGACGCGCCGCACGTCACCGGGGCCCTCGCCGGTGAACTCCTCCAGCACGCACCAGACCTCGCCCTCGGCCGCGTGGACCGCCGGGTCGACCCAGCGCAGCCCGCCGCCGACCGGGGAGAGCGGCGTGAGCGGGCGCGGCTCGGCGCCGGGCCGGTCCGGCTCGTAGGCGTAGAGCCGCTGGTCCCCGAAGTGGACGAAGACGACGAGGGGGCCGTCGGGTCCCGGGGCCCCGGCCCAGGGCAGTCCGCCGTACTCGATGACGCGGCTGCGGACGTTCCACGGGGCCGGGAGCACGGACTCCTCGATGCCGTCGGGACGGCGGCGCACCAGGGTGCGGCGGCCGCCCTCGGCCGGGCGGGGCGCGGTCCACCACAGGTCGTCGCCGAGGTGGGCGGCGAACTCGGGCCGGCCGTCGTGGGCGGCGGTGAGGCGGGCGTCGATGGGCGAGGGCCAGGCACCGTACGGCTCGGGCGTACTCATGAAGTCTTCCAACTCCTCGTTCGGCTGCGGCCCGCTCCGCTCCTTCGGGGGCGGGCCGGGGGTCAGGCGCTGCGCAGGAACCGGTCGAGCACCCGGACGCCGAAGTGCAGGGCCTCGACGGGCACGCGCTCGTCCACGCCGTGGAAGAGCGCCTGGTAGTCGAAGCCGGGCGGCAGCTTCAGCGGGGAGAAGCCGTAGCCGGTGATGCCGAGCCGGGAGAACTGCTTGGCGTCGGTGCCGCCGGACATGCAGTACGGCACGGCGCGTGCGCCCGGGGCGAACTCCTCGACGGCCTCGCGCATCAGGGCGAAGGTCGGCGAGTCGACGGGGGCCGTCAGCGCCGTCTCGCGGTGGTGGAACCGCCAGTCGACGTCGGGGCCGGTGAGCTGGTCGAGGGTGGCCCTGAACTCCTCCTCGCCGCCCGGGACGAACCGGCCGTCGATCAGGGCGCTGGCCTCGCCGGGGATGACGTTGACCTTGTAACCGGCGTTCAGCATCGTCGGGTTGGAGCTGTTGCGGACGGTCGCCTCGACCAGGGAGGCGGCCGGGCCGAGCTTGCCGAGGAGGACGTCGACGTCGAAGTCCTCGGCGGCCGGGTCGGCGTCGATGCCGTAGAGGGCCGCGAGTTCGGTGAGGGCGGCCTGGACCGTGGGGGTGAGGCGGAGCGGCCACGCGTGGTCGCCGATCCGGGCGACGGCGGCGGCGAGGCGGCTGACCGCGTTGGAGTGGTTGACCTTGGAGCCGTGCCCGGCGCGGCCGCGGGCGGTCAGCTCCAGCCAGCCGGTGCCCCGTTCGCCCGCGGCGATGGGGTAGATCTCGCGGCCGGTGCCGTCGTGGAAGGTGAAGGCGCCGGACTCGCTGATGCCCTCGGTGCAGCCCTCGAAGAGCGTGGCGTGGCGTTCGGCGAGGAACTCCGAGCCGTCCTCGGCGCTGGCCTCCTCGTCGGCGGTGAAGGCGATGACGATGTCGCGGCGGGGGCGTACGCCGGTGCGGGCCCAGGAGCGGGCCAGCGCGAGGATCATCGCGTCCATGTTCTTCATGTCGACCGCGCCGCGCCCCCAGACGACGCCGTCCTCGACCTCGCCGGAGAAGGGGTGCACGGTCCAGTCATCGGCCTCGGCGGGCACCACGTCGAGGTGACCGTGGACGAGGAGGGCGTCAGCGGTGGGGTCGGTGCCCGCGATACGGGCGACGACGTTGCCGCGGCCCGGGGTGCGCTCCAGGATCACCGGGTCGAGTCCGGCTCCGGCGAGCCGCTCGGCGGCGTACTCGGCGGCCGGGCGCTCCCGGCAGTCGCCGCCGCCCCGGTTGGTGGTGTCGATCCGGATCAGCTCGGAGGTGTAGGTGACGACCTCCTCCAGAACCGCGGCGTCGACGCCGGTGGTGGTCGCGGGGGCGGGCTGCTCAGCCATAGGTCTCCTCCACGGCGTTCGAGGCGACCGTGGTGACGGCCTTGAACGTCCGGATGGCTTCGTACATGGTCTCGCTGGTGTAGGCGGCGCGGAGTTCGCCCGTCAGGGCGACGCCGGGGACGACGGTGACGGCGGCGGCCAGGTGGGCGGCGTCGAACTCCAGGTCCACGGTGTGCGGTCCGGCCTGCACCGGATCGTGGCGAACGGCGAGGCGGGCCGCGTCCCGGGCGGCGACGCGGATGTCGGCGGCGGTCCGCTCGGGGGTGCGGCAGACGGCCGCGTACCGCGAGACGTGGTCCTTGACCGCGACCCGCTCGGCGTCGGGCGCGTACCCCTTGGAGTCCTCGCAGGCCACGTCGTCGCCGGTGACCAGGACGACCGGCACCCCGTACTCGGCGACGACGTGCGCGTTGAGCAGGCCCTCGCTGGCGCGGACCCCGTCGAGCCAGACGCCGGTGAGCGAGTTGGCGAGGTAGGTGTGGGCGAGGACGCCCGCCATCCCGGCGCCCGCGTGGTAGCCGACGAAGGCGATGCCGTCGACGTCGCCGTGCTGGACGCCCTCCACCATGCTGAGGCTCTTGTGGCGGCCGGTGAGCATCTGGGCGCGCGCATCGAGGCGCTCCAGGAAGAGGTTGCGCATCGTCCAGTGCGCCTCGTTGATCAGCACCTCGTCGGCGCCCCCGTCGAAGAACCCGAGGACGGCGGCCTGGACGTCGGAGGTGAACATCGACCGGCACCGCTCCCACTGGGCGTGTCCCGGCAGGACGTCGTGCGGCCAGGTCACCCCCGTGGCGCCCTCCATGTCCGCGCTGATCAGGATCTTCACGCCCGCTCCGTTCGGCTACGGGGGCGGATCTTGTTCCGCCCGGCGGGGTCACCGTACGCCTTGGGCGAGGGTGGCGGGTAGAGGGATTCGGCCGGGTCGGGCGGGGTGTTTCGGCCGGACGCGGGGACCGGGGGCGCCCCTGGTCGGAGCGGGGGCGCCCCCGCCGCGGCGGGTCCCTGGTCCGCTCAGTCCTCGTGGCCCAGGAGCAGGTCGCGTTCGGTGCGGCCGCCGCCCGCCACCTGGAGGACGGTGGCGACCGGCGGGTAGCCGGAGGCGATGACGGTGTACTCGCCGGAGGAGAGGTCGACGAAGCGGAAGGTGCCGTCGGCGGCGGTGGTCTGGGAGTCGACGACGTTGCCCCCGGCGTCGAGGAGGGTGACGCGGGCGTCCTCGACGGGCCGTCCGCCGCCCGCCCGGACGGTGCCGCGCAGCACCGCTCCCCCGGCCAGCTCGATGTCCTGGCGGGTCTCGCGGGACGCCTGGACGCTCACCGGCAGGGCGGTGGGGCGGTAGGCGTGGGCGCTGGCGGCCAGCGTGTACTCCCCGGCGACCAGTTCGGAGATGACGTAGCCGCCCTCGCGTCCGCTGCGGGTGGAGGCGACGACCTCGCCGCGTACGTCGGTCAGGGTGACCGTGGCGTCGCGGACCGGGACGCCGTCGGCGGTGAGGACGGCGCCGGCGAGGCGTCCGGCGCCGCCGAGGACCACGTCGAGCTCGACCGGGCGCTCGCCGACGGTGACGGTGACGGCCTGCGGCTGGTGCCCGCCGGCCGCCGCGATCAGCACGAAGCTGCCGCTGCCGGGGGTGGCGAGCGCGTACCGGCCGTCGCCGTCACTGGCGCCGCGCCCGATCTGGCGGCCGGTCACGTCGATCAGGGTGAGGGCGGCGCGCGGCACGGCGGTGCCGTCGGAGTGCTGGACGCTGCCGCAGACGGCGACCCCGGCGGTGTGGGCGGTCCGGGCGGCGGGGAGCTGGGGCGCGGGCGGCGCGGCGGGCGCGGGTGCGGCGTGCGGTTCGGCGGCGGGGACGGGTGCGGGCCGGGACGCGGCGTGGGACACGAGGGGGGTCTCCTTGAGGAAGAAGGCGAGCAGCAGGCCCAGGAGGAGGACCGGCACGAGGTAGAGGAAGATCCGGGGCATGGCGTCGGCGTACGCCTGGATGTACGGGTCGCGCAGGGCCGGCGCCATGGCGTGCACCGCCTGCGGGGTGATCGCCTCGGGGTCGACGGTGCCGGTCGGCGCCCCGGCGGGCAGCCGGTCGGCGAGGGCGTCGGTGAGGCGCTGGGCGAAGAGGGTGCCGAAGACGGCGGCGCCGACGCTGCCGCCGATCTGCCGGAAGTAGTTGTTGGCGCTGGTGGCGGTGCCGAGGTCGGACGGGCGGACGGAGTTCTGCACGGCGAGCACCAGCACCGGCATGATCAGGCCGATCCCGGCGCCCAGCACGGCCATCCAGATGCTGTAGTGCAGCCGGGAGGTGCCGGTCTCCAGCTGGGAGAGCAGCCACATGCCGAGCGCGGCGAGGACGCCGCCGGCCAGCGGGTACGGACGGTAGCGGCCGGTGCGGCTGATGAGCTGGCCGGAGAGGATCGAGGCGCCGACGACGCCGCCCATCATGGGGAGCATCAGCAGGCCGGACTCGGTGGCGCTGGCACCGTCGACCATCTGGAGGAAGGTCGGCAGGTAACTGGCGGCGCCGAACAGGGCGATGCCGACCACAGCGCCGATCAGCCCGGTGATGTTGAAGATCGACTCGCGGAACAGCCGCAGCGGGATGAGGGGTTCGGCCGCGTAGTGCTCGGCGACGAGGAAGAGCACCGCCGAGACGAGGGCCCCGGCGCTCAGCGCGAGGATGGTCCGCGAGCCCCAGGCGTACTCGGTCCCGCCCCAACTGGTCAGCAGGACCAGGCAGGTGGAGGCGGTGGCCAGCAGCAGGGTGCCCAGCACGTCCAGGCGGCCGCGGGTGGCGGGCTTGGGGAGCTTGAGGACGACGGCGACCACGGCGAGGGTGACGAGGCCGAAGGGGACGTTGAAGTAGAAGCACCAGCGCCACGAGAGGTGGTCGGTGAAGAAGCCGCCGAGGAGCGGGCCCGCGACCGAGGCGAGGCCGAAGGCGGCGCCGATCAGCCCCATGTAGCGGGCGCGCTCCCGGGGCGGCACGATGTCGGCGATGATCGCCTGCACGCCGATCATCAGGCCGCCCGCGCCGAGGCCCTGGAGGGCGCGGAAGGCGATGAGTTCGTCCATCGACCGGGACCAGCCGGCGAGCCCCGAGCCGACGATGAAGACGACGATCGCGAACTGGAAGACGCCCTTGCGGCCGAAGAGGTCGCCGAGCTTGCCGTAGACGGGCAGCGAGATGGTCGAGGTGAGCAGGTAGGCGGTGATGGCCCAGGACATCTTGTCGAGGCCGTGCAGCTCACCGACGATCTTCGGCAGCGCGGTGGCGACGATCATCTGCTCCAGCGCCGCGAGCAGCAGGGCCAGCATCAGGCCGACGAAGACCATGCGGACCTGGCGAGGGCTGAGCCCCGCGTCGCCGGAGGCGGGGGCCGCGGGCCCGCCTCCGGGGGGAAACGCTTCGCCGGTCTCCAGGCGCACGGTGGGCGCGTCGTCGGGGGCGTACGCCCCCACGGGCTCCGGGGCGCCGGCCGGCGCGGGGGGCCCGGCGGGTTCCTCCCCGGAGGCCGTCCTGTGCTCCAGCGTCGTCCCGCCCACGTCACTCTCCCCTCGTCGCGCCGCGCCGACTGCGCCGACAACTGGCGCCAAGTCTGCGCGCCCGCACACAAGTCGGGGCAAGAGGGGCGACACGCCCCCGGACCCGGACAGGCGGCATCCGGGCCGGTGGGAGCCTTGCGACCGGCGAGGCGGCGTCCGCGAAAACCACTCGAAACGGTGAGGTGACAGCGCGCCGGAGTCGACGCGACGGGGGCGCCGCACGCGGGCGGCGCCCCCTGCCGAGGGCCACTTGCGGCGGCGAGCGACCACGATCCAGCCCGGCAGGCGCTTGAGGCTCCCCAGGGGACGGGAGGCACGAGGGCCGCGCAAGAGCGGCCCCCGCACCGCCCCGCCCGGCCTCCCGCGGCGCGGCCTACTTCTCCAGCACGGCCGCCAGCTTGGCCAGGGTCTGGTCGTGGATGCGGGCGAGGCCCTTGGGGGCGAAGGTGCGCTCGAAGAAGCCGCCGATGCCGGTCGCGCCGTTCCAGACGGTGCGCACCTGGACGCGGGCGCCGCCCTGCCCGGCGGGGGTGACCGTCCAGGTGGTGACCATCGAGGAGTTCCGGTCGGTCTCGACCAGTTCGCCGTCGGAGGGCTCCTTGACGTCGAGCAGGCAGTCCCGCACCCGCTTGCTGGTGGCCTGGAGCTTCCAGTGGACGAGGGTGCCGTCTCCGTCGCCGCCCTCACGCACCTCGTACTCGCTGTACTGCTCGGGAAGGATCGTTCGACGGGTACCGCTGTAGTCGGCCAGCGCGTCGAAGACGTCGTCCGGCTTCGCCGCGATCGTCCGCTCCGTGGTGGCCTCGACCTGCGCCATGTCACTTCCTCCAGCACTCGGGTTACGGGTCGGACAAAGCCAACCACCCCCGCCCCGGCCGCTCAAATCCCCGCCTTCGCCACCGTGCGGCGATCATGGGAACACATGTTCTATTGTGGCGAACGACGTCAGGAGGAAGACCATGCGCTGGGAGAACCTTGCCGAGCAGCCGGTCCGCCCGGGCACCGACGCCGCGCTCTTCGGAGCCGAGGCCGTCGTGACCCGGACCATCGACACACCCGAGTTCCGAGGCATCACCTTTCACGAGATCCGCGCCCGTTCGATCGTCAACCGCGTCCCGGGCGCCTCCCGGATGCCGTTCACCTGGACGGTCAACCCCTACCGGGGGTGCAGTCACGCCTGCGTGTACTGCTTCGCCCGCAACACCCACCGCTACCTCGACCTCGACACGGGGCTCGGGTTCGACTCGCAGATCGTCGTCAAGACCAACGCGCCCGACCTGCTCCGCCGTGAGCTGGGCGGGCCCCGCTGGCAGGGTGGCCACATCGCGATGGGCACCAACGTCGACTGCTACCAGCGGGCGGAGGGCCGGTACCGGCTGATGCCCGGCATCATCGAGGCGCTGCGGGACCACGCCAACCCGTTCAGCATCCTGACCAAGGGCACGCTGATCCTCCGCGACCTGGACCTGCTCGCCGAGGCCGCCGAGGTCACCGACGTGGGCATCTCCCTCTCCGTCGGCTTCACCGACCGCGAGCTGTGGCGCACCGTCGAGCCGGGCACCCCCGCGCCCGAACGGCGCCTGGAGGTGATCCGCGCGCTGGCCGGGCGCGGCATCGACTGCGGCGTGCTGATGGCGCCGGTCATCCCCTTCCTCGGCGACCACCCGGAGCAGCTGCGGGCGACCGTCCGCGCCATCGCCGAGGCGGGCGCCTCCTCGGTCACCCCGCTCGTGCTGCACCTGCGCCCCGGCGCACGCGAGTGGTACTTCCAGTGGCTCGCCGAGCACCACCCGCACCTGGTCGGCCGGTACGAGCGGCTCTACGCGGCCGGGGCGTACGCCCCGCACAGCTACCAGCGCCGGATCACCGGCCAGGTCCACGAGCTGGCCCGCGAGTACGGCATCGGCCCGGCGCGCTCCGGCGCGGCCCGCCGCATCCGGCCCGAACGAGAGCCCGCTCCGGCGCAGGACGAGCCGGAGCAGCTGACGCTGCTCTGAGGCGGAGCCCCCCAGGGAGGGCGGCTCCCCGGGGCGCGCGCCCCACCGGTGCGCTGCGATCCGCCGCGGCGGCCACGCCGACTGTCGGACGAATGGGCCACCCGGGGGCGGAGTCTCCGGGACGATGCGCCGGGGGCCGCAGGGTGCGGTGCCCGACTCCGCACCCTGGAGGCTCAGTGAACAGACGTGCCCTGGCCCTGTGCGGCGCCGCCGTGTCGGTCGCCGCGCTCGTCCCGGCGGCTCCGTCGGCGGCGGCGCCCGCGGCGCCGGCCGCACCGCCCGCGATCCGCTGGAGCGACTGCGCGACCAAGGCCCATCCGACGCTCCAGTGCGGCACGGTCGAGGTCCCGCTGGACCACGCACGGCCGGACGGCCGCCGGATCACCCTGGCGCTCAGCCGCGTCCCGCACACCGCGCCGACCTCGCAGGGCCCGCTGCTGGTCAATCCGGGCGGCCCCGGCGGCAGCGGCCTGAGCCTCGCCGGCCACGTGGCCACGGCGCTGCCGGAGGAGGTGGCGGGCCAGTACGACGTGATCGGCTTCGACCCGCGCGGGGTGGGCCGCAGCCGGCCGGCGCTCGACTGCCGCCCCGGCCACTTCGCCGCCGTGCGCCCCGCGAGCCTGCCGCTGACCCGGGCCGGCGAGCGCGCCAACACCGACCGCGCCGCCGCCTTCGCGGCCGCCTGCGGCGAGCGCCACGGCGACCTGCTGCCCCACCTGGACACCCGCAGCGCCGCCCGCGACCTCGATGTGATCCGCGCCGCCCTCGGCGCCCCGCGCATCAGCTATCTCGGCTACTCGTACGGCACCTACCTCGGCGCCGTCTACGCCAAGCTCTTCCCCGAGCGGGTACGGCGCCTCGCGCTGGACTCGGCGGTCGACCCGGACGGCGTCTGGTACACCAACAACCTCGCCCAGGACTACGCCTTCGAGGACCGCCACCGGGCCTTCCTCGCCTGGGTCGCCCGGCACGACGCGGTCTACGGCCTGGGCACCGATCCGGCCGTGGTCGAGGGCGCCTGGTCGCGGATGCTGTCGGCGGTCGCCGCCGACCCGGCCGCGGGGACGGTCGGCGCCGCCGAACTGGAGGACACCTTCCTGCCCGGCGGCTACTACGACGGCTACTGGCCCCGGCTGGCCACCGCCTTCGCCGCGTACGCCAAGGACGGGGAGAGCGCGCCGCTGGTCGCCGCCTACCGCGCGCTGGCCGAGGGCGACGCCTCCGGCGACAACGGCTACAGCGTCTACACCGCCGTGCAGTGCCGGGACGCCGGGTGGCCCCGCAGGTGGAGCCAGTGGCGGGCGGACGCCTGGCGGGTGCACGCGAAGGCGCCCTTCCTGGCCTGGAACAACACCTGGTACAATGCGCCGTGCGCGAGCTGGCCCGTCCCGGCGCTCGCCCCGCCGGACGTCACCAACGCCGCGATCCCCCCGGCGCTGATCCTCCAGGCGACGGGGGACGCGGCCACGCCGTACGAGGGCGCCGTCTCGCTCCACCGCAAGCTGCGCGGCTCGTCGCTGGTGGTCGAGGAGGGCGGCGGGAACCACGGTGTGACGCTGGGCGGCAACGACTGCCTCGACCAGCACCTGGCCCGCTACCTCGCCGACGGCACCGTGCCGAGCGGCTCCGGCACCGGTGAGGCGGACGCGACCTGCGCACCGCTGCCCGAGCCGAGGCCCGCCGTCGTGAAGGCCACCACCCGGGCGGTGCCGGAGCGGAGCGACGGCCAGGCGCTGCACGGCCTGCTCCCCCGCCACGGCTGACCCGGCGGGACCCGCGGCGCCCCGCTCAGCGCGGCAGCCGTTCCAGCGCGCCCCGGGCGACGATCGCCAGCCCGGGGCGCGCCAGCGCCGCCCGCAGCACGGGGCGTGCGCAGGGGTCGCCCAGCTCCCCGAGCCCGTCGGCGCAGGCGAGGGCGACGGCCTGGTAGCGGTCGCCGGGGGCGAGTCGGCGCTCCAGCACGGCGATGAGGGCGGGCACCGCCTCGGGGGCGCGGAGCGCCACCAGCAGGCGTACCGGGTGGAGGGCGTAGGCGACGCGGAGTTCGTTGGTGGCGAGGGCGGCGGCGGCCCGGGCCGTCCTCGGATCGCCGAGTTCGGCGAGGGCGTGGGCCGCGCTCGCGCACCGCCCGGGTTCGCGGTGGTTGAGCAGCAGCACCAGCGTCTCGAAGGCCCGCCGGTCCCCCGCCGTGCCCAGCCGGAAGGCGGCCAGCTCCCTGGCCCACAACGGCTCCTGGGGCGCGGTCAGCACGGTGTTCAGCTCCTCGTCACCGGCGGCCGCGAGCCATTCCACCCGGGGGTCCTCCCCGGCCTCCTTCGACGCCCGCGCCAGCAGGCCCCGCCACACATCCTGGTCCATTCCCCGACCCTAGGCCCGGACCCGCACCGGTATCCGGGGAATGTCCGAATCCGGTGGTTCCCGGTCGGGCGCCGGGCACCCCGCCGGGCCGGGCGGACGATTCCATAAGCTGACCGCATGACCAGGGAGACCCGCACACTGCCGGCCCACGCGCCCGGCGCGGTGGAGACGCCCTTCGTCATCCAGGGGTACGAGGAGGTCGTCCCGCACGACACCGCGTGGAACGACCACTCCCATCCCTTCCACGAACTGCTGTGGAACGAGCGGGGCGCCTCATCGGCGATCGTGGGGTCCCGGATCTGGACCATCACCCCCGCGGTGGGCCTGTGGATGCCGGCGGGCACCCTGCACGGCGGGGCGGCGGCGGCCGGGATCTGCCTGCGCGCCAGCTTCTTCGGCTTCCGCACCACCTCGTCCATCTCGGACACGCCGGTGGCGGTCGAGATCACCCCGCTGCTGCGGCTGCTGCTGGAACGGCTCGGCGAACCCGGGCTGCCGCCCGCCTCCCGGGCGGCCACCGAGACACTGGTGCTGGACGTCCTCACCCCCGCCCCCCGCGAACTGCTGGTACGCCTGCCCGCCTCCGCCCTGCTGCGTCCGATCGCCGACGCCGTACGCGAGGACCCGGGCGACCGGCGGACGCTGACCGACTGGGCGGCCGCGCTCGGCGTCAGCCCGCGCACCCTCACGCGGGCGTTCACCACCGAGACGGGCACCAGTTTCGCGCGCTGGGTCGCGGCGGTCCGCGCCCAGCACGCCATCGGGCTGCTGACCCGGGGCTGGGAGGTGGAGGCCGTGGCCGAGCAGGTCGGCTACCGCTCGTCGAGCGCCTTCGGCGCCGCCTTCCGCCGGGCGACCGGGCTCACCCCCGGCACGTTCCGGCCCGGTTGAGCCGTACCCGGACCCGGCGACCCGGCTGACGTGAGGCGCACGCACGTCTGCTCGCGCGCCCGGCCCGCAGCACCGCCACCCTCCCTGTGAGCCCCACGGCACTTCGCATGTCCCGATCGCTACAGCGGCTGTCTCATCCGGTTGATTGCGACACTCGACCCGCCTCTCATAAAGTGCCAAGGCAAGGCTTACCTAAGTCGCTTGTGCAAGCGCGGTGCGCCTTCCGCGACGGTGCCCCCTGCCCGGACGCGCGAGAGGCGCCACCCCCGACACCCGAAAGCTGGGCACGCACCCATGTCCTCACACCGCCTTCGCCTGGTCGCAGCGGCCGCCGCCCTGCTCACCCTCTCCGCCTGCGGCAGCGGCGCCGACACCGAGAGTGCCGACACCGCGGAAAGCAAGGACCAGAAGGGCAGTTCGAGCAGCTTCCCGCTGACCGTCGAGCACGCCCTGGGCAAGACCACCATCCCCGCCGAGCCGAAGCGCGTCGCCACGGTGAACTGGGCCAACCACGAGGTGCCGCTCGCCCTCGGCGTCGTCCCGGTCGGCATGGCGGCGGCCAACTTCGGTGACGACGACGGCAACGGGGTGCTGCCCTGGGTCGAGGAGAAGCTGGACGAGCTGAAGGCGGACACCCCGGTCCTGTTCGACGAGACCGACGGCATCGACTTCGAGGCGGTGGCCGACACCCGGCCCGACGTGATCCTCGCCGCGTACTCCGGGCTCACCCGCAAGGACTACGACACCCTCAGCAAGATCGCACCGGTGGTCGCCTATCCGGACGCCCCCTGGGCCACGCCGTGGCGCGAGATCATCCGCACCAACAGCGAGGCGATCGGCATGGCCGGCGAGGGCGAGAAGCTGATCGAGGAGCTGGACGGCGAGATAGCCGCGACCGCCGCCAAGTACCCGCAGCTCAAGGGCAAGACGGCGATGTTCATGACGCACGTCGACCCCAACGACGTCAGCGAGATCGGCTTCTACACGACGCACGACACCCGCACGCAGTTCTTCCTCGACCTCGGCATGAAGACCCCCGGCAGCATCGAGAAGGCGTCCCAGGGCACCAAGAAGTTCGCCCTGACGCAGAGCGCCGAGCAGATCGACGCCTTCGACGACGTCGACATCGTCACCGGGTACGGCGACGAGAAGGGCGAGCTGCTCACCTCGGTCCGCAAGGACCCGGTGCTCTCCAAGATGCCCGCCATCGAGCGGGGTTCGGCCTACCTGCTGCCCGGCAGCTCCTCGCCGCTGGCCACCGCCGCCAACCCGACGCCGCTGTCGATCTCCTACGTGCTGGACGACTACGCCGCCGCGCTGGCCAAGGCCGCGGACAAGGTCAAGTGACGACGCTCGCCACCCGGCGCGCGCCGGACGCCGTGATCCGGCGTCCGGCGGGCGTCCGCACGCTCTGGCTCGTCGCCGCCCTGCTCGTCCTGGCGGCGGTCATGGCGGCCTCCATCGCGTACGGGTCGCGGGACGTGCCCTGGCCGGACGTGCGGGCGGGGCTCGGCGGCGCGGACGCGACGCTGGGTCAGGCGGCCGCCGCCAAGCGGATCCCGCGCACCCTGCTGGCCGTGGTGATCGGTGCCGCACTCGCGCTCTCCGGCGCCGTGATGCAGGGCGTGACCCGCAACCCGCTGGCCGACCCGGGCATCCTCGGCGTCAACATGGGCGCCTCGCTCGCCGTGGTGACCGGCGTCGCGTTCTTCGGGCTCACCTCCCCGACCTCCTACATCTGGGTGGCGATCGCGGGCGCCGCCGCCTCGGCGCTCTTCGTCTACACGGTCGGCACGCTCGGCCGCGGCGGCGCCACCCCGCTGAAGCTCGCGCTGGCCGGGGCAGCCACGTCCGCGGCGTTCGCCTCGCTGGTCAGCGCGGTGATCCTGCCGCGCAACGACATCGCGGGCAGCTTCCGGCTCTGGCAGATCGGTGGCGTCGGCGGCGCCTCGTACGACCGGATCGGGCAGGTGCTGCCGTTCCTGCTGGCGGGTTTCGCCCTCTGCCTGCTGTCGGCGCGCGCCCTCAACTCGCTCGCCCTCGGCGACGAGCTGGCGGCGGGGCTCGGCGAACGCGTGGCGCTGGTGCGGGCGGTGGCCGCGCTCGGTGCCGTCCTGCTGTGCGGGGCGGCGACCGCGGTCGCCGGGCCGATCGCCTTCGTCGGCCTGCTGGTGCCGCACACCTGCCGGCTACTGGTCGGCGTCGACCACCGCTGGCTGCTCCCGCTCTCCATGCTGCTGGGCGCGGTGCTGCTCACCGTCGGCGACGTGGTAGGCCGGGTCGTGGCCCGGCCCGCCGAGATCGACGTGGGCATCGTGACGGCGCTGATCGGAGCACCCTTCTTCATCTACATCGTCCGCCGACAGAAGGTGCGTGCCCTGTGAGCGCCCCCGTCCTCACCCGGCCCGGCGCCGAACCGGCCCCTGCCGCCGTCGCGGCCGCCGCCCGGCGACGCGTCCGGGGCGCCTCCCGCCGCCGCCTGGTCGTGCTGGTGCTGGCCGCCCTCGTGGTGGCGGCCTTCGCCACCACGCTGGTGGCGGGACGCACCTACTACCCGCCGGGCGACGTGCTGCGGGTGATCCTCGGCGAGCAGGTGCCGGGCGCCTCGTTCACCGTCGGCGAGCTGCGGCTGCCGCGCGCGGTCCTCGCCGTGGTGGCCGGGTTCAGCTTCGGCCTGGCGGGCGTCACCTTCCAGACCATGCTGCGCAACCCGCTGGCCAGCCCGGACATCATCGGCATCAGCTCCGGCGCGAGCGCGGCCGCCGCCCTCGCCATCGTCACCCTCTCCCTCGGCGAGGTGCAGGTGTCGGTGGTCGCCATCGCCGCCGGCCTCGGCGTCGCCCTGCTGGTGTACTCCCTGGCGTTCAAGGGCGGCGTCGCCGGGACGCGGCTCATCCTGATCGGCATCGGCATGTCCGCGATGCTCGACAGCATCACCTCGTACGTGCTCTCCCAGGCGGCCGAGTGGGACCTCCAGGAGGCGATGCGCTGGCTCACCGGCAGCCTCAACGGCGCGACCTGGGAGGAGGTCGTCCCGGCCGCCGTCGCCGCCGTCGTCCTCACCCCGCTGCTGCTCGGCCAGAGCCGCAACCTCTCCGCGCTGCAACTCGGCGACGACACCGCCTCCGCCCTCGGTGTCCGCGTCGAACGCACCCGGATCACGGTGATCGTCGCCGCCGTCGGGCTGATCGCCTTCGCGACGGCGGCTGCCGGACCGATCGCCTTCGTGGCGTTCCTCTCCGGGCCCATCGCCGCCCGGATCGTGGGGGCGGGCGGCTCGCTGCTCGTCCCGGCCGGCCTCGTCGGCGCCCTGCTGGTCCTCGTCGCCGACTTCTGCGGCCAGTTCGCCTTCGGCGAGCGCTACCCGGTCGGCATCGTCACCGGCGTGCTCGGCGCCCCCTACCTCGTCTACCTGATCGTCCGCACCAACCGGGCGGGAGGCTCGCTGTGACCACCGACCACTCACTGACCGCCGAAGGGCTCACCCTCGGCTACGCCGACCGGGTCGTCATCGACTCCCTCGACCTGGTCGTGCCGCCGGGCCGGATCACGGTGATCGTCGGCGCCAACGCCTGCGGCAAGTCGACGCTGCTGCGGTCGATGTCCCGGCTGCTGGCGCCCCGTCAGGGCCGCGTCGTGCTGGACGGGCGGGAGGTGCACCGCTTCCCCGCCAAGGAACTGGCCCGCACCCTCGGCCTGTTGCCGCAGTCGCCGCTGGCGCCCGAGGGCATCACCGTCTCGGACCTGGTCGGCCGCGGCCGCCACCCGCACCAGGGCGTCTTCTCCCGCTGGAGCGCGCAGGACGACGCGGCGGTGGCCTCGGCCCTGGAGGCGACGCAGACGGAGGAGCTGGCCGACCGCGCGGTGGACGAACTCTCCGGCGGGCAGCGCCAGCGCGTCTGGATCGCCATGGCGCTGGCCCAGCAGACCGACCTGCTCCTGCTGGACGAGCCCACCACCTTCCTCGACGTGAGCCACCAGATCGAGGTGCTGGACCTGCTGACCGACCTGAACGCCTCGCGCGGCACCACCGTCGTCATGGTCCTGCACGACCTCAACCTGGCGGCCCGGTACGCGGACCACCTCATCGCCCTCGCCGAGGGCCGGCTGCACGCCCACGGCACCCCGGCCGAGGTGCTGACCGAGGAGACCGTCCGCGTCGTCTTCGGCCTGGAGAGCCGCATCATCGAGGACCCCGTCTCCGGCCGCCCCCTGATGCTCCCGATCGGCCGCCACCACGCCGGGGGCGCCTCCGGCGCGGCAGAGGAACCCGTACCGGCTCAGGCGGCGGGCCGCTGAACCGCCGGGTGTGCGGGCCCCGGACGCGGCCCGCACACCCGGCCGCAGGGACGACAAGGGACTGGCGCGCTCGTTACCCACTGGTTAAGCTCAGAGGAGCGCGGGCCGGACACCCGCGCGTGAGCCCTCGCGGTGGCCTGGTGACGCAGCCACCGCCCACGGGGACCCGCCGGTCGGTCCGGCAGCAGTACGTACGACGGCGTGGCCCGGGACAGGCCCGCCGCCCTCCCCTCACCGGGTGCGCCAGGCGCCCCGGCCGTCGTCACCCCTCATCCCAGGAGTCCTCGATGGACCGTCCTTCCCTGTCCCCTTCCTCGTCGCCGTCCCCGTCCTCCCAGCCCTCCTCGTCCTCCCCCGCCTCCGCCCTGCGCACCGTCGCCGTGGTCGGCCTCGGCACCATGGGGACGGGCATCGCCGAGGTGCTGGCCCGTGCCGGGCGCGAGGTCGTCGGCATCGACGTCAGCGAGGCGCAGGCGGCCCTCGCCGTGACCGCGGTGGAGAGCTCCACCGCCCGGGCCGTCGCCAAGGAGCGCATGACCGAGGGCGAGCGGAGCGACGCGCTCGCCCGGTTCCGCGTCTTCACCGACCTCCAGGCGGCGGCCGACGCCGACCTGGTCATCGAGGTCGTCCCGGAGTCGTACGAGATCAAGCAGCAGCTCTTCCGGGACCTGGACGCGGTGGTCCGCCCCGACGCGATCCTCGCCACCGGCACCAACGCCCTGTCGGTGACCCGACTCGCGGCCGAGTCGCGGTGCCCGGAGCGGGTGCTGGGGCTGCACTTCTTCAACCCGGCCCCGGCGATGAAGCTGGTCGAGGTGGTCTCCTCGGTGCTGACCTCCCCGGACGCGGTGGAGCGGGTCACCGAACTCGCCCTGGAACTGGGCAAGGAGCCGGTGGCCGTCGGCGACCGGCCGGGCTTCGTCGCGGACGGCCTGCTCTTCGGCTACCTCAACCAGGCCGCCGCGATGTACGAGGCCAAGTACGCCTCCCGGGAGGACATCGACGCGGCCATGCGGCTGGGCTGCGGCCTGCCGATGGGTCCGCTGGCCCTGCTCGACCTGATCGGCGTGGACACCGCCCGTACCGTGCTGGACGCGATGTACGCCGAGTCCCGCGACCGGCTGCACGCCCCGGCGCCGGTCCTCCGCCAGCTCAGCGAGGCCGGACTGACCGGCCGCAAGGCGGGCCGCGGCTTCTACACGTACGAGCGGCCCGGTTCGGCGACCGTCGTGCGGGACGCCCTGACGCCGCTCTCCGGCGAGGCGGGGACGGCCCAGGGCCGCCCGGTCGGCTCGGTGGGCGTGGCCGGGTCCGGGACGATGGCCTCGGGGATCGCGGAGGTCTTCGCCAAGGCCGGTTACCCGGTGGTGCTCGCCGCCCGCAGTAAGGAGAAGGCGGCGAAGGCCAAGGCGAGGATCGCCAAGTCGCTGGGCCGCTCGGTCGACCGGGGCCGGACGACCGCCGAGGCGGCCGCCGCGACGCTGGAGCTGATCACCCCGGCGGGTTCGCTGGACGCCTTCGCCGAGGTCGACCTGGCCGTGGAGGCGGTCGCCGAGGACCTGGAGGTGAAGCGGCAGCTCTTCACCACGCTGGACAAGGTCTGCAAGGCCGGTGCGGTGCTCGCCACGACCACCTCCTCGCTGCCGGTGGTGGCCTGCGCGACGGCCACCGGCCGTCCCGAGGACGTCATCGGGATGCACTTCTTCAACCCGGCCCCGGCGATGAAGCTGGTCGAGGTGGTGCGGACCGTGCTGACCGGTGACCACGTGCACGCCACCGTCCGCGAGGTCTGCGCCAGGATCCGCAAGCACCCGGTGGACTGCGGCGACCGGGCCGGTTTCATCGTGAACGCGCTCCTCTTCCCGTACCTGAACAACGCGGTGAAGATGGTGCAGGAGCACTACGCGACGCTGGACGACATCGACGCCGCGATGAAGCTCGGCGGCGGCTACCCGATGGGGCCGTTCGAACTCCTCGACGTGGTCGGGCTGGACGTCTCGCTCGCCATCGAGCAGGTGCTGCACCGCGAGTTCCGCGACCCGGGCCTGGCCCCCGCCCCGCTCCTCGAACACCTGGTGGCCGCGGGCTGCCTCGGCCGCAAGACGGGCCGGGGTTTCCGCGAACATGCCCGCCGCTGAGCCGGCAGGTCAGTGGGGCGGGCTGCTCGGGCCGCCCGCCCGGGAGCGGGGCGCGTGGAGCGCCCCGCTCCCGGGCGGGGCGCGGGCCGACGCGCCGATGGAGTACGTTCAGGGCATGGCCCAGCCCGCTGACTCCGCACGACGGACCACCCGAACCGCCAGCCCCGCCGAAGTCCCGGAGAGCGCCGCCGGGAGCCGCGCGGCGGCGCAGCGCCTGAAGATGCGGCGCGAACTGTCGGCGGCGGCGATGGAGCTCTTCGCCACCAAGGGGTACGAGGCGACGACGGTCGACGAGATCGCCGCCGCCGCCGGGGTGGCCCGCCGGACGTTCTTCCGCCACTTCCGCTCCAAGGAAGAGGCGATCTTCGCGGACCACGACGACACGCTGATCCGCGCGGAGGCGGTGCTGAACGCCGCTCCCCCGCACGAGCACCCGCTGGACACGGTCTGCCGCGGTATCAAGGAAGTCATGAAGATGTACGCGGGCCATCCGGAGATCTCGGTGGCCCGCTACAAGCTCACCCGGGAGGTGCCGACCCTGCGGGAGGCGGAGATCGCCTCGGTGGCCCGGTACGAGCGGTTGTTCACGCGGTATCTGCTGGGCCATTTCGACGAGCACGCCCACATGGACGGCAGTGACGACCCGCTGCTCGCCGAGGTGGCGGCCTCGGCGGTGGTGACCGCCCACAACCACGTGCTGCGGCGCTGGCTGCGGGCGGACGGCAAGGGCGACGTGGAGACCCAGCTCGACCACGCCTTCGGCATCGTCCGCAACACCTTCGGCAGCGGCATAGGGGCCGGCCGCAAGGGCGCGGGCGCCGAGCAGGCCGACCAGGCCCCGGCGGCCACCACCACCCGGCAGGACGAGGTGCTGGTGACGGTGGCGCGGACGGACGCCCCGCTCGACGAGGTGATGCGGACGATCCGCGAGGCGCTCCAGCAGCCGGAGCGGTGAGCGAGGCCCCCCTGAGAGGGGCCGACGGAGGCGAGCCCGGTGGGCCGCGGCACTCGATGCCGCCGGCCCCCGGGCGCGGGGGCGGGCGGGGGGGCGCCCGCCCGCCCAAAGTGGGGGGCGCCCCCGGCCGCCCGGGGGTACCACCAAGCCCCCAACAGG